>JBBRDP010000087.1:0-13864 GCA_038203795.1 Gemmatimonadales bacterium
CGTGACGCCACCACCCGTTCCCGTGATGCTGGCGGTGCCCGCGCCCAACGTCGCACCGGCCGTGGCTGTGAACGTGATCGTGGTCGTGGTGCCCGCGACCGGATTCACGGGATTCAATAAGAAACTCACACCGGTCGGCAACCCCCTGATCGACAGCGTGACAGGTGCGACATGCGGCGCGACGCGCGCACTGAAGACTGTCGTCTGCGCCGTCTGCGCCTGAGTAATCGTGACGGCCGCAGGATTCGCCGACAGCGTGAAGCTGCCCGGGTTCGCCGCGACGGTGAGCGAGAGCGCAGTCGTGGCTTCGGTCACACCCGTGCCGTTCGCCCGGACGGTTAATGGGTACGCGCCCGGTACCACGGCTGAACCAACTTGCACGGTGATTGTTGACGTGGTTGCGCCGACGGCGATCGCTGGAGACAACACGACAACGCCTGCGGGCGCACCGGTCACGTTGAGCGTCACGGCACCAGCGAATCCACCACCACGCGTGATTGTGGTCTGTGACACGCTCTGCGCGCCAGCCTGAATACTCAGCGTGGCCGGATTCACAGACACGGCAACTGTCGGTGTGGCCACCGCCGTCACGGTGAGTGTGACGGTCAGCGTTTTTTGCGCAATGCCCGTGGCATTGGCGCGAACCGTTATCGGATAGACACCGGCCGCGACCGCTGCCCCGACGGTGACGGTGATCGGCGCACTGCTGCTTCCCGCCGCAATCGCGAGTGGCGTGAGCGTGACGCCGGCGGGAACGCCTTCCACTGTACCGGCGACGGCGCCGGTAAACCCACCAGTTCGCGTGAGTGCTGCCGTCACCTGCCCACTCTGTCCCTGCGCCACCGTCAGCGCGGTCGGTGTCAGCGAAAAGGTGAAGTCACCGGTCGTTGCGGTGGGCGGATCATCGCTTCCACCACAGGCGGCCAGGATGAGGACTGCAACGGCTGCGAACCACGGCTTGACGCGCCTTGCACTTCGGAGACTGAGCACGCTGGACTCCTGAGAATGTGTATGGAACACCGGACTGCAGTTAGCGAAATCATGCGTGCACGAAGCACCCGCAGCGACATCAACTCCGTGCGCCACGTCACAACGCGTATAATATTGACTCCGGGCGCTGTTTCGCGCAGTAGGGCAAATGCCCTATTTGGGAACTGTTCCGTCCCGATGGTGTATACCGATGAGCTTGGCGTCTCCAATTGTCGGTTGCGGACCGCCCTCACTTTTCTCAAGAGGCTCCGCATGGATCGACTCCGCGTCGCCGCGCTGCAGTATTTGTTGCGTCCGGTCACCACATTCGATCAATTCCGTGATCAGGTGGAGGCGCTGCTGCAGACGGCCGCCGACTATCGCTGCCAACTCGTGGTGTTTCCCGAGTATTTCTCAGTGCAGCTGCTCACCCTTGGCGACACACGCCGTCCCATTCGCGAGCAAATCCGCACGCTGGCCGATCAGGCGTCGGCGGTGATCGATCTCATGGCAACATGCGCGCAGCGCTACGGCCTGTACGTCGTGGCGGGCACGGTGCCGGAACGTGATAAAGTGGATCCGGACATCGTGCGCAATCACTGCTACGTATTGAGCCCCAACGGCACACGCGGCATGCAGGGCAAGCTGCACATGACACGCTTTGAGCGCGATGAGTGGCACGTGAGTCCCGACAACCAACTGCGCGTGTTCGAGGCGCCGTTCGGCAAGTTCGCGGTCGCGATCTGCTACGATGTGGAGTTTCCGGAAATGGCGCGCGCCGCCGCACGGGCCGGCGCGGATATCCTCTGCGTCCCCAGCTGCACCGACGATCGGCAAGGCTTTTGGCGCGTGCGATATTGTGCGCATGCGCGCGCCATCGAAAACCAGATGTACGTGATCAATGCGGGCACCGTGGGCTCGTTGCCGCAGGTGCCGGCCGTCTCACTCAACTATGGCATCGCATCCATTCTCACGCCGAGTGATTTTCCATTCGCACGCGACGGCATTCTGGCCGAGGGCAACGTGAATCAGGAAATGATGGTCATCGGCGATCTCAACATGGACACGATACGGCGCAGCCGCGAAGAGGGCACGGTACTGCCGTTGCTCGACAGCGAGCGCACGTCCGATCTCGTCGCCAATCCGCAGCTGGTCGTCCTGTGAGCGCACGTCGTCGTGTGATCGTGCGCAACACGACGCCCGACGATTTTCCGGGTATCATCGCGCTGACCGAAGAGACCTATCCCGGCAGTCCGCCGTGGAGCACGTCGGCGCTTGCGTCGCATCTGGAGCAGTTCGCCGAGGGACAGTTCGTGGCCATTGACACGCAGTCGGGCACCGTGGTGGGCATGGCGGCAAGCCTGGTGGTACTCTGGGACGATTACGAGTTTTTCGATACCTGGCGCGACTTCACCGACGGCGGCCTCTTTACCAATCACGACCCCGAACGTGGCCACACGCTTTACGGCGCTGAGGTGATGGTGTCCCCGGGTCGCCGCGGTTCAGGAATCGGGAAGGCCATTTACGCCGCACGGTTCGAACTCACGGAACGCCTCGGCCTCTGGCGTATTCGCGCCGGCGCACGGTTGCGCGGCTACCATCGCTATGCGAATCGGCTGTCAGCGCGTGAGTACACGGAGCGCGTCGTGCGAGGAACCAGCACCGACGCGACGCTCAGCTTTCAGTTGCGACAGGGGTTCGAGGTGTTGGGCGTGGTGCCCAACTACCTCGCGCACGATCCGGAGTCGTTGGGATATGCGGCCGTGATTGAATGGCGCAATCCAGCGTTTTCGCCACCACCGGATCGTGATCAGCGCTACACCGGTGTGATTCAGCGCGGCACCATGCCGGCGCAGCGTTCAGCACCCGGCGGGTCGGCCACACCCACGCTCGACACCACCACACGCGCAGACGTTCCCTCGGCACCCGGCACCACCGCAAACAGCGCCGCATAGCGCGCGTCGCAGAGGTCGGGCAGCTTCGGCCCGCCCAGGGCGTGTACGATAGCGGAGACCGTATTGCTGTGCCCAACCACCAGCACCACTTTCCCCGTCTGCCTTCGCACCGCTGCCGCAATCTCCGCGACATGCGCCGCCATATCCGCGCCAAATCCGATCACTTCGGGCTGCAGGCCGCGCGCCGTCATGAGCGGCGCGGCCGTGAGCCGCGTGCGCTGACGTTGCGATACAATCACGTGATCAACGTTCGCGTCGGCGAGCGCGTTGGCAATCGCTTCAGCGCGCGCGGTACCGGCGGCACTGAGCACGGGATCGTTGCTGTTGTCCGCCTTTTCGGCGTGTCGTACCACGAGCACCAGGGCTGGCTGGGCAGCGGCGGGGTGCGGGAGGGCGCTCGCCATGAGCGCGAGCGAACAACTCGCCAGCAGCAGCCGCGAGAGCCGCAAACGGAGATGACGACGCGGCCGGTGCCGTCCAGAATCGACGTGATTGGTCATCCCCGAACATTCACCCGCCGCTTCACAAACGCCAGCACATGGCGCTCGCCCACTGGCGCGAGGCACGCGAAGGTGTCACCATGTGCCAACCACTACGGGGCACCGGTCGCCCTGTGCCTTCGGCCACACGCGTTCCCGGATGCATGCGCGTTCTCGCGTCACCAGCGCTGATCAATCAATGGATCATTCGCTCGCCGCTGCGTGAGCGGGCGCGCTGTCGGCCGTGTCCGTCGCTGGTGCATGACACCATGTCCTGCGGCACATGACGAACTTCATCCTTGTGCATCTCACGTGCGTGGCGCTCGTGGTGCTGAATCTGACCGTGCGCACGTGGCGGACGCAGGTGATTTTTCATGGACTGTCGCACCGGGTCTCGTTTGCCGATGTCGCGGCGGCCAATCTGGCCGGTGATACAGCTGCGGCGCTCACACCGATGCGTTTGGGCGGCATTCCTGCGCAGGTCGCCTTTTTTCAGCGGATTGGTGCACCACCGCCGCTCTCGCTACCGGTATTGCTTGTTGAGTCCATCCTGCTGTATCCCGTGTACGCCGTGCTTGGCGTCGCGCTGGCGGTGTTCGCCGGACTGGAATGGCTTGAGCTCCTGCAAACGGCCGGCAGCACGGCGGGGCGAATGGCCCGGAACATCGGTGGCCTGTTTGTGCTGGGCTGGCTGCTGCTGCTCATTGCGCGACGTGCCGCACCGGGGAAGTCGCGCATGGTGGGGCGCTCGATGCACGAGGGAATCGCGTTGATTCGCGGCATGGGACTCGGCCCGGCGCTGCTCACGGTGCCACTCACCGTGATTGATGTCGCGTCTCGCATCGCCCTGCTGCCAGTGCTCGCGCTGAGTGTGCCAAGCGCACCGCCGGCCGACGTCCTCGCCATCGCGTCCTTCGCGATGTTGTACGGCCAAATTGCCATGCCCACGCCGGGCGGCGCCGGAATAGTGGATCTCGGGTTGATGGGCGGTATCGCCGGCAATCTTGGCGCCGACGCCGGTGGCATCGTGCTCTGGTGGCGCGTGTACACCGCCGGACTGCACATCGCGGCGTGCCTTCCGATGTTGTGGTGGCGTTTGTCAGCGCGCGTGCGACGTCATCGCGTGGAATTGGTGAGCGAAGCGCCGCTGGCGGACGTCGAGCCTTTGAGTGACGCACCGCGCGACTTTGCACGACGCGAACGGATCGGCAGCAGAAACAAGTAGATCCCCGTGGTCCAGAGCGCGAACACGATCACGCCCGACGGCAGAAAAATCCACAGCTTCGCGAGTGGATGAAACCACGAACCGTCGTGCAGACTCTCCATGAGATCTGACCGGCGATACGCCGACTGCAACACGGCACCCGTTGACGCATCAAGCTGGATTTCCCAGCGCGAGACGCCGAGCACCTTGATCAACCCCTTCTTCGGTCGCACGTCAATGCGATCGATGTCGCTCCACTGCTGCATACCGGCCTCCGGCACCGAGCGCGCCGCGGCCAGCATCGCGTCCATCGTGAGCATCGGCACGGAACCCGAGCCCTTTTGTTCAGGCGGCTGCACCCACGCCAGCTGCTTCTTCAGCTGCAGCAGCACGCCGGTGACAATGACGACAAGGAACGGAATCGCGACGACAATAGCGCCCCAGCGATGCAGCTTTCGATTCAGGATACGAGGATTGGGCATCCTCAAATAACGCACGTGTCCCGTGCATCGCTGTAGCTCCCGCTCGTCCAGTGGTCAGGCAGCGAGTCGATCCCGGCTGCGGCGCGGATCCCGTCCGACCTCCGCGCAGGCCAGACTCACCGCACGACGGGCGATCCGTTTCAGTGCGCGATGCACGGAACGCGCATACTGAATGAAGTGCTGTCCGGCCCACGGATGGCGCATAAAAAAATCCTGCGGCAGCAGGTCGCCTTTGAGTCGATTGCAGGGACCGCAGGCGACGACCACGTTGGCCGGATCGTGCGTGCCACCACGCGCGAGCGGATGCACGTGATCGAGCGTGGCGTTGAGCACATCGAGCGGCGACGCGCAGTACACGCAGCGCTGGCCGCAGTCACGCAGGGCGACTCGGCGCATGGCGCGCTTCATGGCCATCAACACGGGACGCGCCAGTGCGGTGGCATGATGGCGTGCTCCGCCACTGCGTCGCGCCTGGACCGCGCTCCGTCGTGATGGGCGCTCGCCGCGGGATCCCGAGCCATTCGCGGGCCGCTCGCGGGAAAGAGAGCGTCGGGCCATGTCACGCCCCTCCAAACGCAGACGCCCCGCGAGAGGCGGTGAGCCTCATCGCAGGGCGATGGTGATGTTGCAGCGGGTCAACGATCACGCCGCCCGGAAGCACGTGGGCGGACACATGGTCGGGCACCGGAGTGGCACACGACACAACTCGGAACATTGGCAGGCTGTGCATCGTCCTCCTGACTTGGCGAGAGCAAGGGAGAGCATCAACAGTTATGCTACGGTATCACTGTTACACAGCAACGGTCAAGAGGGCACAACTGTGTCACGGCGTCGCGTGACTTTTCATTGACGCGTTGCGCAATGACGCGCCGATCTGCGCTGCCATCGCGTCCAGCAGATGCCGGTTCGGCATCTCGGAACCGGGAAACGGCAACGGAATATCAAATCCGTCTCCATGCTTTCGCGGAATCAGGTGAATGTGATAGTGAAACACATTCTGACCAGCCGCCGCTCCGGAGTTGACGACGATGTTCATGTCTTCCGCGCCGGCGACTTTCTGCACGATCGGGATGAGTCGCGTGGCCACCCCGTACATGTGCTCACCCACGTCACGCGGAATGTCTTGCAGTACTTCGTAGTGCTCGCGCGGTACCACCAGCACGTGTCCGGCATTCACCGGCTGAATGTCCATGAAAGCAATGACCTTGCTGTCTTCGTAGCACATGGAGACCTCCGCCGCGCCGCGAATCAGATCGCAAAAGATGCAGTGGTGGTTGGAGCTCATGTTGGTGGGATGAACGGGAGCGTGCATGCGGGCGGCCAACTCGGGACGGGGACGGAAAACTCGGATGCGCAACTTCGCGCGGCGTTCGACTCCCGCAGCTTCGACCCGATCGCGCCTACTGTCAAGGCAGGTTGACACCTTTTCGCGACGACTGGCCCGGGGCCGCGCTGGGTCGCTACGTTAAGAGGCTACCCATGAACCTGCTACGAGACTGAACACATGGCGACCTCCGCACGACCGACCCGCGCCCGCAAGGGCTCCGACGCGACCGAAACGGCTGCGCCGCTCACGCGCGACCAGTTGCTACACGCCTATCGCGTCATGTACTTGTCGCGACGGTTGGACGACAAGGAGATTCAGCTCAAACGTCAGAACAAAATCTTTTTCCAGATCTCCGGCGCCGGCCACGAAGCAATTCTGGCCGCTGCGGGGCTCGTGCTGAAGCCATCGCACGATTGGTACTACCTCTACTATCGAGATCGCGCCCTCTGCCTCATGCTCGGCATGACCGGCGCCGAAATGTTGTACTCGGCGGTTGGCGCCGCCATCGATCCCAATTCCGGAGGCCGCCAGATGCCGAGCCATTGGGGGCACAAAGCGCTCAACATTGTGTCGGTGTCGTCGCCCACGGGCACCCAGTTCCTGCAAGCGGTGGGCTGCGCCGAGGCCATCGTGCGCGCCAAGGCGCTCGACATCACCGATGGGTTCGCCAGCGATGAAGTCGTGCTCGTCACCACGGGCGACGGCACCACCAGCGAAGGCGAGTTTTGGGAATCGCTCAACACGGCCAGCAATCTCAAACTGCCCATCGTGTATCTGGTCGAAGACAACGGCTACGCGATCTCCGTGCCAGTGGAAGTCGGCACCGCTGGCGGTTCGATTTCCAAGTTGGTGACGGGATTCCCGGATCTCTACATCCAGGAAGTGGACGGCTGCGACCTGCTGGCGTCGTACGAGGTGATGTCCCGCGCCGTGCAGTACGCCCGCGAGCGCCGCGGACCGGCGCTCGTACACGCCAAGGTGATTCGCCCGTACTCGCACTCGCTCTCCGACGACGAAGTGCTCTACCGCCCCGAGGAGGAGCGCGAGGCGGACGCCGTACGCGATCCCATCGCGCGTTTTCCCGAATGGCTCGTGGCTCAAGGCCACGCCACCGAGGCGGAACTCGACGCGATCCGCGAATCGGTGGACGCCGATGTACTGGCAGCCACCGACGACGCGCTGCAGCAAGCGCAGCCCGACCCGAGCACGCTGCACTTCGCCGTGTACTCGCCCGATGTCGATCCCACCGGCGAGCCGTTCGACACCGAAGACGATCCGCAGTTCAGCGGCGGCCCCACCACCATGGTGGACCTGATCAACGCCTGTCTGCGCGACGAAATGACGCGCGATGAACGCATCCTCGCGTTCGGCGAAGACGTGGCCGACGTGTCGCGCGAAGAGTACCTCGGGACGTTGAAAGGCAAAGGCGGCGTGTTCAAGGCCACGCATGGCCTGCAAACCAGGTTCGGTAGCACGCGCGTGTTCAATACGCCGCTCGCCGAAGCCAACATTGTGGGGCGCGCCATTGGTCTTGCACACCGCGGCTTCAAGCCGGTGGTCGAGATTCAGTTCTTCGATTACATCTGGCCGGCGTACATGCAGTTGCGCGATGAGTTGGCCACCATGCGCTGGCGCTCCAACAACGCGTTCAGCGCACCCATGGTGGTGCGCACCACCTATGGTGGCTACATCCGCGGTGGTGTGTACCACTCGCAAACCGGCGCGTCGTTGTTCACGCATTGTCCGGGGCTTCGTGTAGTGTGTCCGAGTTCGGCGGTCGACGCGAATGGATTGCTGCGCACCGCCATCCGCTGCGATGACCCGGTGATCTTTCTCGAGCACAAGCACCTGTATCGCCAGACGTACAACAAGGGCGCCTACCCGGGCCCGAACTTCATGATTCCGTTCGGCAAGGCCCGTGTGGTGCGCGAGGGTACCGACATCACGGTGGTCACGTACGGCGCGACCGTGCAGCGCGCACTCGTGGCGGCCAATCAGATCGCCGACGAAGGTGGACCGTCGGTGGAAGTCATCGACTTGCGCACGCTCTCGCCGTGGGATGAGGAGACGGTGTTCAACAGTGTGCGCAAGACGAGTCGAGTGATCGTGGCCTACGAAGACAGCATTTCGTGGGGCTACGGCGCCGAGATCGCGGCGCGCATTGCCGACGACTGTTTTGGCTGGCTCGATGCCCCGGTCAGGCGTGTGGCGAGCACCGATACGTTCGTGGGCTACGCGCCAAGTCTCGAAGACGCCACGCTGCCACAGATCGAGACATTCCGGACAGCGTACATGGAACTGGCGTCGTACTGAATCACGACGTCTCCATCAAAAATCGCGGCGGCCCCGGATATCGAGGCCGCCGCGATTTTTTTTACGATGCAATCGATGATTACAGCGTGGGCGGTCGACGACGCAGCAGCCCGCGTACGCCGGCTTTGACGGCGTCCCTACCGGCCTGGCGTGCTTCGTCCTTCGCTTGGTCCTTCGCACCGTCAATCGCGGCCTGCTTCACGGCGGCCGCGATGTCCTCATCCTTGTAGCCGGCCTGCTTCATCGCTGCTTTCATGTCGAGCGTATCGAGCCCGGCCGCTTTCATCGAGTCGGACAGCGCCGCGATGTTCGGCATCTCGACCACCTTGTATCCACTCGGCAGCTCCAGCGCGGCGGCCGAGACGTCGCCCTTCTTCCAGTTCGTCACCTGCATCTCGCTCACCGAATACTGCGCCTTGCCCTTTTCCGCCGTTGTCTTGGTCGTGGAGCGCATCTTGAGCGACGCCACCTGCGGCAGCTCATTCATGGGACCGGACACCACCTTCTTCCACGCGTCGTTACCGTCGAACATCGAGGCCATGTTGCGCCCCATGTCGAGGAACGGATTCATGAGTTCCGACGCCTTGAGCTGCGGGGCCATCCAGAGCGTGGTGATGGATTCAGTCCGCGATGTGCTGCCAAAACCAAAGGTCTTGATGCTCATGGTGTACGCTTGATTGATCTCCCACTTTTCCGTCGCGTAGCCGAGGATCGATTCACCCGCGCCCAGCTTCTTCACCGACATGGACGCGTCCTTCACGTCGATCTTCATGAGACCACCCGTCATGCTCGTGAGCGACGAGAACATGGAGCCGAGCGCCTTGACGTCCATTTTCATGTACTGCTTCTCTTTCGTGTCCACCATGTACATGACGTTGCCGCCTTCGTGGACGAGCATGTAGCCATCCTTGCCCATCACCGGCGACGGACCCTTCACTTCGGCAAAATCGATGCGCGCTTTGTCGCCCGCGATCTGCACCTTGCCGAGCGACTTGGTGAGCGTCTTGCCGGCCGCAGCAAAGCTCTCGTCGGACTCCGACGTGGACGTAAGGAACTCATACGTCAGGCCCGGCACGAAGGTCGTGCGAATTGATGGCGTGAACGCGACTGAGCCGGCACCCAGCGCCAGCGCCGCAACAGCCCACACCGCACGACGGCGTGAAGGCTCCCGGGCGGCGGAAGTGTGGGAATTGGACATGATAAGACTCCTGAAGGGAAGGATCGAAGGTAGGATAGTACACTTCGAAGCTACGTTTGATTTGCCGAGCGGCAAGCATCAGGTGAGTTTCCGTAACGTCACAGCGGTCACGAATGTGATATTCCGTGCCGCGCAGCGCACCATTGGCCTCTCTTTCCCGCCCCAGCATGCCCTCCTTGCTCCCCCTCCGCCTTCCGGCCGGTGCGTGTGCCCTGCTGACGGCAGCGGCGCTCGCCGGAGCGCCTCGCGCGCTCTCCGCACAGGCGTCCTCGCTGTCGGCAGGCTATCTGCCACACGCCAAACTCGTGTCCACCATCGATTCGCTGCGCCGAACCAATCCGCAGTTGCTCAGCGTGCGCGAGATCGCCCAATCGCCCGGCGGTCGCGCGGTACATGTCGTGCGCATTGGCAGCGGTGGCGATGCCGCCGACCAACGTCCGGCCGTACTCGTGGTCGCCAACGCCTACGGCCCACACGTCGTGTCCAGCGAAGTCGCGATCCGCATGATCCGCAACATGGTGTCGGGCTACGGTCGCGACACCGCCCTGAAGAGCCTGCTTGACCGGCAAACATTTTATGTCGTGCCGCGCGCCAATCCTGATGCGGCCGAAGCGTTTTTCGGTTCGGTCTTGTACGAGCGCACCGGCAACAACGAATCCAGCGATAGCGACCGCGACGGCAAGACGGACGAAGACGGACCCAACGATCTCAACGGCGACGGATTCATCACGGCCATGCGTGTGACCGATCCAGCCGGTACGTGGATTGCCGACTCCATCAATCCCGTGTTGATGCGCCGCGCCGACGTGTCACGTGGCGAGCGTGGCCGCTATCGCTTGCTCACCGAAGGACGCGACGTCGACAAAGACGGTGAGTTCAACGAAGACGGCGCCGGTGGCACCGATATCAATGCGAACTTCCCCAACTTCTACGAATACTTTGGCGCGACGACCGGCAACTGGCCGCTGTCGGCACCAGAAGCGTGGGGTATCGCCGAGCTGTTTCAGCAGCATCAGAACATCACCATCGCCTACGTGCTCGGTCCGCAGGACAATCTGAACACGCCGTGGACCGGCCGTCGTGTGCCAGGCATCGGTGGTTTGCCGCAGGGTTCGTCGGCGAGTGGTCCGTTCACCGCTACGTTGCCCGAAGATGATCCGTGGTTCGCCGAGGCGAGTCGCGTGTTCAAGCGCAGCACCGGTTTGGCGCGCGGTGTGACGGGTGGTGAGGGCAAGGGTGATGTGCTCTCATGGATTTACTATCACATGGGCCGTCTGGCATTTGGTTCGCGCACGTGGTGGACGCCCGACATGCCGGCCGACACCACACGTCGCGCGAGTGCGACTCCGGCCGCCGGCGCTGATCCCTTGGCTTCGGATCGTCAGGCTCTGCGCTGGCTCGAAGCCAACCGCCGTGATGCGATCGTGCCGTGGACGCGCGTTGAACATCCGGATTTTCCGGGACAGGTGGTGGAAGTGGGTGGCATCGCCCCTTACGCCACGCTCAACCCACCCGCGTCAGAACTCGATTCGCTCGGCGCGAAGCACACGCGATTTACACAGGAACTCGCGGGATTGCTGCCGCGACTTGAGTTGCGTGTCGCGTCCGTCGAAGCGGTCGGCACACGCACGTGGCGCATCAAGGCTCACGTCGCCAACACGGGGTTCTTTCCAACACTGTCTTCCATGGGCTCGCGCGCACGATGGGCGCAGCGTGTGCGTGTGGACTTCAAGACATCGGCTGGCCAGGAGATCGCCTCCGGCCGCACCATGCAACTGCTCAATCCGCTTCGCGGCAGTGGTACCAGCACCGAACTCACGTGGGTGGTTGTGGGTGCGGCTGGCTCCTCCGTCACGCTCTCGGCCGGCTCGCCAGTAGTCGGTGAAGTCAGCGAGACCATCACACTCCGCGCCCGGTGATTCCCATGACCAAACTCACAGTGTCTTTCGCCAAGATCGCCGCGTCACTGCTGGCCGTTTCTTCGCTCGCGACCGCTCCGCTCTCCGCGCAGCAGCGTCCGAACGATCGCATTCCGCTCACTGGCGCACTCGAAGCCCTCGGATCGCCGCGCAATCCCAAGGTCCCGATTTTGTGGGATCGTTGGTACGACAGTGATCAGTTGCGCGAACTCGCCGAACGTCTGGCGCGGGCGCACCCCGACTACGTGAAGGTGTCGTCGATTGGCAAGAGTTTTGGAGGGAAGGACATCATGGTCCTCACGGTGACCAACTTCAAAGTGGGCGACGCCGACAAGAAGCCGGCGATGTGGATCGATGGCAATATTCACTCCAACGAGATTCAGGGAAGTGAGTTTTCCATTTATACCGCGTGGTATCTCGCCGAGATGGCGGGTCAGGTGGCGGCCGTCGACACGCTGCTCGCGCAGCGCACGCTGTACATCGCGCCCACGATCAATCCTGACGCGCGCGATCACTATCTCAAGATGGCCAACACCGCCAGCTCGCCGCGTACCGGTCTCATGCCGCGCGACAACGATGGCGATGGGCTCATTGATGAAGATGGACCGAACGATCTCAACGGCGATGGGCACATCACGCAGATGCGCCGTCGCAATCCGAATGGCCGATTTATCGAAGCGCCGTACGACCGGCGCATTCTGATTCCCGCACCCGCCGGTACGAAGGGCGAGTGGGACATTCTCGGCCAGGAAGGTTACGACGCGGACGGCGATGGCAATGTGAACGAAGATGCCATTGGTGGTTATGATCCCAACCGTAACTGGCCGTGGCGCTGGCAGCCGCAGTACGTGCAGGGCGGCTCCGACTGGTGGCCCGGTTCACTGCCGGAAACGCGCGCCGTGCTCAACTTCGTGATGAAGCGCGACAACATTGCGGGTGCACAGAGCTATCACAACTCCGGCGGCATGTTGCTGCGCGGTCCCGGTGTGCCGCAGGATGAATACCGTCCGCAGGATGTCGCCGTGTTCGACCAACTCGGCAAAGTCGGCGAGCAGATTCTGCCGGGTTATCGCTATCTGATTGTGTGGAAGGATCTGTACACCGTGTGGGGCGGCGAACTCGACTGGTTCTACGGCGCGCGTGGCGTGCTCACGTTCTCGAACGAACTGTTCACGCCGTTCCTGTACTTCAACCGTAGTGGCGATGACGGCCCCGGTGGCCAGGAGCAGAGCGCGTTGTTTGATCGCCTGCTGCTCCTCGGCGAAGCGTTTGTGCCGTGGACGAAGGTGACGCATCCTCAGTATGGCGACATTGAAGTTGGCGGCTTCAAGAAGAACTTCGGCCGCGTGGAACCCGGATTTCTGCTGCAGAGCGACGCGCATCGCAACATGATGTTCACGCTGTACCAGACGTCGGAAATGCCGCTGGTGGAAGTGGACACCATCACCACGCGGTCCATGGGTGGTGGGCTCACGGAGGTCACGGCGATCGTGATCAATCGCAAGCTCGCGCCTACACACACGCAGCAGGACGTGGAGAACAAGATCTCGCGCCCTGATCATGTGACGCTGAGTGGTGGCAAGGTGATCGCTGCGTTCCGCGTAACCAATCCGCTGCAGAACAGCACTGAGGAGCAGACGCTTGATCCAGCGACGATCAAGCTCGCGAATATTCCCGGTGGTGGTGTGCCGGTGACAGTGCGCTGGATTGTTGAAGGGAGCGGGCCGTTTACGGTGACGGTGGATTCGCCGAAGGGAGGGTCGGATTCGAAGCGGTCGCGGTAGGGCGTTTACGGTATGTCGCCTGCATTGTCGCATGTGCGGCAATGCAGGCGCGGCACGCACCCAGAGACACCGACCGGCCGCTCAACACACGATTCCCTCGACTATCGCAACGACGCATCGGTGATGAGTGCAAAGCCGTCAACACGGAAGGCAAACACACCGGGTTGCGGACCACCGGCGAACACTACGCCGGTTACATCGCGCCCATCGATGCCAAAGTCGGCCCACGTCAGC
>JBBRDP010000088.1:0-13813 GCA_038203795.1 Gemmatimonadales bacterium
AGGTTCGCATCTTCGATCCGGGTCAGACGCCCATGCTCGAAGGCGAACATGTGGATCGCAGCCTGTTCCGGGAAGCGAACGAGGAGGCCAAGAAGGAGAAGCGTCAGCCCGCGACTGCGGAGCCGTTGCTGCTCGGCATCACCAAGGCGTCACTCACCACGCAGTCGTTCGTGTCGGCGGCTTCCTTCCAGGAAACCACGCGCGTGCTCACGGATGCGGCGATTCGCGGTCTGCGCGACGACTTGCTGGGTCTCAAGGAAAACATCATCATCGGCCATCTCATTCCGGCCGGTACAGGTATGTACCGGTACTCCGATGTGGATGTGGAGAGCGAAAGCATTCCCGAGCCGGAGCCGTTGCCGGCGCTGGAGCCCACATTCGATCCGTTCATGCCGGGGGTGTTGCCGGAAGCGGCGGTGTTCTCGTTGGGTGGCGACGAGTAAGCGGTAACAGCAACGAATACGCGAGCGGGCCCGGACGAGAATCCTCGTTCGGGCCCGTTCCTGTAGCTGTCGCTGTTTCTGTTGCACTTCTTCGCGCCTTCGCGTCTTTCGCGCTTTCCCCTACTCGGTTGGAGTTGCGGTTGCGGTAGCCGTAGCGGTCCCGGAAACGCAACTCCAACCGCGCAAAAGAAGGCGCGAAAACGGCAACTGATTGCCGCCGACGAGTGCGCCGCCAGTTGCACCGACGCGCCACAGCCTGCACGTTCTCCCCGTGCACCTACTCCTGATCGTCGCGCTCGCGCTGCTCTCTGCCGCGCTGCTCGCGTACCTCCTGCGCGCCACGTTCCGCCGCATGGGACGACGCGCGCTGCTGCGGTTCCGCGCTCGCGTGGATCGCTACAAGTTCGCCGAGAAGCAGGTCACCATCGACGCGGTGCTCGCGGAACCGGCAATCGCCGAGGCTGTACAGCGCCATGCCCGCGAAACCGGAGAGCCCGAAGCCGCATCGTGGGTGCGAGTGCAGCGCTATCTCGACGAGATCGTACCGCAGTTCAACGTGCTTGCGTACTACCGGTTTGGCTACGGCATTGCCAACGCCTTGCTCCGGCTTTTCTGGAAGATCTCCGTTGAGTCCGCGACGCCCGGCAGCGTCACCCGGTTGCGCAAAGACGCAATTGTCATCTACCTGATCAATCACCGCTCCAACGCCGACTATCTGCTGGTCGCGTGGGCCCTCGCCGGTCGCGTTTCGATTTCCTATGCGGTCGGCGAATGGGCGCGCGCCTTCCCGCTGGAGTTCCTCTTCAAGCGCTTCGGATCGTACTTCATCCGGCGCGGTTATCGCGAGGTGCTGTATCACACGGTGCTTGAGCAGTACGTCGTGCATATCACGCAGCGCGGCGTTACGCAGGGCATCTTCCCCGAAGGTGGACTCACACGCGACGGACGACTCCGCCCCGGCAAGGTCGGTCTGCTCGACTACTTGCTCGGCGTCGCGCGCGATCCATCATACCGCGAGCGGTTGCACATTGTGCCGGTAGCACTCAACTACGACCGGGTGCTCGAAGACCGCACGCTGCTGCGTGAGTTGCGCGTTCGCGAAGGCACCGAGCGTGGTTCACGGCTCACGCAGGCGAGCGAGGTGTTTCGCTATGCCGGCTGGAATGCGGTACGACTCCTTACGCGACGCTTCAAGCGCTATGGTCGCGCTGCGGTGATTGTCGGAGATCCCGTGCCACTTGCTTCGTGGTTTGCTGGCGAAGACGCGCGTGCCGAAGGGGAATTCTTCGCGCTTTCGCGTGAACAACGACTCGGTCGCGTTCAGGAACTGTGCGACGACATGCTCGCACGCATTGGCGCGATCATTCCTGTCACGCCGGTTCCGCTCGCCTGCGCCGCCATTCAGAGTCTCGACACCGATGTCATGACGCGAGGCCAACTGGAAGCGCGCATGTCGGAGATTCGCGATGTGCTCGTGGAGCTCAACGCGCGCGAGTTGCGGCGTGATCGTGACATCCGAGAAACGTTCGACATTGCCTACCGGATGCTGCGCATGCGTCATGTCCTCGCACGACACGGCGACACGTACGTGGTGCTCGGTCGTGGACGGGAACTGGTGAGCTACTACGCCAACTCGATCGCGCACCTGCTCGGCGAGTTCGAGGCGAGTGTACGGGCACGTGATGCGTTGCCGGCGCTCGTGGCGCTTGGACCGTTTGCGGCGGATTCCGCGGGCACCCCGAGAGCCGGCTGATTCGTGCGTGCCGCCTCGTGCGTGCCCCTCGTGCGTGCCCCTCGTGCGTGCAGCCTCGCGCGAACAGTCTCGCGCAGGTGTGCGTCAACTTATCTCCGCTGTGACCCCAGTCCGCCGGCCGGACGCCGCGACATCTCGCGGCGCAGTGTATCGAGCCGCGCCCGCACCCACGTCGCGGTTGGCGCGACCACCGACAGGCGTTGCGTCAATGGTGCGGCGGTTTCGTGATAACGAGTGCCGGCACCGCCTTGCACATCGATGAGTCCCGTTACCACGACCAGACTGTCGTTGCGCACGAAGTACAATCCACCAATCACAAAATTCGCCCGCAATGAAAAGCCCACCGACGTCGCTCGCGGTGGATCATTGCCGAACGCACGCTGCACCTGCTCGGCCGAAATAACCTCGAGCCGGCCGCGCGAGGTTTGCAGCGACGCTGAAATGCTGTCGAGCAGCACGCCGCCCAGTGTATTGAACGATGAGTCGCGAGTGCGACTGCTGAATCTGAACGGCATCATCACCAATCGACGCGTGCCCTCCGGTGGCGGCGCCATGAGCGGCACGCTGCTCGCCATCGCACTGGCGCGCGCTGCCGCGGCACCGGCGGAATCCATCGGAGGCTGCGGAAACACACGATCGCCGGGCGGACGAGGTGGACCAAACGTTTCCACACGGAATGTGGTCGTGCGTGCGGCGCTCGTATCCGCCACACCGTTGCGCCGCTCGGCGGCCTGCATCATGATCGCCTGCAATTGCTGCTGTTGCGGCAGGCTCGCCAACGCCGCCTCCATGCGCGAAATGGCACGGGCCGTGGAATCGGCGAACACACGACTGATGGCGGCGACCATCGAGTCGATGTCCATGGTTTCTCCGCGAGTCGCCGCGTCACCCGCTTCGCCAAGCCGGCTTTGCATGCCGCGCGCGATGGCGAGTGACTCTGCCGCTGTGATACCGAGTGAAAGCGGAATGCCCAGCGCGGCGTCGCGCCCCACCGGCACATCGCGAAATACGACAACTGTTTCGGCCGACGCTGCTCCGCCCACGCTATCGCGCACCTTCGCCGCAACGTCTCCAGCGTTTGCACCGGAACGGGTGAGTGTGAACACAACCGTCGCCGTCACGAGCAGCAAAACGCCGAGCAGGATGCCGCGGGTTGTGCGCGACTGCGATGCGCGTTCGATCTCGCTGCTGATGTTGCTGCGCAGCTGATCGATCTGCTCAAGTAACAATGCGGCTGTTTGTGGTCTTCGGTCGGCGTCTTTCTCAAGACACTGCATGATGACGTTCGACAGCGGCTGCGGAATATCCGGCTGCGTGATGTGCGGTGCCGTGGGGCGTACCGTGAGCTGCGCCGCCAGCGTGGCCTGCGGCGAGCTGCCCGAGAATGGAGCGGTCCCCGTGAGCAACTCGTAGGCGAGCAGACCGATGGCGTAAATGTCCACGCGATGATCGGCCGCTGGGTCGGCAGCCAGTTGCTCGGGTGCCATGTAGGCCGGCGTTCCGATCGCCATGCCGCTGGTGGTGTGACCCGCGATCGGGATCGCGACGCTGAGCGCTTTCGCCACGCCGAAGTCGGTGACGACGGCGTGCGAACCACTCATGAGAATGTTGCCCGGCTTGATGTCGCGGTGTACCACGCCTCGACCGTGCGCATAGGCGAGCGCATCGACCACATCGTGCAGAATGCGCAGCACTTCGCGCACGGGCAGTTTGCCGCGGCGGTCGAGCATGACACGCAGCGACTCGCCCTCGATGAACGGCATGGTGAACCACAACAGGTCACCGCGCTCGCCCGCCGTGAGCAATGGTACGACGAGCGGGTGCTGCAGCTGCGCCGCAAGCTGAATTTCGCGACGGAACCGCTCATTGTTCACGCCTGCCGCCAAATCGGGCGGCAGCACTTTTACCACGACGAGACGGCCGAGCGCGTGCTCGGTGGCCACGAAGACACGCGACATGCCACCGCCACCGAGCTCGCGCTCCAGTGTGTAATCGGGCCCCAGGGCCTCGCCGAGTCGGGTTGCGAGCGTGTCAGTCACGGAATGATATGGTTTCTACCTGAACATACGTCGGTAATGGCATCAGCGTTACGGCGGGCTTCCACAATTGACCGCCATGCTGACCGCTTGCAAGGATGCGTCCTCCGGCCGAACAACGTGCATCCCAACACTGGCGCTGGCTGATGCTCTGTGTGCTGGTCCTCAGCGCCGCCCCGATGCGATTCGTGCACTCACAGCCCGCGATGTCCGTTGATCGGGCCCGTAAGGTTGCGGCGACGCTATCGACGGACTGCGCGCGTTGGCCAACGGATGGCGCGTCACACAAACAACGGTGCTGCAGTACTATTAGCTGCGTGAGCGGTTGACCCAGCCCCCAATCCTGAATAAGCTTAGGGTTCTGTTCCGTGCCGCCCGTCAGGCTCGGTTGCCTCGTGCAGCCAAACCACTGGTCCCGGGGTCCCCGACGCCCGATGTACCCGACGTGCGATCCACGTAGAGGTCGGAGTTCGAACATATAACGCAGGTGTATTCGGCGAATGCCAACGATCAACCAGCTCGTCCGCAAGGCGCGCAAGGACGTCGCGCGCTCCGATAAGGCGCCGGCCCTCAAGGCCAATCCGTTCAAGCGCGGCGTCTGCACGCGTGTGTATACCACCACGCCCAAGAAGCCCAACTCGGCGCTCCGCAAGGTGGCCCGTGTGCGCCTTACCAATCAGTTTGAAGTCACTGCCTATATTCCCGGTGAAGGACACAACCTGCAGGAGCACTCGATTGTGCTCGTGCGTGGTGGTCGTGTGAAGGACCTTCCGGGTGTGCGCTACCACATCGTGCGCGGCTCACTCGACGCATCGGGCGTCAGCGGACGTAACCAGAGCCGCTCCAAGTACGGGACCAAGCGTCCCAAGCCCGGCCAGCCCGCGGCTGGAGGAAAGAAGAAGTGAGCCGTCGCAAAAGTTCAGTCAAGCGCACCATCCTGCCCGATGCGCGCTACGATAGCCAGACCGTGTCCAAGTTCATCAACTCGCTCATGCTCGACGGAAAGAAGTCCACCGCCGAAGGCATTTTCTACAAGGCGATGGACACCGTCGAGAACAAGACCAGCCAGCCTGGTGTCACGGTGTTCAAGCAGGCGCTCAACAACCTCAAGCCCGTGGTTGAGGTCAAGAGCCGCCGAGTTGGTGGCGCCACGTACCAGGTGCCCGTCGAAGTCCGTCAGGACCGCCGTACGGCGCTTGCGATGCGCTGGCTGATCAGCTACTCGCGCGATCGCAACGAGAAGTCGATGGACGAAAAGCTGGCCGCCGAAGTGCTCGCCGCCTCACGTGGCGAAGGCAATGCCATCAAGAAGAAGGAAGACACGCACCGCATGGCCGAAGCCAACAAGGCGTTCGCGCACTATCGCTGGTAGTCGTGCCAACAGTTTGACCATACAAACGCGCCCCGGACCAGCTTGGTCCGGGGCGCGTTTGCTCTTGAATGGTCATGGTGCGAACATGGCGTGTACCTCAAGGGACGAACCGATGCCCAGCACCGTCAAGGCGCGTATTCTGGCGATGGAGCGACGCCTTCGGGTACCGGCAAATCCACGCTCATGTCAGCGTGGAACAGCGGTTTTCGACCAGAACACCACAGCCCCGCAACCGGAGGGATCGTGAAACTGGGAAGGCAGCTCGGAAAAGCCTCGGTACACCTCGATCCCATCTATATTCTGCGGATCGATCACTTCGAGTGCGTAGCCGCCGCGCATTCTCACGCCGTCCATCCAGATGGATGGGTTGCCGCACTGTCGCACCGTGACGCGCATTTGCGTGCCGGGGCGGCTGTCCACGCTCACCCCGGGCAGGCCGCGCAGCAGCTGCGTGATGTTCGATGCGAAGCGCCGAGCCAGTTGCTCGGGTCCGAGAAACACACCGAACCCACGTTCGCGACGTTCATGGAATCCCGAGGAGAGCAGCCCGATGCCTCCGGGACGGACCTCGACAGTAGTCGCCGACAGCGCCACGGGCAGCGCGCGGAGGGTAACCGCGTGCTGTTGGGCGTTGTCGGCAATCGCGCTGGTATCGGGCACGAAGCCGAGTCGCTTCACCGCCAGCCGTCGCTTCGCGCCACAGGAGACGAGGCGGAAGGCACCGTTGTTTTCGGTGAACGCGGAGTCCGTGGTGCCGACAACGCGCACGCGGGCTCCACTCACCGCCTGGTGCAGCGCGTCTTCAACCACGCCAGCAATGATACACGGGTTGGTGGCCGAGTCTGCCCGGGCGCTGCGCGATTGCGCGGCCGCCGGTTGCGTAGTCGCCAGCGCGAGGATCAGGCAAGCGATCACGCGTCGAACGGCGGGATCGCTGGGTGGCGCACGATCAGCGCGGGGACTGCACACGAGAGTGGAACACATCTGCGAGTTCCGGTAGGGCCAACGGTGCGTGCCTTCGAGCTGTTTGCAGGTAGAGCAGCACACCGCTCCACGTTAGACCGACGAAGAATCCCCGAAGGTACTCTCCCTGATCACGGCGCGCAACCGAGGAAGTGTCACGTCGTGGCAAATTTGCGTTTTTCAATGACGGCTGTTTCATTTGGACCCAGCATAGTCCGTTCGGTCCCGCTGGGCACGCGATCCATCAGTTTTTCTGTCCTGAGTTTGACGTTGTTTCGACTTCTGAACAGATAGTGCTCACTGTGTTTTTTTTACGTCTCTTCCTCACCTCGCGCTCAGGAGACCCCCGAACCGTTTTTGCTCTTGCCCTCCCGGCGTCTTGTTTCTGACGCTCCCGCCGCAGTTTCGACTCGCACCCCTTCCCATTATGCACTGTTTTCTTCGGCATCGACGCGGCCAACTGGCCGCCGTGGTCCTCGCGCTTGCAGCGGCCCCGCTGTCGGCGCAGGCCCAGCAGGCGATCCTGACTGGCAAAGTGACAACAGCGGCCGGCGCACCGCTCAATGTGGCAACGGTCTTCATCCCGGAGCTGAACGTTGGCGCCGGTGTCTCCAATGACGGCACGTACACGCTGGTGATTCCGGCCACCCGCGTTCGCGGGCAATCGGTCACGCTGCGCGCCCGCGCGATCGGGTACAAGCCGGCCTCTAACAGCATCACGCTCAGCCCCGGCAATCAGACGTTCAACTTCGAGTTGGCCCTCGACCCCACCAATCTGTCGGCGATCGTGGTGACGGGTGTGTCGGGAGCCACCGAAGCGAAACGGCTGCCCTTCGCCGTCACCTCGATCAAGGTGTCCGATCTTCCCGTACCCGCATCCAATCCGCTCGCCCAGCTGCAGGGCCGCGTGCCGGGTGCCAACATTGTGAGCTCGAGCGGTCGTCCCGGCTCTGCGCCGGCGGTCATCCTTCGCGCCCCGCAGTCGTTGTTCTCGGGCAATGACGGTCAGGGCCCGCTGATCATCGTGGACGGCACCGTGCTCAACGGCACGTTGGCCGACCTGTCAGCGCTCGACATCGAAACGATCGAAGTGGTGCGCGGCGCGGCCGGTGCCTCGCTGTACGGCGCCCGCGCCGGCAATGGTGTCATCAACATCATCACCAAGTCGGGCCGTAACGCGCCCGAAGGCGCGCGCTTCAGCGTGCGCGTGGAAAGTGGCGTCAGTGATATCGAGCGTCGGTTCGAGATCGCGCAGAACCACATTTTCAGCATGACGCCCGATGGTCAGCGCTTCTGCGGCAACGTGGCCTGCACGACGAGCTTCGACTACGTCGAAGAGCTTACCAAGCTGAACAACGCGCCCACCGTGGTCGTGCCGCCGCCCGGCGTGGCCCCGCAGGTCGGTGGTCCGTGGGCCACGTTCCAAGACCGGAGCTGGCCCGGCCAGACGTTCGATCCGATCGACGCTGTTTCGACCAACGGCCAGTTCCGTAACGTCGATGCCAACGTCACCGGTCGCAACGGCGGCACGTCGTATTACCTCAGCTTCAACAACTTCAATCAGCAGAGCTCGATTGTCGGGTTGAACGGGTTCTTGCGCAACACCGCACGCGTGAACGTAGACCAGCGCCTGAGCTCTGATCTCTCCATCTCGCTGCGCTCGCAGTTTACGCGTTCCACGCAGGACGGCAACAATTTCGATGGCGGCGGCCCGTTCTTCACCCTCACGCGTATGCCGCGGGTGACGGACATCGCACAGCGGGATTCGCTGGGTCGGCGCTTTGTACGTATCGCGCTCGACGGCGAGAACTCCAATCCGCTCTACGACCTGGAAAACAACAACTTCCTCCGCTCCACCGATCGGTACCTGGGCTCGCTCGATCTCAACTACACCCCCACACAGTGGTTCACGCTGAACGGCAAGTACGCCGTCGATCGCGGCAACCTCCGTGACAATCAGTTCCGCGATAAGGGCTTCCGCACGCTGCGCGCCGGCACAACCAATGAAGGCACGCAGTCGGAAGGCTCGTCCATCAATCAGAGCATCAACACCAGCGTGACGGCCACGGTGCGCCGCCAGATGGGACGCTTCAACTCCAGCTTGCAGGGCGCATGGCTCTATGAGCAGCAGGATCTGAACAACTTCAACTGGGCCGGCAACTCGTTCGCCGTTGGCGGCATTGCAAACGGCAACAACCTGCTGCAGCCGTCGCTCAGTGTGGGCAACTTCAGACAGTCGGTGCGTCAGATTTCGTATAACGGTATCTTCGATATCGACTACGATGGCAAGTACATTCTGAGCACGTCCCTTCGGCGCGACGGCGCGTCGCTCTTCGGTGAAGGCAACCGCTGGGCCACCTTTGGCCGCGTGGCGGCCGCGTGGCGCATCTCCGATGAGAGCTGGGGCAACCTGCCCGGCGTGTCCGACCTGAAGGTGCGCTATTCCATTGGCTCGGCCGGTCAGCGTCCGGTCTTCAGCGCGCAGTACGAAACGTTCTCTGTGTCGGGCGGTAATGTGTCGCCGCAGGCCTTGGGCAATGTGAACCTCGGCGTGCAGACGAGCGTGGAACAGGAGTTCGGTGTTGACCTCGAGTTGCTCAACAAGTACACCATCTCAGTCAATCGCGCGTCGAACCGCGTTCAAGATCAGATCGTGAACGCCCCGCTGGCTGCGGCCACGGGCTTCTCGAACCAGTGGATCAACGCTGGCTTGGTGAAGACCAACGCGTGGGAAGTCTCGGTGAACGCGCTGCTCGTGTCCAACGCCAACATGCAGTGGACGGTTGGTGGACAGTGGGACCAGAGCTTCGCGGATATCGTCGATCTGCCGATTCCGGCCTACCAGTATGGCCCGGGCCAGCAGGGTGCGGACGGCATGTTCTTCGCGCGCACCGGCGAGCGTATCGGCACCATGTACGGCTTCAAGGTCGCGACGCAGTGCGGCGAGCTGCCAGCGGCCGTGCGTGATCGTTGCGGCGCCGAGTTCGCGACGAACAGCGATGGATACCTCGTCTACGTCGGCGCTGGCAACACGGTGACTGACGGCATTTCGAAGAACCTGTGGGGCACCAGAGCGCCCTTCACGTTCCCCTCCGCGCAGTTCCGCAGCGCCATTGTGCAGTGGGGCGCCCCGATCATCGCCGAAAGCGAAACCGGCGAAACCTTCCAGGCGCTGGGCAACACCTTGCCGCGCTTCCGTTACGCGGTGAACTCCAGCTTCAGCTACAAGCGACTGGGTGTGTATGCGCTGCTCGATGCCTCGGTAGGCAACAAGTTGTACAACCTTGGGCGTCACTGGTCGTACTTCGAAAACTACTCGGCCGATCAGGACCAGTCCGGCAAGGCGGACGGCGACAAGAAGCCGGTCGGCTACTACGGCGCCAACACGGGTCTCTACAATGTGCTCTCCGTGGGCAGCCATTTTGTGGAAGACGCCACCTTCGCGAAGCTGCGTGAACTGTCGCTCACCTATCGCGTGGGCCGCATCGGTGGCTTTGGTGGCGAATGGCAGGCCCAGTTGATTGGCCGCAACCTGTTCACGTTCACCAACTACACCGGCTTCGATCCGGAAACCGGTCGTGGCGGCGGCAACGCCGGAAGCGCTGCCATCAATGGCGTTGATGCCTTCGTGTTCCCCAACCTGCGCACCTTCACCTTCGCGATTCAGACCACGTTCTGATGTGTGGTGCCGACGATGCGCTGCCATCCGCAGCGTATCGTCGGCACTGACACGGGAGATTCTCGTACATGCGTAACTTTATAGATCGACGAGTGGTCGGAATCGCGTGCGTCGCACTGGTTGCGGCGGGCTGCGCCGCCGATCCACTCAATGTGGTCAACACCAACCAGCCGGAAGCGCAGCGTGCGCTGTCGCAACCGGCCGACGTCGAGCGACTCATCAGCGGCTCCATCGTCTCGTGGTTTGATGGGTGGCAGAATCTGGGCATCAATGTCCAAATGATGAACGCCTCATTCGAGTTTGTCGGCGTGGCCGCGAACTTCGGTATGGTGGAGCGCTCGCAGATTCCGCGTATTCCACAGAACAATCAGCCGGCCGACGGTTTTGCCGGACAGTATTTCGCGACCTGGCGAGACAACTATCGTGCGCTGAGTGCCACGCGCGATGGCGTCGTACGTCTTACCAGCGGCGAATTTTCGCTGGGGTCGGCCGAGGCCGACTCACGCGGACTGGCCTTTTCGCGATTGGTGCAGGGGCTCTCACTCGGCCATCTCGCCATCACCTACGATTCGGCGTTCGTGGTCGATGAAACGTCTGACCTCGGCGCACTGCAAATGCAGCCCTACGGCGCTGTGATGACGGCCGCGCTCAGCAATCTCGACAAGGCCATTACGGAGGCCACCGGCAAGACCTGGTCGCTGCCGTCCACGTGGATCAATGGCAACGCCATGACGGCGGCCGAGTTCGTGCGCTTCGCACGCTCGTACAGGGCCCGCTTCCGCGCGGCCGTCGCACGCACCCCGGCTGAGCGGGCGGCGGTGAATTGGAACGAAGTCATCGCCGACGCGCAAGCAGGGATCACGCAGGACTTTAGCGTCACGGGTGACGGCGGCACGGTGTGGTACTTCGGACCGCAGAACATCCTCTCGTTCCCGGGCGTGTGGAATCAGGTTACGTATTTCCTGCACGGCATGGCTGATACATCGGGCGCGTATCAGGCCTGGATGGCCAACCCGAATACTGATGGCCGTCTGCCGTTTGTGATTCGGACGCCGGATCTTCGGTTCCCGCAGGGTACGCAGGCCGAGCAAACGGCCAACCCGCGCGGTCGGCGTTTCGCTTGGAAGGGTGCTAACGGACACGTGCGCGCAGAACGCGGTCAGTGGCGCTGGTCGTTTTACAAGTATCAGCCGCAAGCGTGGGATCCGTTCTGGGCCAGTGCAAACTTCCTGATCGGACCGTTCGTCATTTTCCAAAAGACGGAACTCGACCTGCTGGCCGCAGAAGGATTCATTCGCACCAATCGTGCGGCGCAGGCGTTGCCGTTGATCAACGCCACCCGCGTTGGCGTGGGCGGTCTGCCGGCCGCTACGGTGGACGGTGCCCCCGGCGGAGCGAGTTGCGTGCCTCGGTTGCCCAATGGCACCTGTGGCAGCTTGCTCGAAACGCTCAAGTGGGAAAAGCGTATGGAAACGGCGCAGATCAACTACGCGCAGTATTGGTCAGATTCGCGCGGTTGGGGTGACTTGATGGTTGGGACCCAGCTGTCGTACGCCGTTCCGGCTCGCGACCTGGCCACGCTTCAGCTGCCCTTCTACTCGTTGGGTGGAGTGGGCAACCCCGGTGCAGCACCGCTTGGTACCTACGGGTACTAATCGCTGAGTCACGAGTGAACGGTGCGCGCCTTCGGAGTATATTTCCGGAGGCGCGCATCGCGTGTTTCGCGGGCAGCACTCCGCAGTCGTTCTCTATTTTTCTGTCGATCTCTCAAGAGCCATGCTTATCAAACGTGTTGCGCTGTGTGCATTGTGTATTCTGACGTCAGCCTGCTACACCGGCGTGCCGATCACCACCTCTGCCATTGCGCCCGATGCTCGGCTGGAGTTAAAGCTGACGAACCGCGGCACCGCTGATCTCGAGCAGACCATTGGTGCGGGCATTGGGAGTCTGCAGGCGCGTTTCGTGAGTTCCGATTCGGCGGAGTTCGTCGTCTCGGTCCTCGAGGTCAAAACACGTACCGGCTTCGTGACCGTGTGGTCTGGCGAGCGGGTAGCCATTGCCCGGCAAAGTGTCGATGAGGTGCTCCTGCGCCGCCTCGACGTTCCGCGAACGGCGCTCGCTGTCGCCGCCGTCGGTGCCAGCGCTGCCGCGATGATTGGCACCTCGCGCTTGCTCAATACCGGTTTTACACCGGACACGATCGGCGACGGTCCGCCTGCGCAGACGTCCAAGGGTGTGCCCACGGTGCTTCGCCTGCCGCTACGCTGGCCGTAAAGGCGCGGCGCGTCGGAACGGTTGCGGCCACGCTGGCGCGTTACGCCGGCGCGCCACACCGCCGCGCCACACCGCCGCGACACACCGCCGCGACACACCGCCGCGACACATTGCCGCGCGCCAGTTCCGCGGGACATCGTCTGATCGCTGGTGAGCGGAGACGCGCGCCAGCGATTTTTTGTGCGTTTCTGCCCGCGTTGAAACAGAAACGGCAGTGGGCGTGTGATTCGGTGACGGCCAGATACCCCTCTCGTCATCCGCGTGGAGTGGGGCCCGAGCCCCATCCGCTATCCAGTGCGTACGCGCCTTGGTATGGCGGTCACGACAACGGCATACCCGTCGAAAGGCGGCGACGCAAAGCCACGAGGCTACGGCGCATCTGTTGCGCTACGCTCGTCGGGCTACCGAACGAACCGGGGGCCTGGCATGCTTCGCACAGGGCGAACGATCGCGACGATTTCCGTGCTGAGCACTCTGCTGGCGTGCAGTGGAACTGACTTGGTCGCGCCGAGCGATCGCGCCACGACTGAGGGTGCAGTCGCTGAGGCCGCTCAACGTGGCGACCCCGGCCGAGTGGAACGGGAGAATCGATTCAATCTCACGCCTCGGCTCTTTGGCAACGCCAACACCACGCGCTCATGCCTTGCCGAAGGAACACAGTTCGGCGACTGGCACGTGCGCTACCATGGCTACGGCTGTGTGGGACTGGAGTCCGTAAACGGCCGTACGACGCTGTACATGGCGCCAACGCAGGCGATGCACGGCGACGCCACACACGCACCGCTCGCCGTGGGGCCGGAGCACGGCGACCGACTGACGCTGCGCGCCAGCTTTGAGACCCTTCACCACATGCGGCACGTTGGCGCGCCAAATCCGTGGGAGGTCGCCTGGCTGGTGTGGCACTTTCACGACGACGAGCATTTCTACTACTTCATTCCGAAGCCCGATGGCTGGGAACTTGGCAAGCGTGACCCCGCCTATCCGGGCGGGCAGCGCTTTCTCGCCACCGGTACGGAGCGCACTTTCCCCATTGGCCGGGTCTACAGCGTCACGGTACAGCAGCGGGGCACGCTCATGACCGTCTTCGTGGACGGCCGACAAGTTGTGCAGTTCCGCGACGCAGAGCGTCCATACCGATCCGGTCGCGTAGCGCTCTACTCCGAAGACGCCGCGATCCGCGTGTACGACGTCGCCAGCCTGTAGTATCGGCGCGATACGCGATGGACGATGCACGATGCACGATGCGCGATCCGCGAAACGCGATACCCGATACCCGATACCCGACGCCCGCGG
>JBBRDP010000089.1:0-13759 GCA_038203795.1 Gemmatimonadales bacterium
GTGAAGTCGGTGCCGGTGAACTTCCTCATTCCCGTGGAAGGCACGCCCTTCGCCGATGTGCGGCAGCTCGACCCACGTCGCTGCCTGCGCATTCTCGTGCTCTATCGCCTGCTGCTTCCGTCACAGGAGATTCGCGTTTCCGGTGGACGCGAAGTGCATCTGCGCAGCCTGCAGCCTCTCGGTTTGTACCCGGCCAACTCGATCTTCATCGGCGATTATCTCACCACGCAGGGACAGACTGCACGTGATGATCTGCGCATGATCGAGGATGCCGGGTTTGTGCTCGAGACGCCGGACGGTGATGCCTACACGGGCGATCCGTTTGCTGATGTGCCCAATGAATATCCGCGCGCGAAGCTGCCGCTCGTTGAGGTCTGATCACCGCCGTCCCGACCTCGTCCTCATCTCCCGATTGCGTACTCGCCGCGTATGACCATCGCCAATCTGCGTAAAGAATACCGACTCGCCGCGCTCGGCGAACACGACGTTACCCCCGATCCCACGGCGCAGTTTCAGCGATGGTTTCAGGACGCGCAGGACGCGCACTGCAACGAACCGAACGCCATGACACTCGCTACGTGCACGCCGGACGCGTATCCGTCGGCGCGTATGGTGCTGCTCAAGGGCGTTGATGCGCGCGGGTTTGTGTTTTTCACCGACTACCGCAGTCGTAAAGGTCAGGAACTGGCCGACAATCCGCACGCGGCGCTCTGTTTTTTCTGGCATGAAGTGGAGCGACAAGTGCGCGTGAGCGGTGCCGTACAACGCATTACACGCGCTGAATCGCTGGAGTATTTCGAATCGCGTCCGCGCGGTGCCCGTGTTGGTGCCTGGGTATCGCATCAGTCGCAGGTCCTCGCGTCACGCGATGTGCTGGAGCGCGAGGTCGAGGCGATGACCGATCGCTTTGCCGAGGGTGATGTGCCGCTGCCGGAACACTGGGGGGGCTTTCGCGTACTTCCCGAAGAGTTCGAGTTCTGGCAGGGGCGCGAGAGTCGCCTGCACGACCGCATCGCCTACGTGCGCGAAAGCGGTCGCTGGACGCATCGACGATTGAGTCCATAAGGGAGGCGGCATGCCGGTCTGGTTCGCGAGCGTGTGTGGAGGAGTGCTGCTTCTGAGCGCGGCCTCGTTGCCAATCTCCGAAGCAGCGCGCGCCAATGCGGCGTGCACGGAACCATCGCAACTCGGTTGGTCGCCGGCCATCCCGCAGGCTGGCACGCTGTTCCGTGTCACACTCGCGCGAACTGACAGCGCGCACCTCACGCGCATTCGTGGTGCGCAGCTGGCCGGCGAACCGCTGCATTTTCATCTGGTTGGCGACAGCGCCTACGCATATGCGGCGGCGCCGGTTGATTCCGGTCGCGGACTGACGATCACCATTTCGTGCACTGATGACGCCACCGTCACCGCGCGTATGCCCACACGCAGCGGCGATTATCCGTTGGAGAAGTTGAACGTCGCTCCGCGTTTCACGGCAACACCTGATGCGGCGCTCGTGGCACGGCAACGACGCGAGGCCGAACGCGCGGCGGCGGTCTCACGCGCCTCACACGAAACGCCCCGGTTGTGGTCGGAGCCGTTCGTCGCGCCGCGTACTTCGCGCATCACCAGCGGGTTTGGCGGTGGCCGTACGTTCAATGGAGCGGTGACCAGTCGCCATATGGGGACCGACTATGCCGGCGCCGTCGGCGCACCGGTGCGCGCCACCAATCGCGGCGTTGTTCGCCTCGTCGACCGTTTTTACCTCGGCGGGAACGTGATCTATCTCGACCACGGCGAAGGCTTTGTTACGGCGTATCTGCATTTGAGCAAGCAGCTCGTAGCCGAGGGCGATACCGTGTTGCGGAACGCCGTGATCGGGCACGTTGGCGCGACCGGACGCGTCACGGGGCCGCATTTGCATTTCATCACCCGCTACGGTGCGATCACGGTTGATCCACTGAGTTTACTTCGGCAATGAGTGAGTGCGTGTTGTGCGGGCCGTCGGGATCGCGCCCTCGGTTGTCAGCACGGGTGCACGGCGCACAGCGCACGGCGCACGGCGCACAGCGCACGGTGCACAGCGCACGGTGCACAGCGCACGGTGCACCGCGCACGATGGCAACTGTCCACTGTCAACCGTAAACCCGTGCCGTCAACTGAGAGCGCGATCGCGACGGCACACGTAGTGGGCGTAATGGGCGACAACCCTACCGTCAATAGTCAACAGTCAACTGTCAACTGTTGACTGTTAACAGTTCTCTACGGCAGAATCACGCCATTGATCAAGTGAATCACGCCGTTCTTGGCTACAATATCCGTGCCGGTCACGGCCACCGGTGATGCGTTGCCACTGCCATGGACACGCAGCGGATTGAAGCGCACCAGCAGATCACTCCCGTTGAGCGTCCGCACCAACTGATTGTCGCTGAGCGACCCAGCCAGTGCGCGCCCGTCGACCACATGGCCAAGCAGGATTTGCGTGAGTGCTGGATTCGCTGGCAGCGCACCAACTGCCGTGAACGCGCCATCGCTGGGGGCAAACACCGTCAGGCCGTTGCCGGACCCGTTGCCGCGCAACGCGGATTCGAGTCCTGCGGACTGCGCGGCGGTGACCAGTCGGCTCAAGCCGCGCAGCGTGGCCACATCCACGAGGTCGAGGCTTTCGGTCAGCACACCGTCGATGAGGTGAACCAGACCGTTCGCCGCTTCGATGTCTGTCGCGGTGATGCGCGCCGAGTTCACGCGTGCTCCGCCCGCGAGCGTGATACGCAACGTGGTGCCTTCGACGGTGGTCACCACCTGTCCTTCCGTGAGATCAGCGGCCTCAATGCGTCCCGGCACCACATGATAGCGCAGCACCTTTGAAAGGATGGCGACGTTACCACTTTCCAGCAGTCGGGCCAGCTGATCGGCGGGCAGTGCGGCGAACGCGCCGTTGACCGGTGCAAACACGGTAAACGGTCCGGGACCCGAGAGCGTCCCACCCAGACTCGCCGCATTGATCGCGGTGGTCAACGTGCTGAGCGCGGGCGTGCTGCTGGCCAGCTGCACCACATTGCGCGTCTCCGGAAGTGTCGGCGCGAGCACGCGGTCGATCACATGAATGACGCCGTTCTTGGCCTGGACATCGGTGACGGTGACGTTCACCGTGTTGCCTACGCCTTCGAGGCGAAGCGGCGGTCCCGTTCTCACACGCACCTGCGCACCCTGCAACGTCCGCAGCGTCTGATTGTTGTTGAGTGAACCGGCGGAAGCACGACCGTTCACCACATGATACGTGAGCACGTTGGCCAACGTCGGAATGGCCGGCAGGGTACCGAGAGTCGTGAAGGCCGCATTGGTTGGGGCGAACACCGTGATCCCGTCCCCTGCACCGTTGCCGCGAAGTGCGCCAACCAATCCCGCGCGCTGCACCGCCGACACCAACGAGCTGAACCCGCGAATCGTCGCGACATCCACCACGTCAAGGCTTTGCGTGAGCACACCGTCGATCAGGTGGACTACCCCGTTCGTGGCCTCGATATCGGTGGCGGAAATGCGCGTGCCGTTGACGCGGGCTCCACCCGCCAACGTGATACGCAGTGTCGTGCCTTCCACCGTGGTGACAGTCTGTCCTTCACGCAGATCGGCTGCGCGAATGCGACCGGGTACCACATGATAACGCAGCAGTTTGGAGAGGATCGCCACATTCCCGGTCTCCAACAGTCGTGCGAGCTGGTCGGCGGGCACTGCGGCAAACGCAGAGTTCACGGGTGCGAACACAGTGAACGGTCCCGCCGATGACAGCGTGGCACCGAGATTCGCCGCCGAAATCGCCGTCACGAGCGTACTCAGGTCGGGTGTTGCGGCGGCGAGCTCCACGACGTTCTGCGTCACCGGTGCCGTCGGCGACAACACCGCGTCGATCACGTGAATCACGCCATTGCGCGCCGTGATGTCCGTGCTGGTCACGTTGACGGTATTACCGATGCCCTGCAGTCGCAGCGCCGGTCCGGTGAGCACACGAACCTGTCCGCCCTGGAGCGTTGTCAGATTCTGATTGTTGCTGAGCGATGCCGCAAGCGCACGCCCATTCACGACATGGTACGTCAACACATTGGCGAGCGCCGGATTCCCGGGCAGCGCACCAAGTGCCGTAAACGCGGCGTTGGTGGGCGCGAATACGGTGATACCTTCGCCCACGCCGTTGCCGCGCACGGCAGTTTCGAGTCCCGCCGACTGGAGGGCGGAGACGAGCACGTTGAAGCCACGGATCGTGGCCACATCCACCACATCGAGACTCTCGGTGAGCACGCCGTCGATCAGGTGCACCACGCCATTCGTCGCCGCGATATCCGTCGCGGTGATGCGCGCATTGTTCACACGCGCCCCGCCGGCCAGCGTGATGCGCAAGGTCGTTCCTTCAATGGTCGTGACCGTTTGTCCTTCGCGCAGGTCGGCCGCGAGGATGCGACCCGGCACAACGTGGTAGCGCAGCAGGCGGGACAAGATCGCCACATTGCCGCTCTCGAGCAGACGCGTGATCTGTTCCTGCGGGATCGCGGCAAACGCGCTGTTCACCGGCGCAAACACGGTGAACGGACCCGCACCGGACAGTGTAGGACCAAGATTCGCGGCAGTAATGGCGCTGACGAGCGTGCTCAGCGTTGGTGTGGCGACTGCCAGCTCAACGATATTCCGCGAGACCGGTGCGGTCGGTGACAAGACCGCATCGATCACGTGAATCACACCGTTTTTGGCCACGATGTCCGTCGCCGTGATGTTGACGGTGTTGCCGAGACCACGCAGCTGCAGCGGCGGGCCGGTGAGTACGCGGACGGATCCGCCCTGCAGCGTTACAAGGTCCTGATTGTTGCTGAGCGTTGACGCCAGTGCGCGACCGTTCACGACGTGATAGGTAAGCACAGTGCTCAACGCCGGATTGCCGGGAAGCGCGCCGAGTGCGGCGAACGCGGCATTCGTTGGTGCAAACACCGTGATGCCCTGACCAGCGCCGCTGCCGCGCACTGCGGTCTCCAGCCCCGCCGTCTGTACTGCGCTCACGAGTGAACTGAAGCCGCGGATCGTGGCGACGTCGACCACATCGAGACTTTCCGTGAGCACACCGTCAATCAGATGTACCACGCCGTTACCAGTCCTGATATCCGTGGTGGTAATACGTGCATTGTTGACACGCGCACCACCGGCCAACGTGATGCGAAGGGTCGTGCCTTCCACCGTGGTCACCGTTTGTCCTTCGGTGAGATCGGCTGCCAGTACGCGGCCCGGTACGACATGATAGCGCAACAGTTTGGAAAGAATCGCGACATTGCCGCTCTCCAGCAGGCGCGCCAACTGGTCTGCCGGTACGGCATCGAACGCGGAGTTCACCGGCGCAAACACGGTAAACGGGCCAGGTCCGGAGAGCGTGGCGCCCAGATTCGCCGCCGTGATCGCCGTCACTAACGTGGTGAGTTGTGGTGTGGCTTGCGCCGCAGCAACAACTGTTGCGGGCGTAGCCGGCTCTATGATGTCGTTGTCATCGTCGCCGCATGCGGCCAGCACGCTTGTCACCAGCAACAGTGGAACAACGCGCGAGGCGCGTAATCGTCGAAACATGGACGTCTCCTGATCGTGGTAGACATGAAGCGCGGACACGAGAGTCCGTCTGTCACCACTACTCAGCGACGCTGTTGAATGACTACCCGGTGATCAATTTCATTTTCATCAGCAGCGATGCACCGCACTACAACAACGCGGCAAGCTCTTTTGTGTTCACCTGTATTCACCTGTCGCCACGCACCGTATCAACAGGTCTCACCGTTGCAGTCGAACGCTGAGCACAAACTGTCGCCCAATCGCCACGCGTGATGTACGGGTATACGACACGCCTCCGTCCGTTGACGGCGACGGATCAAGCCACTGATCGAGAACGTTGCCCCGTCCGAGCGCGTTCAGCACGCTGAGATGTACGGCGGCGCCAAGCCCACGCACCGAGAGATCGTATGAGGCACCGAGGTCCACCTCTTGCCACAGCGGGAGTGCATCACTGCCGGGATTCGCCACCGGCAATCCGTCGATCATGAGGTCATAGTACGACCGACGTAAACTCCACGGTCTTCCCCACACGGTCCGGGATTGCACCGACAGCTCCACCGGCGGACTCGGCTGCCACGCAAACTCACTCGTCACCCGCAACGGTTCGTTCCACGGGGTGGGTTGCATCTGTTCCGAAAAGCGACCGGGAAATGTGCGCTGCGAAAAACCGGCATCAATGCCGAGGAGTGCGCGCCATTGCGTCGCGTCGCGGCTCACACGCGCACCACCGCCGAATGTCGTTCCCCGACTGCGCGCGATGAACATGCCTTGTGTCACATCGAGCGGCATCGTGCGACTGTGGTCGAGCAACACGCGAAAGTCTACGGCGGGAATGTTCGGGAGCCATTTGGCGTATCCCTCCGAGCGCACCTCCCATCCGTTCGACCAGCGCCACACCGCTTCGACTGCGGAGTGGTACGATTCCGGCGGACGGATCGTCCCATCCACCGGCAGCCAGAACCGCACACCGGACACCACCGACGTGGGACCGACTGAGGGGAGATCGTATTGTGTCACGAACTGTCGGTGGACACCGGCAGCAAGTTTCCAGGCAAACACGTGCGACGTGCGCTGATGGTCGCCTGATACGCTCAGCCGAGGCTCGCCATACACCGTGGCGAACGTAGGCACCCAGGTCAAACGGAGTCCGGCGTCGATGCGCACCTGCGGTGTGAGGCGCTGCGACCACTGCGTATACTGGGCCACGCGCCACGCGTCGCTGGCACTGCGCACCGGTCGGAACACGAGGTTGTCCATATCCATGGAGCTACTGGTCCGTGCCGCTTCCACACCAAACGTCAGATCGCTGCGCGCATTCGCGGCGTAGCGCAACGTCGCTTCGACGGCCGCTTCATCCACGCGATTGCCCTCGTGCGGCACCGCGGATCCATCCGGGCGCACAGACTCCTGCAGGGACGCATCGTGCCGGTGCGAGAGCGCGTGTCGGCTGTACCGTACGCGCACGTCCTGTTGCGTGCGCGCTGACGGAAACCACTCGTGGCGAAGCTGTCCGCCAACCGTCGTCCAACTGTACTGATCGAGTGTGGAGAGCTCTGCCCGTCCGTTCGTTGTGCGAGGTGCGCTGGCCTGCACCGTGGTACGCGCGAGATTGTCGCTGTAGTAAAACGACGCGGCGAGCGCCCGGAACGATCCGAGATCAACACGCGCGGCACCGTGTACGTCGGCCATGTACAGACGCGATTGCGACGCGTCGGTGGTGAACGGTGTGGTTGACGCGACATTCGGAACACCACCGATTGCGCGGTCAAGCAGCACGCGATCCACGCGCGACCAATCGTGCACCGCGTTGCGTACCGCAGAAGCGGGAAATGCATCCCATAGACTGCGTCGTGCTGCCAACATACCGCGCGCCTGTCGACCACCCAGTTTCATGGCACCACTGACCCGCGCACTATAGGCGAACGGATCGACCGTCGCCGTGACACCGGTACTGCCTCCGAGCGAATGCTCAAGGTCGATCACGCCGCTGGTGTAGCTACCGTGCGTCACGCCAAATCCGGCCTTGCGCACCGTCAGGCGCTGTATGGCGAGCGGCGTAAACGAGCCGAACAATTGCGCGAGCGAGATGGGATCGAACACGGGCACACCATCGAGGCGGAACTGATGTTCGCCCGCCTCACCTCCCTGAATGTGCAGGTCGCCGACCAGTGCGCGTTGGCCCACACCCAGATGATTTGCCGCAGCCCGGAACAGCGCGCCGGGCCGCAACATCGACACGGCAGAATCTGTGCGGACTGCATCGGCATCGGTGAGCGATATCGAAATTGGCGCGGCGATACCAGTGACCGCCACCAGCTCAAGTGCGACCGGAAGGCGTTGCATCGGCACGCGCCATCGCTGCGGACGGCCTGGCACCAGCTCCAACTCGGCACGATACGGTGCGTAGCCGATCGCCTGCACGCGTACCCGGTATCGTCCGGGCAACACCGCCGGAAATGTGAATGCGCCACCGTCGTTGGATTGGCGGGCCACGACAGTTTCATCGAGTGCCACCCGCGCATTCGGTAGCGCCTCACCCGTCTGCGCATCGTGCACCACACCCGCAAAGCTCGCGAACTGCGGGGCCTGCGTCACCGACGCAATCACCACGTACGTACCCGAGGACAGTCGATAGAAATCGAGCCCGGCTTCGCGCACGATACACCGCAACACGGTCTCGGCCGGCTCGTTCTCTGCTTGACAGAACACGGCGGCGGAGCCTACCACCGCCGGATCATATACCAGGCTGATGCCGGACAACGCCACCAGTCGATCGAGGGCGCTAACCACCGGAACGCCGCGCATCGACACGGTGATACGATCGGTCGGGCGTACCTCCTGTGCCGCGAGCGTCGAACCCCAGAGCAGGGCCCCACTCAGCGCGGCGATCGCGCGCCAGATCACTCGATCACGTAGCCGTTCACGCGACGCTCCCAGCGAAGCTCCTGCGTGGTGGCGAGATCCGACAGAATCCGCTCCAGCGAAACGCGCGCCGGATAGTACAAAGACACCCGTCGCAACGCGACCGACGGATCGGCGATTGCAATCGTGACATCGAATCGTCGTTCCAGCGTGCGCACTACACGATCGAGTGGCACGTCAAGCGCAATCAAGCCGCCGCTGCGCCAGGGTGCCACACGATCCAGCAACACTGCGCTCACGTCCACCGGACCACGCGCCGTGTGTGGAACCATGCTGCGCTCGCCGGCCGAAATCACGACCGCTGCGGGCGCATCGGACCCTTGGAGTTGCACGCGTCCTTCGGTGACTTCGACGCTTGTGCCAACGGAATCTCCCATCCGCGCATCAACACTGAACGCGGTGCCGAGCACGCGCACCGTTGCATTGTAGGTACGCACCTCAAACGGACGCCCATCCCGCGACACCGAGAAAAATGCCGCTCCCTGCAGCGCGACCCGCCGCACGCGCGCACCCCCGCCCCACGCGCGAAACCCGCGACGAAAACGCAACGATGAACCGGCGTCGAGATCGACCGCCGTTCCATCGGGCAACGTGATGCGCCTGATGTCCGCGCGCGGTGCAGCGACGTCCTCCCACGCGCCGGGTCGCGCCACGAGTCCCACCGCAAGCAGCAGTGAGGCCGCGAGGGCAACAGCGATGGGCCAACGCCGAGCGCGCCCACGAGCACGAAACATCGGGACGACCGCCGCACTCGCCGGCACAGTCAGTGGCGGAGTCGTTGCCGCGCGTGCGTCGCCACCAGCATCGGAAGTGGCGGAGGCGATGGCCAACCACAGCGCCGCACGATCGTCCGCGCTGGGCGCAGCGCTGGACGCCACGCGAGGCGCAGCCGCACCAAGCGCCGACCAGAGCTCACCCAGGCGGTCACGCTCACTGTCATCCTGTAGCTCACGCGCGACCTCATCGGGCAGCGGATTCGCATCGTCGTTCGTCATGTCATCTCCTGCCGTTGCTCCGCCTCAAAACGTTCCCGCAAAAACCGTAACGCACGTACCAGATGATTGTTCACCGTGCGCGGCGCGACACCCATCACACTCGCGATCTCTTCATGCGAAAGTCCCTTGAACCGACTGAGCGTCAAGGCTTCACGCTGACGATCTGGCAACTCCGCCATCCATCGCTGCAACAACTGACCAAGCTCGTTCGCCTCGAGCAGCGCCTCGGGCCCGGGGTCACGCCACTGCGGCGCGTCATCCCAATCGCTCAGATGTCGCTCCCGTGTGCGTTCGTCGCGCAGACGCGTCAGTGCCAAATTGCGCACCGTCCGGTACAACCATGCACGCACGGGGCGCTCCGGGTCGAGCGCCTCGCGATGATTCCACAGCCTGATGTACGCCACCTGCACCAGATCTTTTGACACTGCCTCGTCCGCGACCATGCGCCGCGCGTACAACACCAGCTCGTCGTGCGTTGCATCGAACACCGATTGCAGCGCCGAGTGATCGGACTCGGCGAGTCGCCGGGTCCAGTCGGGAAACGGATCGTGTTCTGCGAGCGCTGCGTCCATAGTTCGTTGTGGCTACTCACGAAGGGCGCCTGATGACCAGCGAGGTTTGAGGCGATCGTACCTGATGTGAACGGACCGGTGCGGCAGAAAGGTTGCCAGCATCGCGTCATTGCACGCTCGCCAGTCGCTCATTGGAACCCCAAACGCCGATCAGCGCTTCATGGCGCATGACTGACAGCATCTCTCCCGGCTATCTACTCCTCGGCGGCGCAGGCGGCATCGGTGCGGCCACAGCGCGCCGCCTCGTTGCGTCCGGCGCCCGCGTGTTCCTCGCCGGTCGCACCGAAGAACCACTGGCCGCACTGGGCGCTGAACTCGGCGCGGGCTGGCACGTGGGCGACCTCACCACGTTCGACGCTGTTGACGCGGCCTTCGCGGCGGCCACCGCGTCGCTCGGCGCACTCGCCGGTGTCGCCAACCTGGTGGGCTCGATCATTCTCAAACCCGCCCACCTGACCCGCGAAGACGAGTACCACGCGACGATCGCGCAGAACCTCACGAGCGCGTTCGCGACGGTGCGTTCGGCCGCACGCAGCATGCCAGCGGGCGGCAGTGTCGTGCTCATTGCCACGGCGGCGGCGCGTCACGGTCTGGCCAACCATGAAGCCATCGCGGCCGCGAAAGGCGGCGTGATCGCCCTCGCACGTAGTGCTGCGGCCACATACGCGAGCAAAGGGCTGCGCGTGAATGTCGTCGCCCCGGGTCTCGTGCGTACCCCGATGGCCGCGCGCATCACCTCGAACAGTGCGGCTGAGCAAGCCTCGGCTGCAATGCACGCGCTTGGACGTATCGGTGAGCCCGATGATGTGGCGCCCGCTGTCGCGTGGCTACTCGGTCCCGATGCATCGTGGGTGACCGGCCAGGAAATCGGTGTGGATGGTGGACTGGCAACGGTGCGATCACGCTGACGCTGCCGCCGGCAACATCAGCCCTTCGAGAAAGAACGCGGCCAGTTCGGCGCGACCACCTTGTCCGGATTTGCTGTACACCGCCACAGCATGCTGCCGAACGGTGCGCTCGCTGCGATTCGTCTGCCCCGCGATCTGTTTGTGTCCGTACCCCTTCAGCAACAGCAGCGCGATCTCCCGCTCGCTGGGTGTCAGCGCCCACGCGTCAAACTGCTCGTTGATAGCGTGTCCGAGACCCTGCAGTGATAGCTCCGCCCGGGCTCGCCACGATTCCCGTTCGGCCACGGATTCGCTGAGCGAGTGCCGAGTGACAGCCAGCCGCTCCGCTGTGCGTCGCCAGGCGCGCCACAGTACCACGCCCGTGGTCGCGCTGACCACCATCAGTGCAACCTCAACGAGCACGTGCGCCGACAGGAGCTCCGTTGGCGCGTCCATGTAGAGGTCAAACGCTCCGCCAGCAACAACGATCGCCAGGATCGCGAGCACCAGCACCCGCAACCGTCGGTCTTCGGTGGGTTCTTCGTCGTCCTCAATATCACGCATTGGCATGGTTGGAAATTGCGAGCTAACCGTGGACCTCGCCATCGGGCAAATGCGGCGAATACGCGACAAGTGTCGCATACATCACCAACCGCGACACTTGACGGATAGTGGCTGCGACCCGAATGCGCTATGATTCACGTGAGCGCTGGGGATTCCCCCGGCCTCACGTGCATCTGGAGGCACTCATGATCGCTCAGCTCTCGTCACTCATCCCCACGCCGCTTCATCCTGCGGTCGTGCATCTGCCAATGGCCTTGGCGGTGCTCGTCCCGATTTTTGCCATTGTCGCACTGGTCGCTGTGCAGCGCGGCGCCCGTCCGCTGCGCACGTGGGGCGTAGCGGCAGCCATGTTCGCGATGCTCGCCCTGAGCTCCTGGGCCTCTGTGGAAACCGGAGAAGACCAGGAAGACACCGTCGAATCAATCGTGCCTGATGCAGCCTTTGAAACGCACGAGGACGCCGCCGACCAGTTTCTCTGGTTCGCGGTGGCCGCGTTTGGCGTGGCAACGGTTGGCGTTCTGAACGGTCGGATTGGTACCGCCGCGAGAGTGCTCGCGACCGTTGGCTCGCTCGGATTGATGGTCGCCGGCTATCGCGTCGGCCATTCAGGCGGCGAACTCGTGTACACGTACGGTGCGGCCAACGCCTACACCGACAGCACGCGCGTGGGCGTGGCAACGGCGGCGCGAGCCGATCGCGACGGTGATCGTTAGTTAAACCACGGCACCAAACAGGCGGCCAACGCCATATGTGGCCGCCATCGCGATCGCGCCCCAGAAGGTGACGCGGGCCGTGCCGGCCACACGGCTGGATCCGCCCGCGCTCGCTGATGTCCAGCCGAGCAACATCAGAAACGCCAGCGCGCCGGCCGTGACGATCCAGGCAAGCCGATTGGCCGGCGCAAGCCAGGCCGCCACCAACGGCAGCGCGGCCCCAACGGCGAAGGTGCCCGCCGATGCCAACGCCGCCTGGAGCGGTCGGGCGCGCTGATGCTCGACAATCCCCAGCTCATCGCGGGAGTGCGCACCAAGCGCGTCATGTGCGGTGAGCTGGAGAGCCACTTCTCGCGCGAGCGCCGGCGTGAGTCCCCGTGCGACATAGATAGTGGTGAGTTCTTCGAGCTCATGCGCCCCATCCGTTGCGAGCTCAATCGTCTCGCGCGCGATATCTGCCCGTTCCGTATCCGACTGCGAACTCACCGACACATATTCGCCGGCGGCCATCGACATCGCACCCGCGACCAAACCCGCGACGCCGGCGATCAGGATATCGCTCTTCGCTGCCCCTGCAGCGGCCACGCCAACCACCAGACTCGCGGTGGACACAATGCCGTCGTTCGCGCCCAGCACCGCAGCGCGCAACCAACCGATGCGATCGAAGTAGTGCCGTTCAGGGTGCGCCATTGTGCAATCTACTTGACCGACGAATGCTTCCCTACCAACCGCCCATCGCGCTGTTCGACAACTCTTCCCGCAACTTGCCGTAGCTCTCCCACCGCGCTCGACTCACCGCACCGGATTCGACCGCGTCACGCACCGCACACCCCGGCTCCACCAGGTGCGTGCAGTCCGCAAACCGGCACGTATCCAGATAGGGACGCATCTCGGGGAAACAGGCCGCTACTTCGCGCACGGAAATGCCCCACAGTCCAACTTCACGCAGGCCGGGCGTGTCAGCCACAAATCCGCCGCCGGGCAACGGATGCAACAGCGCACCTACCGTGGTGTGGCGCCCTTTATTCACACTCTCACTGATCTCGCCCACGCGCAAATCGAGCCCCGGAAACAACGCGTTCATCAACGACGATTTGCCAACACCTGACGGACCAGAGAGCGCCGACACGCTACCCTGCACCGCACGGCGCAGCGCCTCGAGTCCGCGCGCTTCCACCACGCTGGTGTAGTGCACCGGATAGCCCGCGCGTTCGAAATCAGCAAAGGTATGACGCGCTTTTTCTTCGGCGATCAGATCGCACTTGTTCACCACAATGCGCGCGGCCAATTCATTCGCTTCGGCTATGACGAGAAACCGATCGAGCATGCGCGGATGAGGATCCGGATTGGCTGCTGCAAACACGACCAGCACCTGATCGAGATTCGCCACCACCACCCGCTCGCCGCCGGCACGTCCCGGTGCGCGACGCGCGAGCTTGGAACGACGTGGTGCGATGGCGGAAATCGCCCACGCGGTCCCGCCCGGATCGGCCGTCACTTCCACCACATCGCCCACCGCCAGCTTGAGCATGGCCGCGGGCGCA
>JBBRDP010000090.1:0-13706 GCA_038203795.1 Gemmatimonadales bacterium
GTACGACGGCAATCCCGACTCGGTGATGATCAGCGCCACGGCCTGAGGACGAAACCGCACCGTCACCATGGGCGCCGCCTGACCCGCCCGCACGCTCACCATCTGGGTCGCGGGTTCGGCGACCCAACGGATCGAGTCGACGACAAGATCTTCGGCCGTAACCTGATAGTCGCCAGAGGGCAGCGAGTCGACCTTTTTCGACTGTCGCACCACGCGCTGAAAGCCGGTGGCGCTCACGGTGACCGTAGGCATCGCGCCCTCAGGCACATCGGCGATCTGCACATTGAGCGCGCCGAGCGTCGGCGCGGGTGCCGGCGCCTCAGGATTCTGTGCGGGTGGCGGCGTGACCGGTTTTTCGGTTGGTGCAGTCGGAGCGTCTCCTCCGGCGCACGCTGTCAGCACCATCAATGCCGCCGCTGCGGGCAGCGTGATGGCGCGTCGCGTGATTCGGATTGCCCAGATCCGAAGAAATGCTGCGCGGTCCGAGCGGACGGCGCGAAGGCTCGAGGAAATGCTTGGGTATGACATACGCTGAAACGACGACCCACGAAAAGACGAGTGACGAACGGGTTCGGCATTTCACGTACGAAGTGCGTTAGGGTGCCGAGAGAGTGACAGGAAAAAGTGTCGGCAGCAAGCTCTACAACTGGAACAAATGCTGCAGTGACAGAGCAGGGATCAGGGTGTGTGATGTGGCGCACACGTTTTGAACCGTTCTATCTCTCAAGGGGCGTAGAGCCCAGCGTTGTGACGGTGCGCTGGTTCGTCTGAGCGCGAATTGCTGTCAGATATTCGCGCGTGTAGGCGCGATACGGAGCCCGAACGCGAAACGCGCGTGCGGCCGAAGCCGCACGCGCGTTTTTTTCACGTGCCGACGCGTGCGCGATGTACGCGCGACGCCTGCTCTATTGGGGCGAGATTCGCTCCGTGCGCGTACGCACGCCATCGCTGAGCCGAATCTCGATGTCCCCGCCGCTCCACGCCACCTCGCTTCCCGTTTCGCGCAGGAACGACAGAATCCGCCCGGTCGCAGGATTCCGAACCATCGCGCGTGGATAGCGTTGCGTGTCCCACTCCACACGCAGTTGATTTGCGCGGCCACGAGTGACACTCGGCGACGCGGCGGCTTGTGCAGCGGTCTGTGCAGCGGTCTGTGCGGCGGCGACCGCTGCCGCCACCGATCGCTGCCGTGTGCCGGTCGACAATGGTGAGCGCACGTCCTGTACGCGCACGCGTGCGATGGCGTCGTGCTCTTCCGGAGTTAGCCGGAGCGTTGCGGCAAACGAACGCACATCCTGTTCGGCGTGATCGATCGGCGGCGCTGCCACCAGCGTGGTCGCAAGTACACGTCCGTTTGCGTCGAGCACGTCGATGCGCACGGCACGATCCGTTCCCAACGGCATTTCATGGTCAACACCGGCGCCATCCAGACGAAACGCCGGCTCCACGTGTACGCGGCCATTGGTGATCGTGCCCCACACGAGCAACCGATCGGTGTTGGCGAACGACTGCGCCGCCGTCGAGGGTTGTACCATTGCGTTGTTGCTGTTGTGACGATACGTCAGCGTCAGATTCCAGTTGTAGGCGCTGATCCACTGATTGCTGCAGTAGCCCATCACGTCGGTTGCCGTGGGCGCGATGAACTCGTTGGAGCTGGAGTTCCATCCCCATGAGCCGATGCGTCCGCCCGCGTGCGGGAAGCGACTGTCTGAACTGCCAACGTTACCGCAGGGCGCGTGTGGACGACCCATATTATGCCCCCACTCGTGCGCCGCAACGCGCGCGCCGCTTGGCAAATAATCCCAGCCCACGGCCGCGCGGCCCGGCACGTACCCGTAGCCGGCAATCCCACTCGAATAATTCACCTTGGCGACGCCATACCAGTACTCGCCCGTCGTTCCCTCGGCCGCGCGCAGTGCGTTCATCTCACCGAGCAAACCGATCCAGGCGGAGTTCGCGTCGTTCGACTGCAGCGCCCCACCGTTCATGGTGTACGGTTCACGCACACGGGCTTCGTGCGTGCCGATAGGCAACAACCGGCGCGCGACGTCGGTGAACGCATTTTTGTTGCCGTCGGTGACGTTGCCCGTGAGATTCGTGGCCGTGTTCACCACGGGCACGAATACCACGCGCCAGAGATTCATTGGCTTCACCACGATGTCCTGTGGCGATCCGTTGCGCGGCCAGATGTTGTCTGATGGGTCACCGTCGCCAACGATCTGACGCGACGGATCGGCCTCCACGAGCACACGCAATCCGGGTACAATGCGTGCGCCGTCAATGCGCACGTTCCAACTCTTTACCGCAATGCCTTCGTTGATCGCGGTATCTACACCAATCGAAGCGGCCTGCATGTCGATGGTTTGCACCAGCGTCGTGCCATGATAGAGCCGGGCGCGCACCACAGGGCGCCAGCTGTTGTTGTCGGTCGCGCGCAGGAACACGCGTAGCAAGGCATCACGACCGGCAACCAGTTCTGCCGATCCATCCATGGTTTGAATCGCCTGCGTGAGGTAGACACCCTCCACCGCCAGATTCGCGACAATCACTGAGCTCTCAAAGGGTACGATCACGGTGCTGGCGACACCGAGATTGACCGTGACCGCTTGTGTCGTGACCGTTGGCACGAACCGAAGGCCCGGCGCGGAGACGGTCGTGGTGGAGAGCTGCCAGACTCCGGGCGTTAGATCAGGAAAGATGCCCGACCCGACGCGGGAAAATGTTGTTCCGTCTTTCGTGATCGTGAACGTGGGTGCGGTGCCGCCCGTGATTCCTGTGGCGGCCACTTCGAGCGCGCCACTCGTGACAACGTAGGCGATGGTGAACGCGACGGTGTCGCCAGGCGACGCGACGCGTGAGAACGGCTGGTTCGATGGCCCCCAGCGGAAGCTGTTGGCGCCTAGCGGAAGTCCTTCCAACGTCCACGTGCCCGTCAGCGATGTGGTGAAGACCGCGCCATTGCTCACGGGATAGAACGAGCCATCGGGCCCGATGAATTGCATGCTGGCCTCCACGCCGGGTGGAAGCCCAGACGCACCAGCACGCAGGATGATCGGGGCGGCGACGTACTGCACGAGCAGCGACGATATGCTACCCACGCTAATCGTGATCGTGTACACCTCGGCAATCGGCACCCACCGACCGATCTCCGGCGCGCTCGGTGAGGTTGGCGCGATGGTCGCAATGCCGGGCTCAAGGTTGCGAATGGTGTCGCCACCGGCGATCAGGCGCGATGTGCCATCGGCGGTGGTGATCGTAAACGACGGCGTGAGCGGCGACGGCAAGCCGCTCGCCGCAATCACCAGATTACCCGTGGTGACAGGCGGAACGTTCGGAGCGGTCGCGTCGCTCCCTCCACAGGCGGCCAGCAGCGACGCCGCCACGAGCGCACCCCACGTGAAACGTACCGACACGCCAGCTGAGCGGAACATGAAAAGGCATCCCTGATGATGGAGAGAGCCGCCGGGGCTGACCGCCCCCGGAGGTACGCGCACGTACTCACATGGAGATAACCTGCCTGGCCGCCGATCGTTCCGTCAATAGAGCATCAGGAACGGATTCTCGAGCAAGTGGCGCACGGTCTGCAGGAATCGTGCGCCCACCGCGCCATCGATCACGCGATGGTCGCAACTCATCGTGACACGCATGCGCTGACGCGGCACAAACACGCCATCCATCCACACCGGCTTCGTCTCACTGGAGCCTACGGCCAGAATGCCGGCCTCGGGCGGATTGATGATCGCGGTGAACTGATCAATCCCGAACATGCCGAGATTGCTCACTGAAAACGTGGAGCCGGTGTACTCTTCGGGCTTCAGCTTGCGCTCGCGCGCGCGTCCGGCGAGCTCGCGCGCTTCACGTCCGATGTCGCCTAGCCCTTTGCGATCGGCATCGCGGATCACGGGTACGATGAGGCCGTCGTCGGTAGCCACCGCCATGCCGAGATGCACGCGAGCGTGATAGCGGATCGTCTCGCCGAGCCAGTGGGCGTTGCACTCCGGATGTTTGGCCAGGGCCACCGCCACGGCTTTCATCACGATGTCGTTCACCGACACCTTGAACGCATCGCCCGCCGAGGCCATCTGCGTGCGCAGTTCACCCACCGAAGTCATGTCGATTTCGGCGGTGAGGTAGAACGTGGGAATGGGACCGATCGACTCGCCGAGCCGACGGGCGATGGTCTTCCGCATTTGCGTGAGCGTGACATCCCGTGCGTCGCCGTCGATCTGCATCGTTGGCGCGAGCGGGATCGCCGGCGGCTTGGCGGAGGTGCGTGGCGACGCTGTTGCGGCGCTTGTGGGCGGCGCCAACACCGGTGTTGCGCGTGCAACAGGCGCGCTGGCACCAGCGGCGGCGGCCGCTTCGATATCACGTCGAATGACTCGACCGCTCGGGCCGGTGCCCTGCACGTTCGAAAGTGTCACCCCTTGTTCGCTGGCAATGCGGCGCGCGAGCGGCGACGCCTTGATGCGGGCGCCGTCGATGGAGGCTTCGCTCGGTGCGGCCTGTGTGGTTCCTACCGGCGCTGGTGGTGTTGGTGGTGTTGGTGGTGCTGGTGGTGCTGGTGGTGCTACCGGCGCGGGTGCCGCGGGTGCTGCGGGTGCTGCGGCCGCTGCCGGCGGGTCGCCGCCGGCGCCGCTCAGTAGCGCCGAGATGTCTTCATCAGCGCCGGCAATGATGCCGATCAGCTGCCCCACCGGTGCCGTGCTGTCGTCACCGATCAGTCGCTTGCGCAGCACGCCTTCGCCGCGCGCGACGATCTCCATGATTGCTTTGTCTGTCTCGACTTCGGCAAGCACATCACCATTCGCGATCGTGTCACCTTCGGCCTTGAGCCACTTCGCCAGGCGTCCCTCTTCCATTGTCGGAGAGAGCGCCTCCATCATCACTTTGGTTGCCATGATCGGGGTCGGGTCAGGCGTCGATGTACATGACTTGCTTCACCGCCGCAATCGTCTTGGGGACGTCGGGCTTGGCGGCTTTCTCGAGGTTCTTTGCATACGGCATGGGCGCGTCAACCTGATGAACACGCAGCACGGGCGCGTCGAGATGATCGAAGCAGTGGCGTTGCACGTAGTCCACCACCTGCGCGCCCACACCGCACACTTCCCAGCCTTCTTCGACCACGACGGCGCGGTTTGTCTTGCGCACCGACGCGGTGATCGCATCAACGTCCATCGGACGGATCGTGCGCAGGTCCACCACTTCGCAGCGAATCCCTTCTTTCGCGAGCTGATCGGCCGCTTGGAGCGCCACGAGCACCATCTTGCCGTGCGTGATCAGCGACACATGATCCCCTTCGCGCTTGACTTCGGCTTTCCCGATCGGAATCACGTACTCTTCGTCCGGCACTTCACCCTTGGTGTTGTACAACATTTCGCCTTCGAGAAAACATACCGGATTGTCGTCGCGAATAGCCGCCTTGAGCAGGCCCTTTGCATCGTAGGGCGTGCCGGGCGTCACCACCTTCAATCCGGGGATGTGCGCCAGCCATGATTCCCACGCCTGCGAGTGCTGCGCACCGAGCTGCAGCGCCGCGCCGTTCGGTCCGCGGAACACCATGGACATTGGAAACTGCCCGTTGGTCATGTACAACATTTTCGCGGCTGCATTCACCACCTGATCGAGCGCCAGCAACGCGAAGTTCCACGTCATGAACTCGATGATCGGACGCAGTCCAACCATCGCTGCGCCCACGCCGACGCCGGCGAAGCCGAGCTCCGTGATCGGCGTGTCCACCACGCGCATTTCGCCGAACTCCTGCAGCAATCCCTTGGACACTTTGTATGCGCCCTGATACACCGCGACTTCTTCGCCCATGAGAAAGACGCGATCGTCGCGCAGCATCTCTTCCCGCAGCGCCTGATTCAGCGCTTCCCGATACGTGATAATGGCCATGAGTGCGTCAGTCCGAAGTAGTGTCAACGAGCACGTCGTCGAGCAGCGCTTCAAGCGGCGGCTCCGGACTGTTCTCGGCAAAGTCAATTGCGTCCTGTACCGTGGCCTTGATCTCGTCGTCCATCGCGGTCCACTCGGCGCCGGAGAGATCGCCGTTCTCTTCCATCTGTGTACGCAGCAGCACGACCGGATCACGCTTGAGGTACTTCTCGAGTTCTTCCTTGGTGCGATACGTGCCGCTCACCGCGTCCGACATGGAGTGCCCCATGAACCGGTACGTGCGAATCTCGAGCAAGGTGGGCATGGATTCCGTGCGTGCACGCGCAATGGCGATTTCTGCGGCCGCACGCACGGCGAAGACATCCTGGCCATCGACGACATCACGCGGCATATCGTACGACGCGCCGCGCTTGTAAATGTCGTGGATCGCCGACGCGCGCTCCACGGCGGTGCCCATGCCGTAGCGATTGTTCTCGATCACGAAGAGACATGGCAGCTTCCAGAGTGAGGCCATGTTGAGCGCCTCGTGAAACGCGCCGTTGTTCACCGCTGCTTCACCCATAAAGCAGACGATGACCTGATCACCACCGCGATACTTGATCGCGAAGCCGACGCCCGCCGCAATGGGAATATGTCCGCCCACGATTCCGTGTCCGCCCAGAAAGCCGAGCGACTTGTCGAACAGGTGCATCGAGCCGCCCTTGCCGCCCACACATCCGTCCACACGCCCGAACAGCTCCGCCATGATCGCCCGCGGTGTCATGCCGCGTGCCAGCGCCTGTCCGTGGTCACGGTACGTGGTGATGACGTAGTCGTCGTCGCGCAGCAGTGAGATGAATCCGGTACTCACCGCTTCCTGCCCGATGTACAGGTGGCAGAAGCCGCCGATGCGGCCGATCGCGTACATCTCGGCCGTGCGTTCTTCGAAGCGGCGTTGCAGCAACATGGTGTGCAGCAGTTGCAAGTGCAGTGCCTTTTGCTCGTCGGGCGACTGCGCCGCCGGCGCCTTGTTGTGCTGGGCGCTTGCGGTGTCCGCAGACGCGGTGTCCTCAGACGCGGTGCCGGCGGACGCCGTGTCCGCAGACGCGGTGCCGGCGGACGCCGTGTCAGCAGGCGCCGTAGCCCGGCGTCGGGGTGGCTTGGTAGGGCTCATGATCGAGAGGGGGAGTGGTCGATCGCGCGGTCGCGGTCGGTGTCGAGCGTGGCGCGCATCGGATCAGACGCCAGCGGCTTGTACTTGCTCCCAGGCATGGTAGCTGGACCGCACGAGCGGTCCGCTTTCCACGTGCTTGAAGCCCATCGCCATACCAACGTCGCGCAGCATGGTGAACTCATCCGGCGTGACAAAGCGATCGAGCGCAATGTGTCCGTCAGACGGCCGCAAGTACTGACCGAGCGTGAGGATGTCCACGTCGACGCCGCGCAAATCCTTCATGACTTCAATGACTTCTTCGTTCGTTTCGCCCATGCCAAGAATGATGCCCGTCTTGGTGGGAATGTTCGGCGCGATGCGCTTGGCGGTGCGGAAAATGTTCATCACGCGCTCGTAGCGTCCGCCCGGGCGCGCCTTCTTGTACAGGCGCGGCACGGTTTCCGTGTTGTGATTGTAGATCTCCGGTCGCGCGTCGAGCACCGCGCGAATGGAGTCTTCCTTCCCCTGAAAATCAGGCACCAGCACTTCGACGGAACAGCCCGGTAACTGCTGATGAATCTGCCGAATGGTTTCGGCGAAGATGTATGCGCCAAAATCTGGAAGATCGTCGCGGTCGACTGAGGTGATCACCGCGTGCCGCAAGCCCAGCTTCGCCACCGCTTCGCCAACGCGCGACGGTTCGGCGATGTCATACGCCGGCGGGCGGCCGTGCGACACAGCGCAGTACGCACAGTTGCGTGTGCAGACATCGCCCAGGATCATGAATGTGGCCGTGCCGTGCTCCCAGCACTCGCCGATATTGGGACAGTGCGCTTCCTGACAGACGGTGTTGAGCTTGAGCTCTTTCATCATCTGTGCCAGGCGGAGATACGTCGGACCGCCGGGCGCCTTGACCTTGAGCCAGGACGGCTTGCGTTCCGGGAGCGGGTCGCGGCGGTGCCGTCCCATGATCTGATAAAGCTGTTCAGCCATACGATGTGCGGCGAAGAGGTGACAGGCGCTCGAAGGCGACAGAATGCCTCGCGAACAGGGCGCAAGGTCAAGCTAGTGCGCGGAACAGAGGGCAACCAGACGGGCTAACCTCCTAATACACTATTGCAAGTTAGCCATTTGGCAGCGCTGCAGCGGCGGTGCAAGCATTACTCGGCGCTCGGCGAAACTCCACCGGCAGACGGCGCGTAGGATTCGGTGGAGACGCGGGTGTCTCCGACCCTCAACCCCAGTCGGAACGGATCATGTTGCGCACCATTCTTGCCATCGGCGCGATTGCTCTGGTCGGCCTCGTGGCCCTGAAGTTGGTCTTTGGTTTGCTGGGACCGCTCGTGGCAGTGCTTTTCTGGCTGGCCTCGCTGGCCCTCAAAGTCGCGCTGCTGGGCTTCGCGGGCTACGTCGTGATCCGGCTGGTGAGCCCGCGCACTGCGCAGCGCCTCAAAGATCGCTGGAGCGGCTCGCCGCGGTCGTACTGAGGCCGCGCGGTTTAGTCCTGCGACCCAGGCGGCGGGCTCTCCGCCACGCCATCGGCCGAGCCCGTTTCGCCGCCCGTCTCGCCACTCGTTTCGCCGTCCGTTCGCCGCCGGCTCCCGCCGCGACGGCCCCGACGGCTGCGCCGCCGCTTGGAGCCACCGGCCGTCGCTGAACCGGACTCGTCGTCGCTGCCGCCACGCTCCGCCGATTCGTCGCCATTCGAGCCATTCGAGCCATTTGAGCCATTCGAGCCATTCGAGTCGCCGTGTCGCATGGGCGTGTCGGCCGGCTCGGACCTGGGCCCGCTGGCACCTTCTGCGCCCTCCGCCGCCGATTCGCCCTTACGACGCCGACCGCGGCGCGAGCGCTTGCGCCGCGTCCGCTCTGCGCCCTCCGCTCCTGGTTCCGTCGTCTCCACGTCATCGCCATCGGTCGCGCTGACGTCCTGCTCGCGCTCCGACGCGCCGAGTGACGGGGCATCATCAGAATCGTTCATACCGGCTTCTGCACCAGCGTCCGCGCCTTCCACGCGATCCCGCCGCGCGCCGCGTTTGCGCCGCTTACGCGGCTTGCGCGACCCCTCCGACGCGTCTGATAGCCCCGACGCGTCCGACGTCTCGGGGTGTGCTGCGTCTTCTGCTCCGAGACCGGCCACTGGCGGCACCGCCCCCGCACGTTCGGCGCGAGAGGCACGTTCGCGTCGAGGTCTCCGCCCTGCGTCGCTCGCCGCCTCGCCGCGATCCGCCGCCTCGCCGCGATCCCCAGCCTCGCCGCGATCTGCTCGGGAAGTGGACGCCCGAGGAGTGGACGCCGTCCGTGGCGTCTTCTCGCGCTCGGGCCGATCGGTGGCGTCGCGGCGGGGGCGTCGCTCACCGCGCTCCGGTCGCTCACGGCGTTCCAACGGTGCGCCACGTTCCGCCATGTCCGCCGACGCGGTCTCGTCGGCGTCGGGCGCCGCGTCCACCGAGCGGGCAATCACCTTCACCGCCACGCGCTGCCCGCGCCGTCCCCAGCCCCACTTCGCCAGCGCCAGCGCATCCGGCCACGCCGTGCGTCGACTGTCGCGCGTTCGCACGCCAAAGGTGGGTGTGACCGGGATTGTCTCCACGCGCCGAGCAAATGGTGCCGCGCGGAGCAGGAAATCGGCGTTGGCCGACCAGGCGTCGCCAACCGCCACGGGCGCGTCGCCGGCCGCCTTGATCAGATCGCGCAGCACGGCAATACGCACGAGCCGATAACTCGCCGTGAGATCGCGCACGTCGGTGATGCCCACGAACGGGCGCAACACCCAGCGCGACGCCTGCCACAAGCGACGCACCGCCGTGGGCGCGTCGCCGGCCGTGGTGCGCTCCCCGATGATCAGATCGGCGCCGCCCTCGAAGCGGCGCAGAAACTCCGGCACGAGTTCCGGCGGGTCGGTGAAGTCGCCTTGCAGCAGCAGCAAGGCATCGCGCCGCGGGTAGCGCGTGGTGCGGGCGACGTGCCGCGCCAGTGCGTCGATCGCGCCAGCGTAACCGACGCGCTTTTCGCCGCGCAGTACCGTCAGGGGGAGCACGCGGCTGTACGGTGCCAGCGTGCTCGCCGTCTCGTCGGTACTCGCGTCATCGTAGACCACGACTTCGTACTCCCGGGAGACCTCCGAGAGCACGCTCCGCAGGCGCCAGAGCAGGACGCCGATTGTGGTGGCTTCGTTGTACGCGGGAATACCGATGTAGAGCACGCAGGCCGGGATAGCGGAGGGCGGACAGACTTTACGCGGACGATTCCCGCGCGTCCGATAATAACAGGTATGTTGGCGAAGCGGGGCGCATGGCTACCGCGGGTGGGTCGTTTCGACTCCAGGAGGATTCCATGATGATCGCGAATGTGCGGGCCCAGCTGGGCCGGGAGGACGCGCAGCTCGTGCTGCGCCTGGTGTTTCGCGGGCGTCCGGAACAGGCGCGCGCGGCCGAGGCCACGTTGGCCGATGAGGGGCTGGACCCACTGCTCGACGATCCGGCCCTGCTCCGCGCGCTGATCGAAGCCCGTGAGTCGGTGCATGCGTCGCTGCCGCTGTTCTGCTACGTCGTCGTGCGCCACGCGCTGCGCCGCACCGGTTCGGATAGTCGCCGACTGGCCGACTATGCGGCCAGCGTGTTGCTGCACTTCGGGTTGCGCGAGCGCGCCCGTCGCCTGGCCGATTCCGACGACCAGACGTACGACACGATTGCCCGTATTGCCGAGGACGTGGAGAGCGCCGACTCGGAGCGGGCGTTTCTGGCCCGGGCGCACCTGGGGAACTATGCGCTCTGGATGAGCGGTCTCTTTCCGGATCACATTGAACACCGGCGGTGGCGCCGCGGTGGGCCGGACCTCAGCTACTACGAGTCCATGGGCCAGCGCGGCTTTCGGCTCGCCGCTGAACACCGGCTGGCCAATCGGCACGGCCTGGCACCGCTCTATGCCGAAGCGGCGCAGACGTTTCCCAAAATGCGTCGCGCCCTCAACGCGGTGAGTGATGCGTTGCTCTTTCGGCACGTCCACACGCCTGAGCGCCTCATGCGGCAGGTCCGTGATGCCTTTGACAACGATCGGTTGAGCTGACGCGGTGTAGGATGCGGGTAGAATTTCGGCGGACCCAAATGGGCCGGTCTGTTGCGACCCGTGGGCGGTCGCGCTAATCTGCCCGCGTCGGTCGACAACTCCGGCGTCCGCCGCCACCTTTCCGTCTACCTCATCGAAATATGTTCGAACAGCTTCGTGATGCGTTGCGCGGGATTGGCCGCGACGCCGGTCCGAGTGACCGGCGCGCGGCGCTCGCCGGCATGAAGGACGCGCTCGTGCACGCGCGCATGGCGCTGCAGGACCTGGGCGAAGGCATCGCGATTACCGACCGGCGTCTCGGCGAAGAACGGCGCGAACTCGATACCGTCACGCGTCGCCGCGATCTTGCGGTGCAGATCAATGACACGCAAACGGTGAGCGTGGCCGACCGGTTTGTGGCCCAGCACACCGAGCGCGTGCGCGTGCTCGAGCAGAAGCACGTCGCGCAGGTGGATGAGCTGTCGCTGGCGCAGCGTGAGTATGATGAAATGGCGCGCGAGCTCAAGCGTGCGATGGCCGGCGTTCCGGCCGGCGGTGCCGCAGGGCGCGCACGCTCACCTGAAGACGCCGCCATGCGCGAGGTAGAGGAGGCGCTCGGCGAGCGGCAGGCGAATGCCGACAAAGCCGCGCTCGATGCGATGGCCCGCGCGCGCGCACGGGAAACGCGCGAAGCTGATGCCTCCGAGCGGTTGGCGGCGCTCAAGCGACAGCTCGGCAAGGAGCCGTGATTCGCATCGGCCGGCTGCCCCGAGGCGCCGTCGGCACGACGACCGTAGCAGCGTTGGCGTGGTGCATGGTGGGCACGGTGTACGCTGCAGCGGTGCAGGCGCAGGATCCGGTTCTGTTGCAGGAGCGTCAGGTGGTCGCGTGTACGGGGCAACGCATCAGTAGCATCGTCGTGCTGACGCAGCCGCCGTACACCGATCGGCTGCCCGACTGGGCCGACTTTGTGCGTCGCGGCATCGTGCGCTTTCACTCCAACACGAAAGTTGAAGTGATCCGGCAGTTCCTGCTGTTCAACACGGGTGACGTGTGCACAGAGCTGGAACGCACAGAGTCGGAGCGCATTTTGCGCGTGCAACCCTTTCTCGTGGACGCGCGCGTGCGCGCCTTCGATGACGGGGAAGGCGGCGTTGAGCTGGAAGTCGAAACACGCGACGAATTCTCCGTGGTCGCGGGCATCCTGCTGAATGGGGAATCACCCGTGCTGCGCGGGCTCACTCTCGGTGAGAGCAACCTTGCCGGCCGCGGCATCTACTCGGCGCTGCGCTGGCGGGATGGCGGCGCGTATGATGATCTGTATGGTGCACGCATTGTCGACCATCAGTTCATGGGGAAGCGCAACATCGCGCGGCTGTTCGGAGAACGTGCGCAGCGCGGTCATGAGTACGGCGTCGAGTTGCTGCGACCGTACTACACCGATCTGCAGCGACTGGCGTGGCACGCGGGATACGGCGGACGGCGCGACTTCGTGCGGTTGGTGCGCGATGACGAACCCAATCTCGGGCTCAGCTACCAACGCGACTTTGGCGATATCGGTGCTGTGTTTCGCGTGGGTGAGCCCGGTCGGCTCAAGCTGATTGGAGCGTCGCTCACGCACGAGCAGGATCAGGTGGGCGCGCGTCCGGTGGTGGTGAATCTCGAGGGTTTTCGTGATGATTCGCTGTCGGGCGACTTTCCGCCGCTGTACCGCGAGGCGCGCGTGACGCGTATCAACGCCCTCGCCGGCATGCGGCGCGTCTCCTTCCTGCGCGTTGAGGGGTTCGACGCGCTCACCGGTGTGCAGGACGTGCGCATCGGCGTGCAGACGGGCGTGACACTCGGACGTGCGATCGGTATGCTCAACGGCCGCGATCGCGATGTGTTCGTCCGCTATGACGTCTACATTGGCGGCGGCTCACCGCAGTCGTTCGTGGGCTTTGAGACCCTCACCGAAGCGCGTCGCGATGCCAGTACGCGCACGTGGGACGGCATCATTACGGGCGGACGATTGGCGTGGTATCTCAAACCGTGGCGCAACCAACTCACCCTTACCGCTTTGGACTGGGGCGGCGGCTGGAACGTGCGCGTGCCCTATCAGCTCACCTTCGCCGATCGTGACGGCGGCTTGATCGGCTATCGCAACTCACGGGCGGCCGGAGCGCACCGCGCGGTGCTGCGCGTGGAGCAGCGCTGGTTGCCAACACCGCGCACGACGATCGGCGATCTCGGTGTCGCGCTTTTTGCCGACGTCGGCAAGCTGTGGACCGGCGATGTGCCGTACGCGAACACGTCGAAGGTGCGCGGCACGGTTGGCGTTGGTGTGCTGGCGGCCGTGCCACGGCGATCGCGACGATTGTGGCGCCTCGACTTCGGCATGCCGGTGGGCGGTGATCCCAACGCCAGGTTCGAAGTGCGCGTGAGCAGCAACGACCGCACGCGCACACTGTGGCGCGAACCCCTCGACATGAGTTACGCGCGTGAGCGCGCGGTGCCGCCGAGTTTGTTCAACTGGCCGTAAGTCGCGTCACTTCACACCGCTCATCATCCGGCGCACCGGCACGATGAGCGCGCCCAGGATGGCGGTTGCGATGAACAGCGACATGGTGGTCACGGTGAACAGCTTCGG
>JBBRDP010000091.1:0-13637 GCA_038203795.1 Gemmatimonadales bacterium
AAGTTGCTGCGCCGCTGATGGCCGCTCTGCAAACTGCCTCGGCGCATCCGCTCGACGGGTCGCTCGCCGAGTGGGTGTGGTTGTTGCCGCTGCTCCCGTTGCTGGGTGCGCTGCTCAATGGTGCGCTGGTGTTGTGGCCGCGGTTATCAGGCGCCACGCTCACGGATGCGTCGCTCGATGCGCGGGAAACAGACACGGCACGTCACTTGGCGGGCACGCGCTGGCTCACGTCGATCATCGGGCCTGGTGTGATGCTCGCCGCGTTCGCGCTCGCGGCGGCGATTTTCTTCACCATGCGTGGGACCGCTGATCTTGTCGCGCCGTTCATACGCACCTACGCGTCATGGATGCCGGTGGGCGATCTGGTCATCGACTGGGGCGTGCAACTCGATCAGCTCTCGATGGTCATGACGCTCGTGATCACCGGCATCGGATTTCTGATCCACGTGTTTTCGGTTGGCTACATGGCCAGCGATGGTGGCTACGCCCGCTATTTCGCCTATCTCAACCTGTTCGTCGCCGCGATGCTCGTGCTCGTGCTTGGCTCCAGCTATCCCGTGATGTTCGTGGGCTGGGAAGGGGTCGGTCTCGCATCGTATCTCTTGATCGGATTCTGGTTCAGCGAAAAAGCCAACGCTGACGCGGGCAAAAAAGCGTTCATCGTAAATCGCATCGGCGACTTCGGTTTTCTGGTCGCCATGTTCCTGTTGTTCAACACCACGGGCACGCTCGATTTTGTGGGTGCCCATTCGGCGCTGACCATGGCGTCGCCGGCAGTATTCACGGCGGCCGCCTTGTTTCTGTTCCTCGGTGCCGCCGGCAAGAGCGCGCAGCTGCCGCTGTACATCTGGCTGCCCGATGCCATGGCTGGGCCCACACCGGTGTCGGCGCTCATTCATGCCGCCACCATGGTCACCGGTGGTGTCTATCTCGTGGCCCGGGCAGCGCCGGTGTTCGCCGGCGCGCCGACGGTGTCGCTCTTTGTCGCATTGATCGGCGCCATCACGGCCCTGTTCGCCGCCACGATCGCGTTGCGTCAGTGGGACATCAAGAAGGTGCTTGCGTACTCCACGATCTCCCAGCTCGGCTACATGTTTGTGGCCGTTGGTACGGGAGCATACGCGGCCGGCGTGTTTCATCTGGTCACGCACGCCTTCTTCAAGGCGCTGCTCTTTCTGGGCGCCGGTGCCGTGATTCACGCCATGCATGCGGCGTACCATCACTCGCATCAGCATGACCAGGATGCGCAGGATCTGCGCAACATGGGCGGTCTGCGACGCTACTTACCGATCACGTCTGCCACGATGTGGCTGGCCACGCTCGCCATTGCCGGCGTACCGCCGCTCTCCGGGTTCTTCTCCAAAGACGAGATTCTGGCGTCGGTGTTCACGCGCGCGCAGGGCTCGCCGCTGGCGTCCACCACATTGCTCGGCGTGCCCGGCAGTGCCTTGTTGTATCTGATCTATGCCATCGGTATTGTGACCGCGCTGCTCACCGCCATTTACATGACGCGTATGATGTTGCTCGCCTTCACCGGCGAGAATCGCACGGGTGACCGCGCGGCGGCGGGACTGCACGAGGCACCAGCCGTGATGACATGGCCAATGATCGCGCTCGCTGTGCTCACGGTGGTTGGCGGCTGGCTCAATCTGCCGGAGCTGTTGCCGCTCGGTCCGACGCACTTGCTGAGCGACTGGCTTGAGCCGGTCACCGGCGAAGCGTCACGTGTGCTCGGTGGCACGGCGCATCTCGACCACGGTACCGAGATAGTGCTCGTGGGAACAGCGGTGCTGGTGGCGTTGCTCGGGATCGCAATCGCGTACGTGCGATTCCGTGGCCCGGTGGCCACCAAGGATCACGCCGTTCCGGAAGCCGGCGTCGCCGCGCTGCTCGGCGACGCCTACCGCGTTGATGCGGGACTTGACCGCACGCTCGTGCAACCGTTCGGCGCGTTCGCGTCGCGAGTGCTCTGGCAGGGTATCGACCAACGGTTGGACCGCGCGCTTGTTGCCGGCGGCGCGCTCATCACCCGCGTGGCGGGGCAGGCGCATGACGCGTTGGGCGCCGGCGATGTTGGTCGCTACGCCTGGGTGATTGTGCTCGGTGTGCTGGCGATGTTGGCCGCCTTCACGCTTCGATGACCATGCACGCCTCCCTGATTGCCATGGGCATCGACCGCTGGTTGCTCCCCGCACTCGTGCTGTGGCCACTCATAGGCGCGGCGATCGTGCTGGTGTTGGGCCGAGAAACACGTCCGATCCCCACCGGTGCCGCGCTGCCCAGCGATGCACTCGGCAGTGGCGGTCCCGATGCGCGAGCGCTCACGCTGGCCGTGTTGGTTGTAGAAGCCGTGCTCGGGATTGTGGCCTGGATCGCGTTCGATGCAGACGCCGCCGGCTGGCAGTTGCGCACCGACCTCACGTGGCTCCCCGACCTCGGTGCAAAGCTCAGCCTTGGAGTCGATGGTATCTCACTGCCGATGCTCGCGCTCACCACGTGCCTCATGCCGTTGGCGTTGCTCGCCACGTGGGATCAGATCACGACGCGTGTCCCCAGCTACGGCGCGCTGTTGCTGGCGCTCACGAGCGGGCTGGTTGGCGTGTTCACGGCACTCGATCTCCTGCTGTTCTATCTGGCGTGGGAGTTGATGCTGATTCCGATGTACTTCATCATCGGGATCTGGGGTTCTGCAGGGCGCACGCGCGCCGCGCTCAAGTACGTCATGCTCACGATGTTCGGCTCACTGCTCATGCTCGCCGCGATCGCCGCGCTCTATGTGATGGGCGGGAGCGAATCGTTTCATATAGACGATCTGCTGCAGCTGTCGATGGGTCTTGAGACGCAGCTCTGGTTGTTTGGCGCATTCTTTCTGGCTTTCGCCATCAAGTCGGCACTCGTGCCGTTTCATACGTGGCTCCCCGATGCGCAATCCGAGGCGCCAGTGATCGGCGCCGTGGTGCTCGGCCTCAAAGTGGGTACGTACGCATTGCTGCGTTTCGCGATGCCGCTGTTTCCGGCGGCCGTGATGCATGAGACGGTACAGGGTGTGGTGCTGACGCTTTCGGTGATCGCCATTGTCTGGGGCGCGCTCGTGGCGATGGTACAGCCGGATCTGCGCAAGGTGCTGTCGTACTCCAGCATCAGTCACCTGGGTTTCATCATGCTGGGCTGCTTCGCACTCACACAACAAAGCGTGGAAGGTGCCGTGATGATCATGGTGAACCACGGCATCACCACCAGCGCGTTGTTCCTTCTGGCCGGCTTCCTCAAGGAGCGCAGCGGCACCGACCGACTCGATGCGTTTGGCGGTCTGGCGCGAGTGGTCCCCTTGTTCGCGGTGATGCTCACGCTCTCCATGCTGAGTACCATCGGACTGCCCGGCACCAACGGATTCATCGGCGAGTTTCTCGTGTTGCTCGGCACTTATCGCAGTCAGCCGGTGTTCGCGATCCTTGCGACGTCGGGTGTTGTGTTTGCTTCCGTGTATGCGTTGCGGGCAACGCAGCGCGTGCTCTTCGCCCCGCTTGACCGGGCATCGAATGGTGCGATGCGCGACTTGCACGGTCGTCAGCTCGCGGTCATGGGCGTCTTTGCCATTGCCATGCTCTGGCTCGGCTTCGCGCCGCAGCCGCTGTTGCGCCGCATGGAGCACGCGTCCGGCGCACTCGTCGAACGTGTGCGCGGCACCAACTCGCAGTTTGCCACACCCGCGCCGCGCGTATCGGATGCGTTCACCTTGGCCTCACCAGTGCCGCCCGTCTCCGTCGGAGCGCCCCTCCGATGACAGACTTTGTGTTGCCCGATGCGCTTATGCGCGCGTTGTTGCCTGAGATCACGCTCACGATCGGTACACTGATTCTGCTGCTCACAGGCGCGTGGGGCGGCGAGTTGTCGTCGCCCACGCGTCGCAGTACACGCTTCGCCATCGGCATTGTGCTGGTCACGAGTGTGTCGGTCATCATGGCCTGGATGGGCGGCGGCGGTGGGACACTCGACGGCCGGCTGGCCGGCGATGGCTTCCGGTACGCGATCGACCTCGTACTCTTGCTGGGAACGGCCGGCTCGCTGGCGCTGCTCGACACGGAACAGGCGCGAACGCGGGCGTATCAGGCAGAAGTGCCGGTGTTGATGCTGCTCGCGCTCTGCGGCATGATGTTGCTCACTGCGGCGCGCGACCTGATGTTTTTATTCATCGGGCTGGAGCTCATGTCGATCGCCGTGTACGTCCTGGCAGGCGTGAATCGAAGCAGCGCGCGCAGCGCTGAAGCGTCGCTCAAGTATTTTCTGCTCGGTGCGTTCTCGTCCGGCTTCCTCTTGTACGGGATCGCGCTGTTGTACGGCGCGGCCGGCGACACGCGCCTCGCAGCCATCGCCTCGACTGCACCCGGTCCCCTCTATCTGGTCGGTGTTGCCCTCCTGCTGGTTGGCATGGCCTTCAAAGTGGCGGCCGTGCCATTCCATCTCTGGACGCCCGATGTGTACGACGGCGCGCCGTCACCCATCACGGCCTTCATGGCGGCCTGTGTGAAGACGGCGGCCTTTGCCATGCTCGTGCGCGTGATGGTGGAGGGCATCGAGCCCGCCATTCAGAACTGGCACCCGGTCCTGTGGTGGTTGGCCGCACTCACCATGGTGGTGGGCAATGTGGTTGCCTTGGCGCAACCCAAGATCAAACGCATGCTCGCGTATTCGAGCATTGCACACTCAGGCTATTTGCTCGTGGCCGTCTTGTCCTTCTCGCCAGCCGCTACGGCTGCGGTCGTGTTTTATCTATTCGCGTATACGTTGGCCACGCTCGGTGCCTTTGCCGTACTCGGCATCGTCTCCGAAGACACCGAGGCGGCGACGACCATCGATGATCTGGCCGGCCTGTGGCACGTGCGACCGGGACTCGCGGTCGTGTTGACGGTCTGCCTCCTGGCGTTCCTCGGATTTCCGCTCGCCGGTGGCGCCGGTTTCTTCGCCAAGTGGTACGTGATGCAGGCGGCGCTGGCGTCGCCAACCCCGTTGATGGTGCTGGTGGTGGTACTCGTGCTGTCGAGCGTGGTGTCGGCCGGATACTACCTCTCCGCGATCGCCACCATGTTCAATCAGAAGCGGCCCGCCAATACCAGGATGCCGGTGCAAACACCGGTCCTGTCCGGCGCGGTGATGCTCGTCAGCGTCGTGCTGCTGCTTGTGTTCGGGGTCTTCCCGACGCCGGCCGCCCGTCTGGCAGCCGCAGCCACACTCGGCGCGCTGCCCACCACCACGGTATCATCCTCCGTAGCTCGCTGACCGCAGTTTCCCCTGCGGCACTGCAACACGATCGCCCCCTGCACCCGGAGCCGTACCTGCATGGCCATCAGTTCCTCGATCTTTCGGCAGTATGACGTTCGTGGCATCGTCGGACGTGATCTGACAGATGAGGTCGCCGAGGGCATCGGCCGAGGCTTTGCTGCGCTGCTTTCGGAGCGGGGAATGGTCGGCGCTGTCGTGGTGGGTCGCGACAATCGCCCCAGCGGCGATGGCCTGCGTGATGCACTCGTGCGCGGACTGACAGAGGCCGGGCGTGATGTCGTGGATATCGGCGTCGTACCAACACCGCTCATGTACTGGACGTTGCACCACGAGCCGGTCGTGGGCGGCATCCAGATCACCGGCTCACACAATCCGCCGGAGTACAACGGGTTCAAGATTTGCGTGGGCGCTGCATCACTGCATGGCGAGGGCATTCAGAGACTGTACACCCTCGCAACCGCCGAGCGCGTCACCGGTGCCACCGTGGGCGGCGTACGCCACGTCGAGGTCATCGATCGATACATCGACGATATCGCCGAACGCATCGGCCCGCTCGCGCGACCCATGCGCATCGTGTATGACTGCGGCAACGGGGCGGCGGCGCTCGTCGCACCGGCGCTCTTCAAGCGACTTGGCGTTCACACCACCGGACTGTTTACCGAGAGTGACGGCACCTTTCCGAATCATCACCCGGATCCCACCGTCCCGGAAAATCTCGCCGACTGCATCGAGGCGGTGCGTGAGACCGGCGCTGAACTCGGTGTGGCATTCGACGGTGACGGCGACCGGATCGGTACGGTGGACTCGGCCGGACGCATCATCTGGGGCGACCACTTGTTGATTCTCTACGCACGCGATGTGCTCGCGCGCACCGGGAAAGGGCAGTCCATCATCTTCGACGTCAAGTGTTCACAGGCGCTCAGTGACGCGATCACGGCAGCGGGCGGTGTGCCGGTCATGTGGAAGACCGGCCATTCCCTCATCAAGGACAAGATGAAGGAAACGCACGCGCCGATCGCTGGCGAAATGTCGGGTCACATGTTCTTCGAAGAGGGCTTTTACGGACACGATGACGCGTTGTACGCGGCGGCGCGGCTGCTGCGTATTCTCGCCGATGCAGGGCAGACGATTGACGGATTGCTCGCGGACGTTCCTGCGTTCGTCTCCACGCCCGAGATTCGTGTTGATACCGACGATGCGATCAAGTTTGACATCGTGGCCGACGCGATTGCGCATTTCCGCGCGCGGTACGACGTCATTGACGTGGACGGGGTGCGTGTCCTCTTTGGCGACGGGTGGGGACTCATTCGCGCCTCGAATACGCAGCCGGTGCTCGTCATGCGGTTTGAGGCACGGACCGAAGCACGCCTACGGGAGATTCGCACGATTTTCGAGACGTGGCTTCGCGCCCGTGGCGTTGATCCGTCGCCGAGCGCGCACTGAGGCGCGCGTGATGCATCACATCGGGCTCAACGCATGATGCGCGGTCGCCTTGGGCTTGTCGCGGCCGTTGCGACGTTGGCCATCACGTTGCTGCTCGGGCGTGCGCTGAGCGCAGTGCTGGTCGATCAGGCGTGGTATGCGGCGCTCGGGGCGGGCAGCGTGTGGCGCGAAAAATTTCTCGCGGTTCTCGCACTCAAAGGCGGTGCCTGGGTGCTCGGCAGCACGTTCGCCTTTGCGAACCTCTGGGCCGTCCGTCGCACCATTCTTGCCATCGCGGTGCCTGCGCGTGTCGGCGATCTTGAATTTGCCGAAGTGCTTCCGGCGCGTCGTCTGCTCTCCGTGACACTCGCCGCGGCCGCGTTCGTGGGCATGGCGCTGACGTTCTCGCTGAACGACTGGACGGTGCTGAGCAGCGCGTGGCGGGGCGCCGCGTTTGTGGAGTACGAGCCGTTCTTCCAGCGTGACCTCGGCTTTTATGTGTACTGGTTGCCGTTTGAAAGTGCACTGTACACATGGGCCCTGATCTCCATTGTGGTGGTCACCGCGCTGGTCACGGTGCTCTACGCCATTACGCGAGATCTGCGGTTGGTCGATCGGCAACTTGTAGCATCCACGCACGTGCGCCGTCATCTCACCGCGCTCGGCGCACTCGTGCTCATGCTGCTGGCGTGGAGCTACCGTCTGGATGCGTATGAACTGCTGCTTTGGGGAAGCGGGTTTGACGGCATGTTCAATCGGGTTGATCATGTGTTCACCACGCGTGTCGATCTGGCGCTGGCCGTCGGAACGTTCGCCGCAGCATTGATCGTGCTGCGTGCCGGATGGATTGGTCAGGTGCGTGCCGCATTTGTCACGGTTACGCTCGTGATTCTCTGCGCCTTGGTGTTTCGTCAGGCGGCACCCGATGTCATGGCGAGCGGGGAGTCATTCGGTCGCGCCGATGTGCGCGATCGCGACTATCTGGCCACACGTGCCATCTACACGCGTCGCGCGTACGAGATTGAGCGGCTGCAGTTTGACGGCAACAACGACAGCGCGGCTTTCGCACCGGACAGTATGCCGCGTGCGTCGACGGCACAGATCATAGCCAACACGGGTGTCTGGGATGCCGAGACCTTGCTGGCCGCGCGAGGAAGCGGCGACGCGCCGCGCACGAGTGTGTTGCCGCCGGTGTGGCAATCGGGTCCCGATGGCGCCCAGGCGGTGGTCGTCACGCGGAGTGCGGCGCTGACGCCCGTGTGGGATGTGCGTGTGATTCCGGCCACGATGGCCGACGCGCGCGGCGCACCGGTGTGGTCCCGACACCGGCAACTGGGCGGCGGCGCATTGGCCGAACCGCTGGTCGCGCCGGGCTTTACCGATCATCGCGTGGTCACCGGTTCGGCGTTGCTCGCGATCGGTCGTGCTCGCGATGCGGCAGCTGCGGCCCCCGGTCGCGATGACCCGTTCACTGATCAGCGTGTCCCGGCGGCGCTGATGTCGAGCTGGGGCGCCCGCCTCGCGCACGCCTGGGCCACCCGTGATGTCTCGTTGTTGACCGCCCCCGCAAACGACGAGCCGACCGCCGTCGTGCTGCATCGCGATGTACGCGAGCGCGTAGAGCGACTCGCGCCGATGTTCGCGCAGGGCGACGACATCTTTCCTATCGTCTACAACGAGAAGTTGTTGTGGGCCATCGATCTCTATGCGGCGTCTGATTTTTATCCGTTGAGTATTCGGTTTCACGCGGCGGGTGCACCACGCAGCTATTTTCGGCGGGCGGCCACGGCGTTGGTCGATGCGCACACGGGTCGCGTTCGACTCGTGCCCGTGGCCACGCCCGACCCCATCGCGCGCACCTGGTTCGCGCGCATTCCCGCACTGCTGCTCGCCGACAGCGCCTTGGCCCCCGCGCTGCGATCGCAGCTGCCGATCGCCGATGACGGTGCGATGGCGCAGTTGCGTGCGTTCTCACGCGTCGGGTCGCGCCAAACCAGCCAGCGGCCACAATTCATGCCCGACAGTGTGCCCGGCGCGTCGCCGTACCCGGTCTCTGCACCGGCGCTCGGCGTGATCAGCTGGTCCGTGCCGTTGGTTGACGACACCGATCACCTTGTCGGCGTGTTCGAGGCGTCGGGCGGCGTGGTGCGCGGTTCGACCTGGCACCCACTCGCCGAGCCGCTGCCACGCTGGACGGCACTCCGTGAGCAGTTGTCGAGCGCACTCGATACCGCCGCGTCGCTCACGCGCACTGACGCCGACGGTCCCGTGACGCTGGGCACCGTGCGTGTGCGCTATCAGGACGGACAACTGGTGCTCGTCCGTCCGGCCTATGCGAGTGATGCGAGCGGACTGCATCTCATCGCCGTGGCGGCGAGCACCGACAGTGGCATCGTCGTGGGTCCGTCGCTGACGGCGCTCATCGGTGACGCACGCGGGATTGCCGGATCGGACGATGCGCTGCGTGATCGTTCCGCAGGAGAACGACAGGCCGAAGCCCGTCGTTTGTACGACTCGATGCGCGAGGCGCTTCGACAGAGTGATTGGGTGCGCTTTGGTGCCACCTTCGACAGTCTCGGTCGCGTGCTCGACCGGGTCCCATGATGTACACCACCCCGCGGCTTGCCCCTGTACGCCGCGTACACGTAGCATTGAATGCTGATTGACACCCCCGAACACCGGAGATCGTGTGGATTTACATGAATATCAGGCGAAAGAGCTGATGCGGACGGCCGGCGTGCCGATTCCGCCCGGCCGCATCGCGACAACGGCGGCGGAAGCTGAGGCGATCGCCACCGAATACGGCGTCGCGGTGATGGTAAAAGCGCAAGTGCACGCTGGCGGGCGCGGGAAGGCCGGCGGCGTGAAGTTCTGCAAAACACCAGCCGATGCGCGCGAAAAGGCGCAGGCCATTCTGGGCATGGATATCAAGGGGCTGACGGTGGAGAAGGTGCTCGTCACAGAAGCCGCCGACATCGCATCGGAAGCGTACGTGGGCATCATCGTGGATCGCGCCACCAAAAAGGCGGTGTTCATGGTGAGCGCAGCCGGTGGCATCGACATTGAAGAAGTCGCCGCCACCACGCCCGAGAAAATTCTCTACTTGCCGGTTGATCCGCGTTACGGCCTCATGTCGTTCGAGGCACTGCGAATGGGTTTCTTTTTGTACAGTGATGCCAAGCTCGCGCGCGCGGCGGCGAAGATCATGCAGCAGCTCTACACGGCGTTCATCAATGCCGGCTGCTCGTTGGCGGAAATCAATCCGCTCGTCGTCACGCCGAACAACGAGCTCATCGCGGTGGACGGCAAGATGGTCATCGACGACAACGAACTCGATCGCCGTCCCGACATCGCCGCACTGCGCGACGAATCATCCGAAGCACCGAGCGAAGTGGACGCCCGCAATGCCAACCTCACGTTCATCAAACTTGATGGCGATGTGGGTTGCATCGTGAACGGGGCCGGTCTGGCCATGGCCACGATGGATCTCGTCAAGTTCTACGGCGGCGATCCGGCCAACTTCCTCGACATCGGCGGTTCGTCGAATCCGGAAAAAGTGGTCAACGCGCTGCGCATCATCACCGCCGATCCAAATGTGAAGTGCATTCTGTTCAACATTTTTGGTGGGATCACACGCACCGATGATGTGGCCAACGGTATTGTCACCGCCACGAAGCAGAATCCGCTCAAGGTACCTATCGTCATTCGCCTCACGGGCACAAACGAAGAAATCGCCATGAAGATTTTGACGGAGAACGGGTTTTCCGCCTCGTCTGACATGGACGACGCCGTGCAGCGCGCGGTGGCATTGGCCAAAGGAGAAGCCGCCTGATGAGTATTTTCATTGACAACAACACCACACTGATCGTACAGGGGATCACGGGCCGCGATGGCTCGTTCCACACGAAGCAGATGATGGAGTACGGCACCCGCGTGGTTGGCGGCGTGACGCCGGGCAAGGGTGGACAGAAGTTCGACGACACCGTCCCCATCTTCGATACGATGCACTCCGCCGTGGCCGCGACGGGCGCGAATACCTCGGTGATTTACGTGCCGCCGCCATTTGCCGCCGACGCGATCATGGAAGCGGCCGCCGCCGGCATCAAGCTCATCGTATGCATCACCGAAGGCGTACCCGTACTCGACATGACGCGCGTGTATCCGTATGTGAAGGAGCACGGCGCGCGCCTGCTCGGTCCGAATTGTCCCGGTCTCATCACGCCCGGTGAAAGCAAGGTCGGCATTATTCCCGGTCGCATTTGCACGCCCGGCAACGTGGGCATCGTGAGTCGCTCGGGTACGCTGACGTATGAAATCGTGCATCAACTCACACGCGCCGGCATTGGGCAGAGCTCATGCGTTGGCATCGGTGGTGATCCGATCAACGGGACGAACTTCATCGATTGCCTCGCGGCGTTTGAAGCCGATCCGAACACCAAGGCGATTGCCATGATGGGTGAAATCGGTGGCACCGATGAACAGGAAGCCGCGCAGTTCATCAAGGATCACATGAAGAAGCCGGTCGTTGGTTTCATCGCTGGCCAGACGGCACCGCCGGGCCGTCGCATGGGCCACGCTGGTGCGATCATCTCGGGTTCGTCGGGAACGGCGGCGGAGAAGATCGAGGCGTTCAAGGCCGCCGGCATGGGCGTCGCGCAGCGTCCGGTCGACTTTGTGGAACTCATCAGCGCGCGACTCAACTGAGCCGCGCGTCCCGGTCGCCTTCTCGTGCACCTCTCCGACTATCTGTCAGCCGCGCGTTGCCTCGTGCCGCTCGCGGCCTCAACGCTCGCCGACGCCGGCTTCGCGCTGGTTGACGCGCTGCATGCGGACGGAGCGGTCGCCGATCCAGACCGATTGCGTGAACGCATCGAGGAGGCACGTCCGGAAGATGTGGTTGGACATCGAGGTCGTGGGTTCGTGCTGCATTATCGCACGGATGCCGCGACCGCGTTGGCCATGGCCGTGGGCATCGCGGCCAAGCCGGTGTGCCGCGAGTTGGGCGATGGCGAGGACACGCAGTGTGCCCGATTCGTGGCGGTGGTCATCGCGCCGCGAAAGCTCGCGGCGCGTCACTTGCAGGTACTCGGCGCACTTGGCCAACTGCTGGCGCGTCCCAGCGCGGTGGCGTCGTTCGAAAGCGCCACCACACCGCAGGAGCTCGTCGACGCCCGCGGCTGGCAGGAGATTGCAGTGGAGCCGCAGCTCACCGTGCGCGACATCATGTCGTCGCGTCCGCGATCCATCGGGCCGGATGCGCCGCTGCGGACGGCGGTGCTGGATATGCGGCGCGCCGGCGTCGGGGCGCTCCCTGTGGTGGACGATGACAATCGGGTCATCGGACTGCTGAGTGAACGGGAGCTGCTGCGACACCTCCTGAGTCATTACCTTCCCCGTGCCGGTGGTCAGCCCAGTGGGCCGCCGTCGGCCGCTGCTCGGCGAACGGTGCGTGATGTCATGACACGGCAAGTGTTGTGCGTGTCGCCGCATCAGCCGCTCGCCGAAGTAGCTTCCCTGATGCTCAACAAAGACGTCGAACGCGTGCCGGTTGTCCGGGACGGCACTCTGGTGGGGTTTCTCACGCGGGGTGACATCGTTCGCAAGCTCATCGGATCCTAAAATTATGTCAGGACGTCATACGCTCACGATCATCAAGCCGGACGCCTTCGAAGGCGGCAAGGCCGGTCTTATTCTCGCGCTGCTTGAAGAGCACGGATTTTCCGTGAAGGCGGCCCGCGTGCTGCACCTGAGCACGGCCCAGGCCGGCGCGTTTTACGCGGTCCACAAGGGCCGTCCGTTTTACGACGAGCTCGTCTCGTTCATGGCCAGCGGACCGTGCATGCCTCTGCTGCTCGAGCGCGACGATGCCGTGTCCACGCTGCGCACAGTGATTGGCTCCACCGATCCCGCTGAAGCGGCCGAGGGCACGGTGCGCAAGCTGTACGCCGAATCGAAGGGTCGGAACGCGATTCACGCCTCCGACTCCGACGAGAATGCGCAGCGTGAGGGCGGTTTCTTTTTCGCCGGCGCGGAACTGGCTGGCGCGTAAGCTGGGCGGGGTGCTCTAACTCGTGGCAGGGCAGGGACTTGTCGAATGATTTGCAGCGTCCGGCTGCCCTTGTGTTTGGGCACCGGTCGCTCTAGTTTTCTGGGCTATGCTGTATTTTGACATTCGTGCGATCGAGTCGAGCGCGCAGCCGGTCGATGGGGTACTGGAGGTATCAGATCCCATTTGGGAAGACGACGACGTGCGTCCGAGCGACTCGGTGCATGTGGTCGGACGCCTGTCGGCGGCTGGGCCCGGTCGGTTTTATTTTGCAGGAGAGCTCTCGGGTTCAACGATCGTGAGCTGTCGGCGTTGTCTGGTGGAGGTGGCATCAGCAGTGCAGGATTCGGTAACGGCGTTCTACGCACAAGCCAGTCTTGATGATGCCCACGAAGACGACGTGTATCCCTTGGCGGCCAACGCCCGTACCATCGATCTGCGCGCTGCAGTTCGGGAAGCGTGGGTTCTGGCGGCGCCGGCGTTTGTCACGTGTCGTCCCGAGTGTCAGGGGTTGTGTCCGGTGTGTGGTGCCGACCGTAATGTGGTGTCGTGCGAGTGTCGCACGTCAACCACGGATGCGCGGTGGGATGCGTTACGCGCGTTGCGCGATTCGACCTCCTGATCCGCTGTTCTTCGATCATTTTTCCAGGGTGTTCCCATGGCAGTCCCGAAGCGCCGCACCTCCAAGCGCAAAAAGCGCGCGCGCAACACGCACAAGCATGCGCCAGCGATCGTGATCCAGACGTGTCCGCAGTGCGGCACGATGAAGCGCCCCCACCGTGTATGCCTCGAGTGTGGCTACTACGCGGGTGAGCAGCGAGTGGCCGCGCAGGAAGCGTAAGACTTGGCGCGCATCTGCGTGGACGCCATGGGGGGAGACTTTGCCCCC
>JBBRDP010000092.1:0-13633 GCA_038203795.1 Gemmatimonadales bacterium
TGCCCCGGTCGTCGTGTTGTTCACCCAGGAACACGGCGTCGGCTGTGGCGAGATCCTGTAGCATGCCTTCGAAATCGGTGAACGACTTACCACGTGCCACGCGGTGCGGGACGTACAACGCGTTCGCCGGCAGCGCAGACGGCTTCGCAGACGGCTTGGCCGCGCTATCGGCGCTGGGTGTCAACGGACGCTGCGCGGAAGCGTTGGTTGTGTAGAGCATCGCGAGTGCCGCGACCGCCGCCGTGTTGCGTACCACGTTTCTGCTGCAGAACTTCACCATGCTCGCTCCACCCCTGTATAATCAAAGAAACCGCCGCTCCGCGACGGTGCGACGCCGTCGGTCACTGCCAGCAAGCCGGCCACCGAATCGGCAATCAGAATACGAAACGCGGGGTCGGATGGCGACGTTGCGTACCACCCGGGATTGCCGATCACGCAGGTGATGCCATGATCGGCCACATCGTGCGACAGCGCGCGCACGAGCATGTGCAAACCCGCCGCACTGGCACACACCGCGTAGTCCCCGCCCTGCACCTTGCCGGCCATGGAACCGAGCCATGAGCTCACGAACAGTACCCTGGCGCCCCGTTCCTGCGCGAGCAGCGGCAACAACGTGCGCACCAGGAGCACGGGCGCGACGGCCGTTCGCCGATACTGCTCGACGAGGCCCGTGCCGGACACCGTGGCAAACTGCGCGTCACGCTCCATATCGGCGAGCTTCTCGTGCGCGCCCGGTTCCGGCGGCGCACACAGCAAGAGATCGATGCTCGGCGCCAGGCTCTCAAGCACCGGCACCGCGTCGGCCACTGAGGCGGCGTCGGCCGGGTCGAGCGCGATCAGATCAAGGCCGCCAAACTCGGCGCGAAGATCAACGAGCACCGGCACGCGCGCCGGATTGCGGGACGCCGCGATCACGCGGTCGCCGCGTTCAAGACAGGCGCGCACCAGCGCCACGCCGTACGGGCGGCTGGCACCGGTGACCAATGTTCGACGTCCGGGAGGTAGCATCAGGGAAACAAGGCGTGAGGGAATCGGCTGGCGTCCGCGTTGAGCACGGACGCGACGGCACCGACGGAAACATCGATTTCGATGGGTGTATTGGCGGGTGCTTCGAGAAACTCGGCGTCCTGATGCATGCGCACCAGAATGCCGGGATCCTTGAGTACGTGCCCGGTGAGCAGGGCGACCACCCGATCGCCCGGTGTGATGATGCCATCGCGCACCAGTGCACGGGCACCGGCAATGCTGGCCGCACTGGCCGGCTCGCAACCAACGCCGGCGGCATCGATCACACGCTTGGCCGCGACGATTTCCGCGTCGGTTACCGAAAGCACGATCCCATTCGTGAACTCAATCGACTGGACAGCGCGATCGTGCGATGCCGGATCACCAATGCGGATGGCCGTGGCCAGTGTCTCGGCTTGCACGCGATGACGTGTCCGAAACTGTTCGGCAAAACTCAGCGCAAAGGGTGCCGCGCCCGCCGCTTGCACTGACGCGATACGAGGTACACGGGTGATGAGTCCGAGTGCGTGCGCTTCACGCAGTGCTTTGCCGAATGCGGCGGTATTCCCGAGGTTGCCGGCGGGCAACACAATCCACTCCGGCGGATCCCAGCCGAACTGTTGCAGCATCTCGAGCACGATTGTTTTTTGTCCCTCGAGTCGCCATGGATTGATGGAGTTGAGCAGATAAATGCCGAGTTCACGCGCGCTTTCCTGTACCAGACCCAGGCAGTCGTCGAAGTCGCCACGCACGAGCAATGTGCGGGCGCCGTAGGCGAGCGTTTGCGTGAGTTTGCCCAAGGCTACCTGCCCTGCCGGCACGAACACCAACGCCGGCAGTCCGGCTTGTGCGGCGTACGCGGCCAGCGATGCCGACGTGTTGCCGGTGCTGGCACAGGCCACCGCCGTCGCACCCACGCGCACGGCTTGCGTGGTGCCCACGGTCATGCCGCGGTCCTTGAACGAACCCGTGGGATTCATGCCTTCGTGTTTGCACCACAGCGCCTCGATGCCCACGTACTGAGCAATCACGTTGCGCTGGATGAGTGCCGTGTTGCCTTCGGGCCAACTCACAATGGTACTGCCGGCACTCGGCATCACGAGCGATCCAAAGCGCCATACGCCGGACGCATGGCCGAGCGGACGCGCGCAGCAGTGTTGCGCAAAACTGTAGCGCAGCGCCTCACCGGTGAGTGGTGTGCCTCTCGAATCATGCGGTGGCGCATGACGAATCACGAGCAAACCACCGCAGGCCGCGCACTGCGGCGAGGCGTGCGTTTCCGGCCAGGTGGAATCGCAGGCACCGCAGAATTGATCGGACGGCGTGCCCACCGGCAGCAGCACGGCAGCGGTGTGCTTGGTCTCGCTCACGGTTTCCTCCGCGCGCAGTGTGGAGTCACAGCGCGTGCCATCGCGCTCCCTCGGTATCAATGGTAACCACGCGCGCATCGCAGGTGGCGCCGGTGGCTTCATATGCGGCGCGCATCGCCGCCGCTGCGGCGGTCGCGATGGCTTCGGTGGCGCAGACGGCAAACGTGGTGGGCCCGCTGCCGGAGAACGAACCGCCAACGGCGCCGGCTTCGCTCGCGGCAGCCAACGCATTGGCAAAGCCGGGCACACGCGGTGCGCGCGCCGGTTCGGCCACGTGGTCAACGAGCGCGCGACCCAACAATCCGATATCGCCACTGGCGAGTGCCGTGACGAGCGCACTCACGCTGGCCAGCTGCGCGACCAGCGTGGCACGCGGGACAAACTGTGGGAGCACCGCGCGCGCGTCGGCGGTGCGCACCGCGATGTGCGGATACGCGAGCGCGAACCACGGCGCCGTGTGCACCGGCACACGCGCGACATCGGGCGGGTCGGTGCCGAGTATGGTGATCACGCCGCCGAGCAACGACGGCGCGAGATTGTCGAGATGGCGACCGGCCACCGCACTCTCGGCTTCGAGGCAGCACGCGAGCAACGTCATATCGTTGAGCGGTTCACCGAGCAACGCGTGCACGGCCACGGCCGCCGCCACGGCACTGGCGGCGCTGCCGCCCTGCCCTGCGCTGAGCGGCAATCCTTTGTGAACACGCAGGGCCAGTCCGCGCTGTTGAGCGCCACACGCGCGGAGCACGGCCTGCGCAGCAATCGCACACGCGTGTTTGTCCGGATCGGTTGGCAGATCGGGATGACCGGCATCGTCGAGCACGATGTGCGTGCCCTCGGTCCACCGCGCGATGACGCGGTCGCCGGCGCCGGTGACAGCGCAGCCGAGCACGTCGAGGCCGGGGCCGAGGTTGCCAATGCTGCCGGGCGAGAACGCTTCGACGGCGGTGGGGCGTTCGGCGTTCGGTGATGTACGACGCGGCGAGCGTTGTGAAATCACGCGCCCGCCAACTTCAGCACATCGTTGAGCACACCGGCTGCGGTCACGGCGGGTCCTGCGCCAGGGCCCGTGATGGCGAGCGGATTTTCTTTGTAGCGCGGTGTGGTAAACACCACTTGATTGTCGGTGCCACGCAGTCCGGCCAGCGGATGCGAGAGATCGACGGCGCGCAGTCCCACCGTGACTTTGCGCGCGGTCACTTCAAGCACGTAGCGCAGCACCGCGTTCGCGCCTGTCGCCGCCGCTTGACGGGCGCGCCACTCATCATCAAGTGTTTCGAGCGACGCCACAAACGCATCGCGTGAGAGCGCGCGTGCCGACGCCGGCACGAGCGACTCCACCTGCACGTCGGCGAGCTCACCCTTGTAGCCGAGCATGCGCGCCAGAATCAGCGCCTTGCGCGCGACATCCATCCCGGAAAGATCGTCGCGCGGATCGGGTTCGGTATAGCCCTTGGCCATGGCGCGTCGCACCGCGTCACTGAACGCGCGCCCCTTCCCGATTTCAGTCAGCAGAAATCCGAGTGTGCCCGATGTGCAGCCTTCAATGCGCAGCACACGATCACCGGCGTCGACGAGTTTTGCGAACGAATCCATGACCGGTAAGCCGGCACCAACGGTGGTTTCAAACAACACGCGTCGGCCTTTCGATTTGGCAGTGGCGTACAACGCGTCAACCGCCGCGCGTGATGCCGTGAGCGGCCGTTTGTTCGCGAGCACAATGTCAAAGCCGAGCTCGATCGCGGTGGTGATGGCGGGCAGCGTATCGTCGGCCGTGACGTCAACAAGTACCGGGTGCGACAACGCGTGTTTCGCGATCGCGCGCACCGCCGCAGTACCGGTGAGCCGTTGGCCGCCCTCGGCGTCGGCCAGTGCCGCGCCTCCCTGCTTGTGCGCGGCGAGCAGCGCCAAACGTTTTGCACCGAGTCCGTTGGCGTCGAACACCATCCCGCTGCGATCGCACACGGCCACCACACGCACCGCCGCCTTCGCCTTGCCGCGCGACAACATGCGCGTGAACTCACGCCCGATCTGTCCAAACCCGAACAGCACCACGTCCACATGTTTCGCAATGGCGGCCGCGCCACCACCAATCTTGTCAAGCTGAAATTCGGTGTGTACGGCGCGAATCGCATCGGGCGCGTCGGCGTCGTCGATCACCACGGTGATGTTGAGTTCGCTCGACCCCTGTGCGATTGCCACGATATTGATGCCGGCCGTTCCCAGCGCGGTAAACATGCGCGCCGCCAAGCCGCGCGAGCCGGCCATGCCGAGACCAACTACCGCGACCATCGCGACATGTGCACGCACTTCGATGCGTTCGATCTCGCGACGTGCGCGCTCGGCGGAAAATTCCGCGTCGAGCGCGGCACGCGCCGCATTGGCCGACACCGCCGGAATGCACAATGAAATGGCGTGCTCAGATGAGGCCTGCGTGATGAACGACACCGACACACCGGTGCGATGCAGCGCCGCGAACGTACGGGCCGCGATGCCGGGCACGCCGAGCATGCCGCTGCCGGTCACCGTGACCAGGGCCTGCTGGCGCACCATCGACAGCGCCTTCACCGGATACCGCTGCAACGTACGACGACCGGAGATCTCGGTACCCACCGCCGAGGGCTCGGCAAAGGGGCGCACATGCACCGGAATCGACGTGCGAGCCAGCGGAATGAGCGCGCGCGGGTGCAGCACCTTCGCGCCGTAGTACGCCAACTCGGCGGCCTCGCGCACGTTGAGTTGCGGAATCACGCGTGCCTCGGGCACGGTGCGCGGATCGGTGGTGAGCAGACCGGGGACGTCTTTCCACAGGTTGACGGCCCAGGCCTTCAAGGCTCTGGCGAGGACGGTGGCGGTGAGATCCGAGCCACCGCGGCCGAGCGTGGTGACCGTGCCATCGGGCGAGGCACCGATGAAGCCCGGCACTACGGGAATCAGTCCCTGCTTGAGCAGCGGCGTCAGCACGTTTTTTGCCGTACGCTCCGTGCGCGGCAGATCCGGGAAACCGTTGCCGTGTACGCCGTCGGTCACAATGAGGGTGGTGGCGTCGATGTAGCGGGCTGCGATGCCCTCCGCCTCCAGTCCGGCGGCCAACAGCATCGCGCTGAGCTGCTCGCCTCGCGAGATGAGAAAGTCGCTGGTGCGCGGGGTGAGTTCGCGCAACGAGGCCACGCCGTCGAGGAGTCGGGAGAGTTCGTCATGCGCCCGGGTTACATCGTCCAGCACGCGCCGACGCAGCGCGCCCTTGGGCACCACGGCTTGGGCCACCTGCTCATGGCGCGACCGGAGGGCCGCGACAGCGGCTGCCATCGCGAGCAATGCCTTGGAGTCCGGCCCGGCGGCGAGCGCTTGCTGGCCGAGCTGCGCGAGGGCGTCGGTGACGCCCGCCATGGCCGATACCACCACGACCGTCGGCCCGGGCGGCTGCTCCGCGAGAATCGCGATGGCGTGACGCACGGCGGCCGCATCGGCGAGCGAGGCACCGCCGAACTTGTGAACGACGGGCGGGCGGGAGCGGGAGCGGGGAGTGGTAACCATGTGCGCGGGAGGATACCGTAAAAGGCTGGCACCTGTCCACTGCACGGTGTCAAAAGGTAGCTTTGGAACGTCTCTATCATGTCGAGTGGCCCGCGGGCCGCGCGATCGTCTTCAAGAAGCATCGTCCCCAAGTCCGTGACCATAGCCGTATCGCCAGTTCTGCCGGTCGTCCCCGCAGCCCATCCGCTCCCCGCGCGCCTGAACGGGCTCACAGCCCTCGCGAACAACATCGCGTGGAGCTGGAATCGCGACGCACGCAACCTCTTCCGTCTGATCGACGAATCGCGGTGGCACACGCTCCGCCACAACCCCATCGAACTGCTCCAGCAGGTGTCGCCGGAACGCTTGGCGGCGCTCGCGGAGAACGCCGATTTTTGCGCCAACTACGATCGTGTGATGCGTTGGTTGGCCGCCGAGCACAGTGATGAGCACACGTGGTACGCGCAGACGTATCCCGAACTGCGCGGTCAATCGATCGCGTACTTCTGCGCGGAGTTTGGATTTCACAACTCGGTGCCGATTTATTCCGGGGGACTCGGCGTGCTGGCCGGTGACCACTGTAAGAGCGCGTCGGATCTTGGTGTGCCGCTTGTGGGCGTGGGCATTTTTTATCGCGACGGGTATTTCGATCAGCGCGTGCGCCCCGATGGGTGGCAGGAAGATACGCCCGACACATTCGACCTGAGCAGCGTCCCCATTCAGCCCGTGCCCGGCATCAACGGCCAGCGCCATCTCACGACGGTGCGCACGTTCGGTCGTGATGTGCACATTCGTGTATGGCGCATGATGGTGGGACGTGTGCCGGTGTATCTGCTCGACTCCGATCTCGAAGAGAATCACGTCGACGACCGTCCGCTGCTGTCCAAGTTGTACGCGGGCGGACCGGCGCTGCGTCTCCGTCAGGAATGGTTGCTCGGCGTAGGTGGTGTGCGTGTGCTGCGCGCGTTGGGCATTGCACCGGTGGCCTGGCACGCCAACGAAGGACACGCGGCATTTATGCTGCTAGAGCGCGTGCGCGCCTTGTGTGAACAGGGCATCGGCTTCGACGACGCCGTGCATCAGGTACGCTCGTCGAGTGTGTTCACCACGCACACGCCAGTGCCAGCGGGTCATGATCATTTTCCAACGGATCAGGTGAAAGAGTGCGCCGGACCGGTGTGGGACGAGATGGGCGTGGACGCGTCGCGCGTGCTGCAACTCGGCTATCACCCAACCACGGGCCGTCAGGTGTTTCACATGACGGCGGCGTGCATCCGGATGTCACGTCGGGTGAATGGCGTGTCGGAGCGCCATGGTGCGGTGTCGCGTACGCTGTGCGCGCCGCTGTGGGGCGATCGACCGGCCGAGCAGGTGCCGGTGGGGCACGTGACGAACGGGGTGCATCTGGCCACGTGGATGGCCAATCCGATCATGCAATTGCTCGACGAACAACTTGGTACCACCTGGGGCCGCGATCGCGATCCCGAACTGTGGAATCGTGTGCTCACACTCGACGATGACAAGTTGTGGGGCACACATTTGCGGCTCAAGCACGTGCTCATGCGCATGGTGCGTGAAGAGGCGCGCCGTCAGTTCGCCGGTCGTACCATGCAGGCACCGCAGCTGGTGGGTGCCGGCACGCTGCTCGACCCGCACGCGCTCACGATCGGCTTCGCGCGTCGGTTCGCCACGTACAAGCGCGCGAACCTGTTGTTCCGCGATGTGGAGCGCCTGCGCACGCTCGTGACCAACAGCGCACGTCCCGTGCAGTTCGTTTTTTCCGGCAAGGCGCACCCGGCCGACAATCCGGGCAAGCAGATATTGCAGGAAGTGTATCAGTTCACGCGCGATCCACAGTTTGAAGGACGCATTGTTTTTATTGAGGACTACGGCATGCACCTCGCCCATTTGCTCGTGCAGGGTGTGGACCTGTGGCTCAACCTGCCGCGCGTGCCGTTGGAGGCATCGGGCACGAGCGGTATGAAGGCCGCTCTCAATGGCGTGCCGCAGCTGTCCACGATTGACGGCTGGTGGGAAGAAGGTTTCGATGGCACCAACGGATGGTCGATTGAGCCGGAAGTTGACGACGACATCGGCGACCGTACAGCCAATCGACTGTACGAGCTGTTGGAAACGCAGATCGTGCCCGACTTCTACGACCGCGATGACAACGATTTGCCGCTCAAGTGGCTGGCGACCATGAAGAACGCCATGCGTGTGGCCGGAACGCAGTTCACCGGTCGGCGCATGGTGGAACAGTATGTTCGTGCGTACTACGCGCCATCGATTCTGGGGGACGCCCTCCAGGATGATCCGCCGATCTCCTGATCCTCGATCACATGACGAGCACTGCGCTGCCCACTCCGTCCATGTCAATGCCGGCTGTTCCTGCGGCAGCTGACGGTTCGCCAACGATTGTGCATCTCACCGCCGAGTATGCACCGTACGCGCGCACGGGAGGGCTGGCCGAGGCCGTCCGCGGACTGGCCACTTTCCAGTCGCGAGCGGGGGCGGCGGTGGTCGTGTTCGTGCCGCTGTATCGCACGGTGCGCGATCACGCACCGGATCTGGCGCCGCTTGGTCGTCCGATTCGCGTGGAACTCGGCTTTCGCTCCGTGGAAGTTCGTTTCTTCCGCGAGGTGAATGCCGGCCCGGGACCGCGCGTGGTGTTTGTCGATGCGCCCACGTACTTCAATCGCAGTGGACTCTACGGCGAGAACGGACAGGACTATATAGACAATGCGCGACGCTTCGCCGTCTTCTCGCGTGCAGTGCTCGATGGAATTTCGCGGCTGATCGCGGGCCCGGTGCTTGTGCACGCGCATGATTGGCACACGTCACTCTCGCTCATGTACATGCGCACGTACGGCGACCTGCGCGAACGCTTTGCGAATACGCCATCGGTGCTGTCGGTGCACAACGCGGGCTATCAGGGACATTTCCCCGAGAGCGTGCTGCACGACTGCGGTATTCCGTCGGAGGTGTACAACTGGCGCATGGCGGAGTGGTACGGACGTGTGAACTATCTCAAAACAGGGCTCGCCTTCGCCGACGTGGTGGTCACGGTGAGCCCGGAACACGCGCGCGAATTGCGCACACCCGACGGCGGATTCGGCCTGCACACCACGTTCCAGTGGCTGGCCGATCGCTTCATGGGCATCACCAACGGCATCGATCAACACGAGTGGGACCCCGCGCGGGATGACCAGATCACGGCCAACTACACTCGCCAGGACACGAGCGCGAAGGCGCGATGCAAGGCGGCGCTACAACGCTCATTCGGCTTGCCACAGCGCCGTCGTACACCACTGTTCGGCATGACCGGACGCATGGTCACGCAGAAAGGGCTCGATCTCATTCTGAACTCGCATCTCGTGTGGAACATGGATGCGCAGTTTGTCTTCCTGGGACAGGGTGAGCGACGGTATGAACGGGCACTCACGCAGCTCGCGGAGGCGCGCCCGCGCCATGTGGGTGTGCAAACGCATTTCACCGATCGCCTGGAACACCGGCTCATGGCTGGCGCCGACATGTTTCTCATGCCGTCGCAGTATGAACCCTGCGGCCTCACACAGATGCGTGCGCAGCGCTATGGAGCCCTGCCGATCGGTCGACGGGTGGGCGGTATTGCCGACACGGTAGAAGACGATGTGACGGGATTTTTGTTTGATCCATTCACATCGGGTGCATTTGACCACGCGATCTCGCGTGCGCTGGCCCGATTCAGCGATCAGCCGGGGTGGGCGCAACGGATGCACGTGGCCATGGGTCGCGACTTCGGATGGGAGCGCTCGGCGGAGCGTTACGCCAGCGCCTACCAGCTGGCGCACCGCATTGCGGGGAGTCGGCGCTGATACCGCCGACTGTGGAGTCTTCGGGTTTCATGGTGCGCTCCGTGATTGTGCACGCGCACTGCTATCAACCGCCGCGCGAAGATCCGTGGCTCGAACTGGTTGACGTGGAGCCCTCGGCCGCGCCCGATCACGACTGGAACGCACGCATCGATCGCGAGTGTTACGCGCGCCTGGCGGCAACCGAAGTGCGCGTGGCCCCACGCCGAGCCGACGAAGACCTGCCGGACGACGCATTGACCGCGCTCGGTGGCAATGCCCGGTCGCAGGCACTGGCCGCGCTCGCGCGCGAACTGGGTCCGCCGCCGGCGCCCGATGCGCCTGGTGGTCTCGCACGAATAGTGAACAGCTATGCCTGGGCCACCTTCGATGTCGGCCCGACCTTGTGCGAATGGCTCGAACACAACGCGCCCGACTCGTACGCCGCGATGCTCGCTGGCGACCGGGCCAGCGCCGAGCGATTGGGCGGGCATGGGAATGCGATTGCCGCGCCGTACCATCATGTGATTTTGCCGTTGGCGTCGCGGCGCGACAAGGTCACCGAAGTTCGCTGGGGCATCGATGACTTCACGCGCCGCTTCGGTCGCGCGCCGGAGGGATTCTGGCTTCCTGAAACGGCGGTGGACGAAGAGACGCTCGAGGTGCTCATCGACGCAGGCATACGGTTTACCGTGCTCGCGCCGTATCAGGTGCGCAATCCCGATCCCACTGGCCGGCCGCTGCGCTGGCGCGGCAGCAACGGCGGCGAGATTGCGCTGTTCACATACGATGGTGGCTTGTCGGGAGAAGTTGCGTTTGGCGGACTGTTGCGTGATCCCGCACGGTTGGCGTCGCGACTCGCCCCGGAAGATGAAGCATCAATCACGCGCCTCACGGTATTGGCCACTGACGGCGAAACGTTCGGGCACCATCATCGCGGTGGAGACGTCACGCTGGCGCGCGCCATCGCGCGGATTGCGGCGCGTCCCGATGCACGCATGCACAATTTTTCGTCGATGCTGGCGGAGTTCCCGCCCGAGGTTGATGCGCAACTGGTGTCGCCCAGTGCGTGGAGCTGCGCGCACGGTGTGGAGCGATGGCGAAGTGACTGCGGGTGCAAGCTCGATGCCGGCGCGGGAACCTCGCAGCAGTGGCGTGGCCCGCTGCGCCGCGCGCTGACGTGGCTCGCTGGTGAAGCACACGCCGTGTTTTCGAATGAGGCTGGCGCGTTGTTCGAAGCCGATCCGTGGAGCGTGCGCGATGCGTACGGTCAGGTTGTAGCGCTCGACGGTGAACCACTGCGCGCGTTTGTGCGTGCACAAATGCGCGCCGATCGACGCGATGACGCCGCCGCCGTGCAGCGGGCGCGGGAGTTGCTCGAGTTGCAGCGTGCGGTGCTGCGCCTGTTCACGTCGTGTGCCTGGTTCTTTGATGACGTGGCGCGCATCGAAGCGCGGCAGGTGTTGCGATACGCTGCGCGTGTGCTCGAACTGAGCGGGCGGGCGTCGCGGCTGGAGTCGGGTCTCGTGGAACGGCTTGCGGCCGCACGCAGCAATGACCCGCGTGCTGGTACGGCCGCCGATGTCTTTGTGCGCGGAGCGCTGCCGCATCGCAGTGTGGACGCGCGCACAGCCGCCGCCGCAGCGGCACTGCTGGCGGACGGACTGCTCACGCACACACTCGGCTCGCCACCTCGGCTTGGCGCCTACGATGTGCTCTGCGATGCCGCGATCGATGTACGGGAGCCATTTCCCATTGCCTTGCAACATCGGCGAACTGGTAAACGCACGTCGTATCAGGCGGTGGCGTTGATGAGCGCCGACGATGGTGCGCCGCGTATTTCGCTGCGTGTCAGCGTGCGGGGACAACTCGGCACGCCATCGCTGTATGATGTGCGTGATTTTCCGGAACTCGCGGCGCGCGCACTGCTCACGCCCCGCGCGCTCACGCCGTTTCCCGATGCGCCGTTCACCTCATTCCAGCCGCGGTAGCGCGTCTGTCTGTCTCATTCCCGTTGCCGCTGATGCCCGTCCCTGCCCCGCTCGATTTCTATTTTGCGCTGCACCTGCATCAGCCCGTTGGCAACTTCGGAGAGGTGTTTGAGCAGCATGTGCGTGACGTGTATCGGCCGCTCGTGGCCGCACTCACCGCGCGTACGTCGTGGCCGGCCATCATCCACATCTCGGGGCCGCTGCTTGACTGGTGCGCGCAGCATGATGCGCGATTGCTCGACGATCTGGGTAAGCTCGCCGCTCAAGGCCGTCTCGAGTTTCTGCTCGCGGGCTACTACGAGCCCATTCTCGCGACGCTCCCGCGCGCCGACCGGCTCGAACAGATCGGCTGGATGAGCGAGACGCTGCAGGCGCGTTTTGGCACCGCAGGGCCGGGATTGTGGCTCACCGAGCGCGTGTGGGAACCTGATCTGGCGCGCGATCTCGCCGACGCCGGTGTTCGGTATGCGCTCGTGGACGATCGACCGCTGCTGGCCGCAGGGCATGACGCGAGCACGCTCGGGGCCGTGTTTCGTACGGAGCACGACGGTCGACATCTCGATCTGCTGCCGATCGATGAACGCTTGCGGTATCTGATTCCGTTCAAACCGGTGGGCGAGATTGTGAGTGCGTTGCGCGCGCGACGCGCCGATGGAGAACGGCTGGCCATTTTCGCCGACGACGCGGAGAAGTTTGGTGGATGGCCCGGTACGCAGGAGTGGGTATTCGGTAGTGGCTGGCTCGATGAGTTTCTCGACGCGCTGCTCGCCCTGCAGGACGCCGGCGAGATCAGGCTCGTGACGGGCGCGCAAGCGCTGGCGACTTCCGCGCGCGGCGGACTCGCGTATTTGCCCACGGGATCGTATCGCGAAATGGAAGAGTGGTCGCTGCCCCGTGGCGCGAGCGAACGGCTGGCCACGCTGCGCACAGACATGCGCCGCGCGTTGGGTGATGCGCGTGTTGATGGACCCGACGGCATTTTCATTCGCGGTGCGCACTGGAAACATTTTCTGGTGAAGTATCCGGAAGCCAACCGGCTGCACAAGCATATGCTGGCGGTGTCGTCGCTGTGTCGGGCACGCGGCAATCCTCGCGATGCACGGCGTGCGATTGGCATGGCGCAGAGCAACGATCCACTCTGGCACGGCGTGTTTGGTGGACTGTACCTGCCGTGGCTGCGGGAGTCGAACTGGCATCACCTCGCGCGCGCCGAGGCGCTGCTGCGCTATGGACAGCCGCTGGCCGTTGAGCGTCGGGACATCGACGCCGATGGCGTCGACGAACTGTGGGTGCACGGCGAGCACGTGTCGGTGGTGATCGCGCCGCATCGTGGTGCGGCCATTGAGACGTGGTTGCTGCTGGATCGGGCGGAGAACGTGTGTGATGTGCTGACGCGCCGTGTGGAAGCGTATCATGTGGAGGCGGTCGCGGCGCATGTCGCGGTGACGCGTGTGGACAAGTCAACGAACGTGAACGATGTGTCGGCGAGCGGTGAGCACGCCGATGCGGCCTCACAAGGGGCGCCGTCTATTCACGATCTCGAACACGCCCATACACTGGAAGTGCTCCCGCCGGCCGATCTCGATGTACGGTGTCTGGTGCAACTGCGCGTGATTGCCCACGACGTGACAGCGGAGCAATACGAGTTGGCGGAGTACGTCCCACTGCGATCGTGGACGCAGGCATCGCTTGCGGTGGCGGTGCGCGAGCACACCGCCGATCACGTGTCGCTGGAGTGCACCGGCGATGACCTCTCGCTCACGATCACCGTCTTCGCGACCGGTGCGTTGACGCTTGCGGCCGATTGGTCGGCGGCCGTGTTGCCGGCGCACAGTGTGATGGCGATTGAAGTGTCACTTGGCGCGCGTGCCAGCGTTGACGTGGAATGCGCCGCAGCCGAGCAGTTGCACTGCTACGACAT
>JBBRDP010000093.1:0-13619 GCA_038203795.1 Gemmatimonadales bacterium
GAGTGCCCAGCCACCACGCCACACGCCGTCCACCGCATCCAGAGGCCAGAGTGACGCCAACGCGAAGTAGGCGGCGAAGAGTGGCAGCACCATACGAAGTGTGGGCAGTTCCACGCGCTGGTCACCGTGGCGATCACGCGCGCGGGCGGTCGCCACGCTTCGCAACCACGCCCCTCCGATCGCCAGCGTTCCTCCGGCGATGAGAACATCCGGGCGCGTCGCGGCGCCGGGCAGTGCGGCCACGAGAAACCACGTCGCCACAGCCACGAGGAGCACGGGCCGCGACACACGACCAGTCCGGTGCAAATACGCTCCATGAACCGCGCCGAAGAGCGCCCCACCAAACGTCGCGATCAGCACCAACAGCCACGTACGCTCCGTCCCCACGCTCGCGAACCCTGAGACCCAAAGCAACGGGATGAGCAACATGGCCAGACCGGTCAGCGGCAATTCCAGGGCGAGTGCCGACACGGTGCCACGGCCGACATACACACGCGGACGAACCGCGTCAAACGCACGCGCACCAAGCGCCGCGCCCAGTCCATTCGTCAGTACGTCCAGCAGCGACGTATACCGTTCGGCGATGAAGAGTTGACCAAGCTCAATCGTCGCGCTGAGCAATGCGCCGGCCAACCCGATCGCCCACCACGCAACCGCTCGCTGCCGCACGCGCGACGCCTGTGCCAGAAAACCGAGTGGCAGGAACATCACCGCATTCAGCACAAGATCTGACCACGTCCACACACTTGTGAGCCCATGCAATGGCTGCGACGCAAACTGAAACGGAGCCCAGGTGATCAGCAGGGTGGTCACCATCAGGTACGCAAGCAACGCGTGACCAAGATGACGACCGGAGGCCGAGCCGGAAGACGCAAGCAGCGCCTCGCCGTGGGCACGTGAATCGGAGCACTCGGCGAGTGTGGGATCAGCAATCGAGACGTCCGACGGACGCGGCGGGACAGAAAGAGGCATCCAGTGAAGTATCGACACGCTCCTGCCAGATCCTGAGACTCGGTATGTTCACAAAGTCTGCGACATCACCTTCCCCAATCCCTCACGGAGGACTTCATGCGGTGTGCCCTGTCGTACACACCTCTGCTGCTGCTTACCATGCTCACCGCGTGCGGTGGGACGGAGTCCGGGAACGGCGCCGCGAGCGTAGAAACCGCCTCGTCAGCTGTCGTGCCGATCCGCAACGTGGCGTCCCTCGACAGTGCGGCGAGCTGGATGGGCGATATTCCCTGCGCCGACTGCGATGCCGTCCGAACCACCGTTACGCTCTACCCAAACGGGAGCTTCCGCAGCGAGGGCATATATCTCGGCACCAAAGGCACTGGCGACACCATCTTCACCGACATCGGCCGATGGACGCATGCCGACGCCGCAACGCGTATCCTGCTGCGCGGCGCGTCGGGCGCGCCGGGCCAGTTCGCCGTGGATCCCGACGGCAGTCTGCGCATGCTCGACATGGACGGGCAACCGATCAACTCGAAGCTGAACTACACGCTCTTCGGAACCGTCGCGCCCGTGGTGATCACGCATCCCACACGCCTCGTGGGTGCATTCACGTACATGGCCGACGCGGCCATCCTCGTCGAATGCGGCAGCGGCCTGCAATTTCCGGTGGACCTGAGCGCCGATTACCAAGCGCTCGAGACGGCCTATCTGAAGACGGGCAAGGCTGGAAAACCTGTCGTAGTGCAGCTCAAGGCGCACCTGGCCGAGCGACCGGCCATGGAGGGTAGCGGCACCGTTCTCTCGCTCATTGTGGACTCCATGGACCGCATCAACCCCGAGGACGGCTGCGCCGCGCTCCGCACGCAGAATCAAATCGCCGCCGGTCCGTGGCGGCTGGTCGCCCTGCAGAGTGACTCGACGCCCGTACGCATTCCGGCGAACACGGAAGCGGGCCTCGAGTGGCGCCGCGGCGATGGACAGCTCGTTGGTAACAGCGGATGCAACCGGTTCAGCGCACCTGCCGTCTTTCGTGGCACGTCCCTCGTAGGCAGCCCCGCCGCAGGCACCAGGATGTTCTGCGAGGGCGCCATGGACATCGAGGACCGGTTCCTCGCGCTCATCGCCACCGGAGGCGCGCTCCGACTGCAGGAAGACACGCTCGTCTGGAGCGAGGGCGCCCGCGATGTCGCCCGGTTCGTCCGGCGGTAGTCGCACCGTTTGCATTGACGCCGCCCGCTCCGCGCCGTAGCGTCGTGAGCATGACGATTCCCTCCTCCCGCCGCGATTTCTTCGGGCATGCGGCTGCCCTCGGTCTGGGCGCCATGGTGCTGCCCCGCCATTTGATTGCCGGTGCACCCGCGAGTGTGCTCACGCGTGCGCCGAGCGCCACGCTCAACATCGCCTGCATCGGCATCGGTGGCATGGGCATGAGCAACATGTCGCAAGTGCTCGGCCATAACATTGTGGCCGTCTGCGATGTCGACTTCGCCTACGTCGAACGGGCACTCGAAGGACGCTTGCGACCACGTGATGGCAAAGTTTCCGAAGAAGCGCTCAGGCTGCAGGCGGCGTACACCAAAGCGGCCAAGTACACCGACTATCGCAAGATGCTCGAGGAGCGCAAGGACATCGATGCAGTGATGATTGCAACACCCGATCACCTGCACGCGATTCAGGCCAGTGCCGCGATGCAACTCGGCAAACATGTGTATGTGCAAAAGCCGCTCGCGTTTTCGGTGCATGAGTCGCGACATCTCGCCACGCTCGCGGCGTCAACGAAGGTGACTACGCAAATGGGTAATCAGGGGCACTCCATGGAGGGCACGCGTCGCGTCGTGGAAATCGTGCGCTCTGGTGTACTTGGTCCGATTTCCAGCGTGCATATCTGGACCGATCGTCCGGTGCGCTATTGGGCGCAGGGCATTCCGCGTCCGGGGTCGCCGGTGCCGGCCGTTCGTGCACCCGATCCGGCTCGTCCGCCGCAGTGGAACGCCCGCACCGTTGATGTGGCCGTGCTGCGTGCGATGGCCGAGAATCCGCAGACACCGCCGCCCGGCCTTGACTGGGATCTCTATTGCGGACCAGCGCCACTGATTCCGTATCATCCGGCGTATCACCCGTTCGCCTGGCGCGGGTGGGTCGACTTTGGTGTTGGTGCACTCGGCGACATGGGGGCGCATCTCGTTGACCAGGCGTATTGGGCGCTCGAACTCACACAGCCCACCAGTGTGGCCACGGCCTCGTCACCGTGGGGCGGTGGCGCGGAGAATCCGGCGTCGTATCCCTTGTCCACGCAAGTGGAGTACGAGTTTCCAGCCGTCGGCGCTCGGCCGGCCGTCAAGATGTATTGGTACGACGGCGGTCTCATGCCGCCGCGGCCGGCGATGCTGCCCGACAACGTCTCGTTACCACTCGGTGACGGCGGTGGCGGCGTGTTTATTGGATCGCGCGGGATCCTCACCTACGAGACGTACGGCAACACGCCCACGGTGTATCCCGAGACAGTCGCGACCGCAGCCGCCGCCGTTCCAATTTCACTGCCGCGTATTTCTGGATCGCACGAGATGAATTGGGTGTCGGCCTGCATGGGCGAGGGCCAGGCCAGCTCACCCTTCGCGTACGCAGCCGCGCTGAATGAAACGATGCTCGTGGGCACCGTTGCGCTGCGCCTCGGACAGGGGAAAAAGGCTCTGTACGACGCGGGCACGATGCGCTTCACCAACCAGGACGCACTGAATCCGTTGCTCACGCGCGAGTATCGCTCGGGTTGGTCGCTGTAGCGCAACGCGCCTGCCCGCAGAGGCCGACTCGAGCGCTCAACAGCCTTCGGTCCTCTGCGTAGTTTGAGAGGGTGCACTTTTTACCCTTTCCCACCGATATGTCCGCTCTGCTTCGCTCTTCAAGCGCCGCGCTCATCGTGGCGCTTCTCGCATCATCGGCCTGCGCCCAGGCGCGCTCCGCTGCCGGCGCTCCTCCCGCGCGCGACACGGCCGGCGCCGACTCCGCCGCCGGTCGCCTGCCACTCGACGGCCTGCGCTTCCGCAGCATCGGACCGGGCAGCACCTCCGGGCGTATCAGCGACCTGGCCATTCATCCGCGCAAGCCGAACACCTGGTATGTCGCGACCGCTTCAGGCGGCTTGTGGAAGACCGAAAATGCCGGCGTCACATTCGCACCGATCTTCGATTCGCAAAGTTCGTTTTCCATCGGCGCGATCACGATCGATCACAACATACCGAGCACGGTGTGGGTGGGTACTGGAGAGAACAACTCGCTACGCTCCGTGCCCTACGGCGATGGCGTGTACAAGTCGATCGATGACGGACGCACGTTCACAAAGGTTGGTTTGCCGAACAGCGAACACATCGGGCGCATCGTGATTGATCCGCGCAACAGCGATGTAGTGTTTGTGGCGGCGATCGGTCCGCTCTGGTCCGGCGGCGGCGACCGCGGGCTGTATAAGACCACCGATGGCGGCACCACGTGGAACCGCGTGCTCGGCGGTGGTGAATGGGTCGGCGTGAACGATGTGCAGATGGACCCGCGCAATCCCGACGTGCTCATTGCGTCCACATTTCAGCGGCAACGACGTGTGTGGGGACAGATCCATGGTGGCCCCGAGAGCGCAGTGCACCGCAGCACGGACGGCGGGACGACGTGGACCCGCGTGCGTACCGGCTTGCCGAGCGGCGATCTGGGTCGCATTGGGCTCGCCATGTCGCCAGCCGATCCGGATGTCGTGTATGCGGTGATCGAAGCGAGTGGTTCAAGTGGCGGGTTTTATCGATCCACCAACTCGGGCGCGAGCTGGGATCGCATGAGTTCGCAGTCCGGCCTTGGACTGTTCTACCTCGAGATTTTCCCGGATCCGAAGAATGTGGATCGCATCTATCTCGTGGAAACGAATACGTCGGTGAGTGAAGACGCGGGTCGCACGTGGCAGCAGGTGCCATCTCGCAACAAGCACGTGGACGATCACGCGGTGTGGATCGACCCCAACAATACGGAACACATCATGATCGGTTCGGACGGTGGCTTGTACGAATCGTACGATCGGGGCACGAACTGGCGCTGGTTCAGCAATCTGCCGCTCACACAGTTCTACACCGTGGCACTCGACAATGCCGAGCCGTTTTACAACGTGTACGGCGGCACGCAGGACAACAACACGCTGGGCGGTCCGTCACGCACCACGAGTGCATCGGGCATCGACAACTCCGACTGGCGCACCATTGTAGGCGGCGACGGATTCCGCGCACAAATCGATCCCACCGATCCGAACATCGTGTACGCCGAATCGCAGAACGGCGGCATGGTGCGCCACGACCGTCGGACCGGCGAGAACATTCCGATCCGACCGCAGCCCGCGCCGGATGAACCGGCGTCGCGATGGTATTGGGATACGCCGATTCTGATTTCACCGCACAACCCGTCGCGACTGTACGTGGGGTCGCAGTCACTGTGGCGTTCCGACGACCGCGGTGATTCGTGGCGCTCGGTGAGCGGTGATCTCACACAAGCCATCGATCGCAATCAGCTCAAAATGATGGGACGTGTGTGGGGCTCCGATGCGATCGGAAAATGGGCCAGCACATCGCACTACGGCACCATCCTCACGATCAGTGAGTCGCCCAAACAGGAAGGGCTCATCTACACAGGCACCGACGATGGCCTCGTCCAGGTCACCGAAGATGGCGGCGCGACGTGGCGGAAGGTTTCCAGGTTTCCCGGTGTCCCGGATACGACGTATGTACAGCGCGTGTTCGCCTCGCAGCACGATGTGAATGTTGCGTACGCCGTATTCAACAACCATCGCTCGGGTGACTTCACGCCGTACATCGTGAAGACGAGCGATCGTGGACGCACGTGGACCAACATCAGTGCGAATCTTCCCAAGCGCGGCTCGGTGTACGGTTTTGTGGAAGATCCCAAGGCGCCGCAGTTGCTCTTTGCCGGCACGGAGTTCGCGCTGTTCGTGAGCACGAACGGTGGTGGTTCCTGGACGCGACTGCGCGGTGGATTGCCCACCATTCAGATGCGCGATCTGGCCATTCACGCGCGCGACGACGATCTGGTGGTTGCGACATTCGGTCGCGGCTTCTACATCCTCGACGATCTCGCGCCACTGCGTCTGCTCGTGCAGAAGCCGGAGGTGCTGCGCGCCGATGGCACGCTGTTGCCGGTCACACGCGTGGCGATGTATCTGCCGGCACGTACCAGCAATGCGGGCTCGTGGGGCGCATCACACTTCAGCACGCCGAACCCATCAACGGGTGCCACGCTCACATACCTGCTCAACGCCGCACCGCGTTCGCTCCGACAGGCGCGCACACAGCGAGAGCAGGCGGCCGCGCGCAAGGGCACCGACGTCCCGCAGCCCACGCTCGAGGCGCTGCGCGCCGAAGAGTTGGAAGGCTCCGCGTCGGCCATACTCACCGTCACCGATAGCGACGGCCTCATCGTGCGTCGGCTGGACGGTCCAGCTACCGCCGGTTTGCATCGTGTCACCTGGGATTTGCGGTATTCCGGCTTGTCGCCAATCACCGCAACGACGGGCGATGCCAGCGCGCGTGGCGGCGGACGCGGACCGCTCGTGATGCCCGGCACCTACACGGTGAGCCTGGCCGTGCGTCGGCCCGACGGCAGCGTGCGCGAGTACGGCACGCAAACGTTTGTCGCGCAGCCGCCAGCCAGTCTCACGGCCACAGTGGCCACGACACCGCAGGTGCGCGAGTTCCGCCTTGCCACCGCGCGCCTGCAGCGGGTCGTGCAGGGCACGGTATCGTTGCTCAGTGAAACCACCACGCGTGTACGTGCGCTGCAATCGGCGCTGCAGCAAACGCTGGTACCGTCGGATTCGCTGCAGCGCGAAGCGAAGGCCATCGAGCGTCGACTCGACTCACTGCGCGTGGCGCTCAATGGCGACAATCTGCCGGCGCGTCTCAGCGAACCGGTGGCGCAGGGACTGGTTGGCCGCTTGAATGAAGTGGTCAGCGGTCACTGGAGTACACAGAACGCACCAACGGGAACCTTCCGGCAGCAATACGACATCGTGGCGCGCGATTTCCCGCCCGTGCTCGCGAAGTTGCGCATCGTCATCGAAGCGGATCTCGAGTCGCTGGAGATACGCGCCGAGGCGGCCGGTGCCCCTTGGACGCCCGGCCGGATTCCCACATGGCCGTGATCCACGACCACTCCACTGGTATATCAGCCCGACACGCGGGAGCGACGCATGCGTGAATATCGATTTCAGGCCGACAACGACAGCATCGAAGTGTTTCGTCGCTTGCGCGGCGCGTGGCGCGATGTGCAAGCGTTGGAGCGCAGTGTCACGGTACGCCTGGCCGACGGTACGGCCGTGCGATTCAACGTGGAACTGCACGACATCGAACCCGGCTTCGCTGCAACCTGTTTGGTCGCTGATGTCATCATGGATGACAGCGCGCACGAAGAAGTCACCGGTGCCGTCGTGTCCGAAACCTCTGACCTCGGCCTCGGTGGGAACGACGTGGTGTTGTTCACCGGCGCCACCTGGCTCTCGGCCACTGCCGTCGAGAGCCAGGACGAACGTATTGATGCGTCCCGTATCGAAGCCGTCGTGCAGCAGGTTGGTACGCCCGCCGATGTGCCGGAAAATGCCGAAGCCGTCTGCATCACGCATGACGCCATCGTCATCGCGTCACCAGTCGGGACGGGCTGTCTCATTCGCATCGCGTCCATGGCCGGACGACTCGAGCTGTTCACCGACAAGGCCGTGATCGCAGCCTTCCTGGTGACACGTTCCTACGCGAGTCGTGACAATGAGTGAAGCGACTCCCGTGCGACGACGCACGGCATCTCCGTGTTTGATCTACCTTCGCCCCAACGGTGTCATCATGCGTACCATCATGCGTACCGTCACTCGTCGTGCGCTGCTTTTGCTCGCCGCGCCTCTCACCGTCCTCAGCGCTCAACCCTCCACCGGTCCCGTCATCAAGTCCGGTGGCGCCGTCTTTGACGTGCCCAATCCCTCGTTTCAGACGCCTCGCGATCACGACTACAAAGTGGTCTTCGAAGTCAGCCGCGGTGTGGAGATGCCGGCAGCGGGCCTGGCCGCGCCGAGCGTTGCATTGGCTCCGAACGAGCAACTGAACACGATGGCGCGATTCCTCAACATGCACGCCCGCGCTGGCGTCCCACGTGAACGCGTGAAGCTCGCCGCCGTCGTGCACGGTACCGCCGGCAAGGACTTACTCGATGACGAGACGTTCCGGGCTCGATATGGCACCGATAACCCCAGCGGACCACTGATCCAGGAACTGCTCAACGCGGGCGTGCGCATCATCCTCTGCGGACAAACATCCGTGGGCCGTGACGTGCCGCGAGACAAGCTCATTCCCGGTGTACAGCTCGCGCTGTCGGCCATGACGGCCATCTCGGTGTTACAAGCCGAAGGATATCAACTCAATCCCTGGTGAGCCGCTGCCCGTGACGACCCACACACTGTTGTTCCCTCGCGCGACCGCGAGCTGCGCCCTGTTGCTGCTCGCCACCGGCTGCGCGTCGATCTCCCGCCCTTCGGCCAGCATCGCCTCGCTGCAGGCCGATGCCGTGCGCGCACGCGCGGAACAGCACGCGGTCCGCGATTCCGTGCTCACGCGCCTGGTGCGCCGCGCGCAGGCACGTCCCGATCGCACGCTCGACGTGCTCCTGCTCTCCGGCGGTGGGCAGCACGGCGCGTTCGGCGTGGGCTTCATGCGAGGCTGGATGTCACGCATCGATGCACCGATGCCGCGGTTCGACCTCGTAAGCGGTATCAGCACGGGCGCACTGCAGTCGCCCTTCGCATTACTCGGCACACCGGAGGCGATCGACACCATCACCGCGCTGTATCGCGTGGCGGCCGACCGCATCGCGCCGAGTTTCGATTGGTGGTTCTGGCTGCGTCGTACTGGCGGCTTGGTCAGCACCACGCGCTACGAGCGTTCGATTGCGACCATGATGAACCAGACGATGCGTGCGCAGCTCGAGCGCGAGTTCCAACAAGACCGCCAACTCCTGCTGGCCACTACCGACATGGATCTCGGCATTGGCCGCGTGTGGGACATGCGCGCGGCGATCCAGGCGGACACAGCGACACTGGAGCGCGCACGACTGCTCATGTACACGGCCACGGCCATCCCCGGCGTCTTTCCGCCACGCATCGTCGATGAACATGTGCACAGCGACGGTGGCATCATCTCGAATGTACTGCCACTCCTGTCGCTCGATGACTATCGCGAGTTAGCGTCCCGTCTGCGCGCCGCCGGACTGCAGGGCGACGTCACGGTGCGTGTGTGGGTGCTGATGAATATCTTTACGCACGCGCCCGTCAAGCTCACCAAGCCCTCGAGTCGGGGCAACATGAGCGCACGCAGCACGGAGCTGTTGTTCTGGAGCGCACAGCCGGCGGCGTTGATTCGCCTGCAGGAGCTGGCGCGCGCGGTCTCGGCCGATGTCCCCGGTATCACGATGCAGGTGCGCATCGCGCAACCACACGCGTCACTGGCGATGGAGCCCGGTGCACAAAAGTTGTTCGACAAAGCGTGGATGCTGCGTCTGGAGCAAATCGGTTACGACCAATCCCGCAGCGCTTCGCCGTGGGACTCCATTATTTCGTCATACGAACGACCACCGCCGCGCTGATGTGCACGGCGCCGATCGGCGGCGTCATGTAGCGCTGGCGTCATGTTGCGCTGGCGTCATGTTGCTCCGGAGTCTGTCGCGGTGCTGTGCGTAAGTGAACGTGAGTGGAAAGCCGGTGTATCACCCCCGATGTTCTTAAATACGACACTGGCTGGTAATACTCTCGCCGCGTGGGGCGTCGCCTGCGGTATCGCAGCGCTCAGCGTACTGATCCTGCTACTCGTGCGCGGTTTTGCCGTCTCCCGGGTGAAAGCATTCTCCTCGCGCACCAAAAATCGCGCCGACGATCTGATCGCCGAGATACTCGCCGCCACGCGGGTCTTCTTCATTGTAGCCGTCGCCGTCGGCTTCACCAGTTCGTGGCTGACGATCAATGCCGCCTGGAGCGGTCGGCTTCGGGCCGTGATCGTTCTCTGTGTGTTTGCGCAGGTCGGCCTGTGGGCAACGGCGGCGGCCCGGTTTCTACTCGAGCAGTACCGGGAGGAAAAGCTCGAAAGCGATCGCGGCGCCGCGACAATGGTGAGCGCACTGCAGTTCGTCGTGGTATTGCTACTTTGGTCGGTTATCTCACTGCTCGCACTCGACAATCTTGGTGTCGATGTGACAGCGCTCGTGGCCGGACTAGGCGTGGGCGGCATCGCGATTGCACTCGCCGTGCAGAACATTCTCGGAGACCTCTTTGCGTCGCTGGCGATCATCATGGATCGGCCGTTTGTCGTGGGCGACTTCATCAATGTCGACGACAAAGTCGGGACCGTTGAGCATATTGGTCTCAAGACGACGCGCGTCCGCAGTATCACGGGCGAACAGATCGTCTTCGCCAATGCGGAGATGCTGAGTGCACAGGTCCGCAACTTCGGCCGCATGCAAGAGCGACGCATCGTCTTCACGCTGGGCGTCACCTACCAGACGTCACACTCGGCACTCGAGCAAATCCCTGAGCTCATTCGAAGTGCCGTGGAAGCTGATCCATCCGTACGCTTCGACCGGAGTCATTTCAGCAGCTACGGCGATTTCTCCATCAACTTCGAGACAGTCTTCTTCGTGAAAACTCCCGACTACAACGACTACATGGATGCGCAGCAGGGAATCTATCTGCGCATCCACAAAGCCTTCGAAGCGGAAGCAATTGAATTTGCGTATCCCACCCAGACGCTCGTGTTGACCCGTCCGTCGTAGCGCGGTCAGCCGGTGGTAGCGAGAGACGGCTCCGCCATCGCGCTGAGGAACTCGCGGCTCCACGTGTCGACATCCGACTGCTGCACGATCAAGGCCAGGCGACGAATGTGTAATCTCCGCGCCTCGTCGGGCATCGAGAGCGCCTCATGCAGATGACGCGCCATACCATCAACATCATACGGGTTGGTGAGCAGCGCGCCGTGCAACTCCACCGCCGCGCCCGCAAACTCCGACAGCAACAGCACCCCCCGACCATCCGTTTCGTTTTGGGCGATCACAAACTCTTTCGCCACGAGATTGAGGCCGTCGCGCAACGGCGTGATCCATGCAACGTCAGCGGCCGCGCTGTACGCGACGACGTCTTCAAACGGCAACGCGCGAAAGAGATAGTGCACCGGCGTCCATTCAAGCGTTCCGAACCGCCCGTTGATGCGGCCCACCACCTGATCCACCGCTTCACGCACTTCCTCGTACACTTCCATGCCTGGCGCCGGCGGCGTCGTCACCATCAGCAGCGTGACCGAACGGCGCAGATCGGGATGCGCATCGAGCAACTGTTCAAACGCTTCGAGTTTCTGCAGCGGACCCTTTACGTAGTCGAGTCGCTCCACGGACAGCACCAACCGCGTGCTGGCAAAGCGCTCCTTGATGCGCTGCACCTGCTCCAGTCGCTCCGGCTGCGCCAGGATGTCCTGGATGGCCCGCACATTCACTCCCACCGGATGCGCGCCGAGACGGATGATACGATCGCCGCTGCGCACGACTGACGGCATGCGCGGAATCGCCAGTGCCCCACCATGCACACGGAAACGCGGAGCACACTGCACGGTTTCCAGCACCTCGGTAGGCGCGTGCGAACGCAACACATCAAGGAAGTTCGCCGCGTAGCGCGGGATGTGAAATCCGATGTAGTCACACTGCGCGAGCGAGCCGACGATCTGTCCAGCCCACGGGATCACATTGAACACATCGGCCGACGGAAACGACGTATGATGGAAAAACCCGATGCGAACATCCGGGCGCAGCTGCCGCAAAAACCCGGGCACCATCCACAGATTGTAGTCGTGAATCCACACGAGGGCGTCCTCATCCGCCTCGGCGGCGGCCGTCTCCGCAAAGCGCCGGTTGATCGCAACAAAGTGCTCCCAGTCTGCGGCTACGAAACGCGCACGATCCACGAACGAAAAAATGACCGGCCAGAACGCTTCTTTCGAAAACTTCTTGTAGAAGCGCTCCACATCGGCAGCCTCCAGCGGCACTTTCGCAGCGACAAGATTCGGGAAGCGCTCATCATCCACCACATCGTGCTGCACCGCTCCCGAGCCGTCGTGATGCGTGGTCCACGCCACCCATGACCCATGCCGGCCCGATTCGAAGCTGCCGAGCAGCGTTGGAACGATGCCGTTCGGGCTGGTATGCCGTTGACGCACCACACGACCCTGCTCGACCTTTTCTTCGTAGGGGAGGCGATGATACACGACCACCAGTTGGGCGTCGCCCGATGGACGCTCGGCGCGTGCGGCCAACGGGACGCCTTTGGCAGCGAGCACTTCGAGAATGCCGCCTGCTCCCGGCGACTCCGCCACGTGCACCGAACTATATGACGCCACAGCACGCACCAACGCTGGTTCCGCGTGCCCAACCACGACCCCTCGATATCCGGTCTCGTAGAGCGATAAGTCGTTCAAGGTGTCGCCGGCCACGATGACATCGTCGCCAGACACACCAAGATGTTCCACCAAACGGCGCAGCGTATCGCCCTTGGACACGCCGCGAGGCAACACATCGAGGTAGCGATCGGCGCTCAGCAGCACGTCTACATCGAAGTGCTCGAGTCGCACACGAACGTCGTCGAGTCGCGTGACGTCGTCAAGAAAAAAGGAGCAGCGCCGCTCCTGTGGCACGAGCTGGCGCTCCAGCCCCGGCACGTCGCGCAGTGCGTGCAAAATGGGTTCGGTGCCGATCCATCGGGCACTCAGCTCCCACTGCAGCGGCGTCACCGAACGCCGTCCATCACCGTGCAGGACAGTGGCACCAACATCAGCGATGATGTAGTCAGGATCCGGGATCAACGGATCGGAGAGCAGCGGCAGCACACTCTCGGCGCCTCGGCCGGTCACGAACACGAGGCGGATGTCTTGATTCGCACGAATGGTGCGGTATAACGTCAATCGATCGGCTTGTCGCCCACCGAGAAAAGTTCCGTCGAGGTCAGTCGCGAGCAGTAAGATGGGAACGGCCCTCCGTTAATGGTGACGAGGCGCGCACGCCTCAACCCTTGTAATCTAAGGATTTTTCCGTTGTACACAACCGGAAACGACGGTCGCGGGTATCATCTGCAGGGAGTCACGTTTCCATTTCGCTCACACGGAGAATCCATGCAACTCTCACGCCTCCTGCTCACAACCGATCTGTCGGCGGAATCCCTCCGCGCATTCGCGCCGCTGGCCGCGCTGGCACGCACGCAAGGCTCCACGATCACCCTGTTGCATGTCGTGGAAGACATCTCGCTCATTCCACGCGGGTCCGCGTTTGCCGCGCCCATTCATCTTCCTGGCGGAGATGAAGATGAGCGGCACGCCGAACAATGGCTGACGGAACACGCGCGCGAGGCGCTTGGAGACTTGCCGCTGGAGGTGCGCGTCATTCGCGCCGACAAGGCCGGGCCCGCCATTGCTCACTACGCCAGCGAACACGGGTTTGATCTCATCGCCATGTCAACGCATGGCCGCACCGGCTTTCGCGCGTTGTTCGTTGGCAGTGTCGCTGAATCGGTCCTCCGACACGCCGATCGACCTGTTCTGGTGTTTCCGCGCAAC
>JBBRDP010000094.1:0-13583 GCA_038203795.1 Gemmatimonadales bacterium
AGCAAAAACTCACCATGGCACCAGCAACGCGCAAATGTCTTGCCGGTGGCAGCTTCAGACTGCGCAATTTCGTCTTCATGATGCGGGAAGATGAGATCGATACCACCGGCGTGCAGATCGAATGTTTCGCCAAGGTATTTCATGGCCATGGCGGAGCACTCGAGATGCCAACCGGGACGTCCGCGTCCCCATGGAGAGTCCCACGCAGCGCCGGTGGCTTCGTCTTCACCTTTCGCCGCTTTCCACAGTGCGAAATCCTGCGCGTTTTCCTTGGCGTATTCGTCTTGCGCCACACGCGCGCCGGTTTTGATTTCGCGCTTGTCGAGCTGCGACAATTGACCGTAGTTCGCGAAGCGATCGATCGCGAAATACACCGATCCGTCGTCGGCCACATAGGCGGTGCCGTTGTGCACCAGCGTTTCCACCAGCGCGATCATTTCCGGAATGTGCTCAGTGGCCTTGGGATACACCTCGGCGTCCTGAATACGCAAATAGCGGCGATCGGTGTGAAAGAGTTCGGTGAACGGTTCCGTGACTTGCGTGATGGTCTGGCCGGTAGATGCGGCTTTGCGAATGATCTTGTCATCGACATCGGTGAGGTTCATGACTTGCAACACGTCCCATCCGTACAATGCAAACGTGCGCCGCATGAGATCCTCGAAGAGGAACGTGCGGAAATTGCCGAGGTGCGCCGGGTTGTAGACGGTGGGCCCGCAGGCGTACATGCGCACCGTGTGTCCATCGGCCGGAGCGAACGGCTCGACGCGGCGCGTGAGCGTGTTGTACAGGCGAAACTCGGACATGGCAACCAAAACGAGAGCCGGGATTGGTACGCGTCCCATGTGGTGCGCGCACACCATCACCGCGATTCGCGGCTGGCCTTGGCAATCTAGCGCGACGCGACAGGTCGTAGGACACCTCCTTGGCAGACGACGTGGGTGCACCAGTCGCGATCGGTGAGGATGTCAGATCGTGCGCGTTCGACGGCGCTGTCGCGCTGGGCGGAAAGCGGTCCCTCGCGCGTGGCTGCCAGCACCGCCCAGTCGCGTCGCACCGCCCGCGCGAGCAACCGCGCGGCCGACTGCGGCGAGAGCGCATCGGGACGGTCGGCTTCGCTCAGTAGCAGCACCGCAGGAGCCACTTCCTGTGGTGCCGACAGCGGCCTCAACCGCGATTCGGCGACACGCGTCGTACGCGCATCGTCGCGCTGAGGGATCGCAGCGGCGCTGCTCGTCCGGCCGGAGCGCGCGCCCGCCTCCTTACGGCCGGGCGCGAGTCGCCACGAGCGGCGGCCGAGCGCATCGACGGCGTCCCATACCCGCGCCAATGGCGGGCGGGCGACGAGCCAGCGCAGCGTGGTGGCTACAGGTGCGCCACACTCCGAGCTCGCGGTGCTGCGGTGCGCCACCTCGCGATACACGTGGGCGAGCAAACGATCGGCCGTGAGACCGAGAGGATCGTGCACCACGAGCACGCGTCCCGGCTCGAGGAGCAGCTCCGTGGGGTGCAGTAGTGTGATGGTGAGCATGGCCCCGCACGCGCCCGCGCTGGCCACAAACAGTGGCAGGGGGACGCGCAGGGCGGAGTGCGAGACGAGCAAGGTGGGCGACATGGACGCACGGTAACGCGGCGCCGCTGCCGCACCGTCACCGTATTGCTGCGTGCAGTATCACGATCACGCAGCAGGGGATCGGTGCGTCCACACAAACGGGAGCCGTGAGTGCAAGCACGCGGGCATGACGCGCGCTATTGCAACGGGTGCGTCAGCGCGACGTCCGCGCGTCCACGCGCTCACGATGGAACGCATCGATGGCATCGGTGAGCGACGTCATGCTGTAACGCACCGGGTCTGTCACCGGCAAACCCGTCTCCGCTTTTGCCCGCTCGATCGCCTCGCGCGCGTCGATGTCTGCCAGATCGTACGTGTTCAGCGCCACACCAATCACCGGCGCAGGCCGCAGCGGCTCCGCCAGCTGTTCGTACAAGCGAATGAGTTCGCTCAGCGATGGAATCGGCACCCACGGATTGCGATTCACCGTGGTGCGACTGGGCTGCGCACAGAGAATCATCGCGTGCGGCAGCGAGCCGTGCATCAGGCCGAGCGTGACGCCCGAGTACGCGGGATGCACAATGGAGCCCTGCCCTTCGACCAGCACAATGTCGGCGTCTTTCGCGGCTTCGATCGTGAGTTGTTCGGCGGCACCGGCGATGAAGTCCGCAACGACGGCGTCCACCGCGATGCCACGTCCTTCGATCAGAATGCCGGTCTGTCCCGTGGCGCCAAACGCCACACGATGTCCACGCTGCCGAACCGAGTCCTGGATCTGCAACTGCGTGGTCATCTTGCCGATGTTGCAATCGCTGCCCACGGTGAGAATGACCGTGGCATCGATCGCGCGCACGCGACCGTACGACACATCGAGATTGGCCGGCGCACGACGCAAATCGTGAATCGTGACGCCATGCTCACGGGCGATCGCCGCGAACTCCGCGTCGTCACCCAGCAGCGTGTGCAAGCCGCTCCAGACGTCGAGGCCGGCGCGCAGTGCCTGAATGAGCAGCGCGCGCCACGCGAGCGGGAACTGTCCGCCCGGCGGTGCAATGCCAATGAGCAGCGCCGTGGGTGCGAACGGCATCGCCTCCTCGAACGAGGAGACGATGGGGATGCCTCCGCCGAAGCCGAGCACGTCCTGCGCGGTACGGCCGGCGACGGCGCTGTCGAGAATGACAGCGACGTCCTGCGGCGCGTACCGGATGCAGGCGTTCGCGGTTTTGGAGGAGAGCGGACCGAAGTTGCCTTCGGCGAGAACGAGGAAACGGCGTGTGCGTGACATACCGTGCGTAGAGGGAACGTCTGGTACCCGAACGCCTAAGTCAGAGCGGTTGACGCCTCTAGCGCAACCCCTCGATCTCCGCGATCAGATCGGCCTCACCCGTGACCTTGGCTGGCGGAGCCGTTTCCTTTGCGTCTTCCTTGCCGGGCGCGAGCTGTTTGGCGGCCGCCGACGAGCCCGCCGACAGCACCCCCATACGTTCCTTGAGCGCGCTGAGCTGCAGGTCGGCGCTGGCACCACCGGCGTGCCGCTCGAGCTGCTTGAACTCTGAACTCAGCTTGTCGCCCGTGAACTCCTCCTCGATCTCCTTGGCGGCGTTAAGCTGCCGTTCGTTCTGCGAGATCTTCTCTTCCATGCGATTGAACGCTTCGAACGCGGACTTGTCGGACAGCCCCGACATGGTCTGCGAGATGCGCTGCTGTGCCTCGGCCCGACGCTGCCGCGCGAGCAGCAGATTTTTCTTGCGCTTGGCCTCTTCGATCTTGTCGTTGAGGTCGCGCAGTGACTGCTTGAGCGATTCGGTTTCGTGCCGGTGCGTTTCCCATGTCATGGCCATGGACTGCGCGTGCTCCAGATGCTCTTGCTGCCGCATGAGCGCCTGTTTGGCCAGATCGTCACGTCCCTGCTGAACGGCGAGCATGGCGCGCTTTTCCCAGTCGTCGGCGAGCTTGAATTCGTTGTCGGCCTGATCGCGCAGGCGCTTTTCGTCGGCGATCGCGGCGGCCACCTGCTGCTTGGCCTTCGCGAGCTGGTTGCGCATGTCGACAATGATCTGATTCAACATCTTCTCGGGGTCTTCTGCCGAGGAGATGAGATCATTGAGGTTCGACTTGATCAGGCTCGAGAGTCGGTCAAAGATGCCCATCGGTTAGCGTACCTCGCGGAAGGAGGCCAGCCCGCGCATGTGCGAGGCCAGCGACAGAGTCATGCTTTCGTACGACGCGAGGAATTCCTCGTAGTCGAGGTGCGCCAGCTCCAACGCTTCGGTGAGCACCACATTGTCGCCGTCGATGCCATAAGAGCCGTGCAGCAGGTCGGTGGCGTTGAGCTCGAGCAATCGACGATTGAGTGCAGCCACATCCGCCGCATCGGCGGGCAGTGGCATCACCTTCACACGCAGCAACAACACAGGTGGTGTGTAACTGACAACCACATCGAACTCGAGCGCGCCGCCCGGGCGCACGGTCCAAAGACCAGTTTCCACTTCTTCGTGTGTCACGCCTTCGGCGGTCATACGGTCGAGAAACGACTCGACATCTTCTCGGCTGATCATGCCTTCCTCTCAGGGTGGGGTCGACCATCCACTACGGGCGAAGTACTACGCCAGGTTTCGATTGGTCGCGAGCCGGTGGCGTTGCGCGGGTGGAACACAGGTACGTTATCGCATTTTGCCGCCTGAGGCCAACCGTGCGGCTGGGGGGTCACGGACAGCGCGCCCCCATGATCGGGGCATTCCGCTTCTCGGAGGTGAAGAGCAGTCGCCCGTCGGCCAGCCAGGTGAGGCCCTCTCCCTGCTTCTCGTAGAGCGCGTCGAGGCCACAGTGGCCCACCAGACGCCCGGGGCGTCCGGAGGTGCGGTCCACTTCAAACACGTACACCATGCCGTAGGTGCGGACCGCGAGCCGCGAGGCTTGCACCGGATCGCCAAACGGATTCGACAGTGAGGCGTCGGTGATCTGCGTGCGCTCGTCCCCACTGGCGAAGTTCGGCAACGAATCAACGAGCGTGGCGACTGACACCTCGTTTGTGGCCCAGAGTTCGGGGCCGAGTCGGTAGACCTGCGATGGTCGCGTGTAGCCAGCGGCATCACGGAGTGGGCGCTTGGTCACCAGCCAAACGGCGGTGTCCGCATCCACCCACATGGCCTCGACATCGCGCGGCCCGTCGGGGTAGCGAAAGTGAAGGGCCGACGCACTGTCGGCCATGGCAAGAACTCCCGTGCCCGGTGGAGTGGGTTCACGCATGCGATAAATCGTGACGACGTCGTGCCGCGCCAGATTGTCGCCCACGTCGCCGATATACAGGCAGCGGCCGGCAGCGCACGGCCCTGTGGCGAGCGCTTCCCAGTCGCGGTTGCGGGCGTGTGGCACAATCACTGAGCCGAGATCCTGACCGGTGCTGTCAAAGGCAAACACGCGTTCGTCGTTGCCGCTGTCGTTCAGCGTCCAGAACACGCCGGCGGTGCGCCAACTGCGCACGGCGGCGGACGACTCCTTGACGTCGCGGTTCGTGAACGCGCCGATGGTATCGACATCCCGCAATGTGGTGTACGCCACGCGCGGTGCGGTGCTATCGGCGAACGGCGCGACGCGCGGGGCGGGCGAACGTTCATCACCACCCGACGTGCACGACGTGCACGACGTTGCAATCGCGGACAATGAGGCAAGCGCGATCAGAGACACCGCGCGCGAGATGCGGCCGTGCATACGTGCTACGAGCGCCGCTTGATGTCGTACAGGCGCTCCTTCGCCAAACGACGTCCCGTCGGTGTCGCGGCCAGACCGCCACCCGCCGTTTCGCGATACCGCACGTCCATATTGCGTCCGATTTCGCCCATCGTATCGATGACTTCGTCGGCGGGAATCGCGAACGTCACGCCGGCCAGCGCCATTTCAATCGCGGCGAGTGCAATCGCGGCGCCCGTCGCGTTACGAAACACGCACGGCAACTCAACCAGCCCGCCGAGCGGATCACACACCAAGCCGAGTGTCCCCTGCTGCGCGAGCGCGGTGGCGTGCCCCACTTGTGCGGGCGTTCCGCCGAGCATTTCCGTGGCCGCGCCGGCGGCCATTCCTGCGGCCGCGCCGGTTTCAGCCTGACACCCACCTTCCGCCCCCGAGAGCGACGCACGCTCGGCCACCACCGCGCCAATGAGACCGGCGCACGCGAGGGCATCAACGACACGTTCTTCGTCGATCCCCTGCGCGGCGGCAAGGCCGGTGAGTACTGCGGGCAGCACGCCAGCTCCGCCTGCAGTTGGCGCCGCGACGATGACACCCATCGCCGCGTTCACTTCCTGCACGGCCAGTGCACGCGCGAGCACATCACGAAACGCGGTGCCGGCGAGCGGACCCGGCGGGCCGGTGCGCAGCTTGGCCGCGTCGCCGCCCACCAGTCCTGACGACGAAAACAAATCGCCCACGAGACCACGCGCGACCGCACCATTCATCACGTGCAACGCACGGCGTAGTGCGTCGCGGATCTCTTCAACGGGGCGCCCCTGGTCTTTCGCTTCGGTTTCGAGCGCCAGACGGGAGAGCGTAAGGCCGCGCGCTTCGGCGTCGGCTATGGCATCAGCCAGGCTGCGATACATCAGCCACTCACCTTGTCGAGACGGAACGCCCACTTCACCCACGACAGTCCGCGGATGGCATCGCGCACGTCTTCCGTGGGACGTTCGTCAACTTCAATCACCATGAATGCATCACCGCCACGTTCCTTACGCGAGAGTTTCAGCGTGGCAATGTTGAGTTCAGCATCGGAGAGAATCGTCGCGATGCGCGCCACCGATCCTTTCACGTCTTCGGCGACGAGCACGATCGTATGCAGGTTGCCAGTGACATTCACCGGATACCCGTCGATTTCCGTCACGAGCACGCGCCCCGCACCGAGCGATGAACCTACCATCACCGATTTGCGATTGCCGCGCTCCACGGTGAGCCGCACCGTGTTCGGATGCGCATCGTCGTCGAGCGTGGTTTTTTCGAAGCGATACGCAAGCCCTTCGGCTTCCATGATGTCGAGCGCGGTGCGCAGTCGTTCATCGTCGGGGCGGAATCCCATCAGGCCGCCGGCAATGGCTTTGTCGGTGCCGTGGCCTTCGCCCGTTCGCGCAAAGGAACCGTGCAGTTCTATCAGCGCCCGATCGGGTGTGTCACCCACGAGGCAACGGGCGAGCAGACCGAGGCGGCACGCGCCGGCGGTATGACTGGAACTCGGCCCGACCATGACGGGACCGATGATGTCGAGGAGAGAGACCATACCGTAATCAGCCCCCGGGAACCACGGCGCGCCAGTGCGCACGTCATGGCGGAGGGCTGGTACTGCCGGCGTCAGCCGCCGAGCAGACTCCCCAGATACGCACCGGTGAAGCTGCCGGGTGTGGCAGCGACCTCCTCCGGCGTGCCCGTGGCGACAATCGTGCCACCGCGCACGCCCCCTTCGGGGCCCAGGTCAATGATCCAGTCGGCCGTCTTGATGACGTCCAGATTGTGCTCAATGACGAGCACCGTGTTGCCGCGATCAACGAGCTTGTGCAGCACTTCGAGCAAGACGCGCACATCTTCGAAGTGCAGCCCCGTTGTGGGTTCGTCGAGGATGTACAGCGTGCGTCCGGTATCTCGCTTGGCGAGTTCCGTCGCCAGCTTCACGCGCTGCGCTTCGCCGCCGGAGAGCGTGGTGGCACTCTGCCCGAGATGGATGTAGCCGAGTCCGACATCGCGCAACGTGATGAGTTTCTGCGCAATGCGCGGCTGATTTTCGAATACCGTACACGCGTCTTCCACGGTCAGATCGAGAATGTCGGCGATGGAGCGGCCGCGAAAGCGTACTTCGAGTGTTTCCCGATTGAAGCGTTTCCCCTTGCACACATCGCACTGCACAAACACGTCGGGGAGAAAGTGCATCTCGATTTTAATGAGGCCGTCTCCCTGACACGCTTCGCACCGTCCGCCCTTCACGTTGAACGAAAACCGACCGGGCCCGTAGCCACGAATCTTCGCTTCCGGCAACTCCGCGAACAGCTCACGAACGGGCGTGAACACACCGGTGTAGGTGGCCGGATTCGAGCGCGGCGTACGTCCGATGGGGCTTTGATCGATGTCGATGATCTTGTCGAGATATTCAATCCCGGTGATACGATCGTGCGCACCGGGAATCACACGCGCCCGGAAGAAATGTCGCGAAAGTGAACGTTGCAGAATGTCCGTCACCAGCGTGGACTTGCCGCTGCCCGACACACCGGTCACCGCGACGAACAGTCCGAGCGGAATGTCGGCACTGACGTCGTTGAGATTGTGCTCGCGTGCGCCTTCGATCCGCAGCGTGCGGTCGGGATCGGGTGTGCGGCGCTGCTGCGGCACGGGCACCATGCGTGCACCGCTGAGGAACTGTCCGGTGATCGAAGCCGGCACGCGCTTGATATCGTCGACGGTGCCGGTGGCAATCACTGCTCCACCGTGTTTGCCGGCACCGGGCCCAAGATCAATCACATAATCGGCTTCGCGAATTGTTTCTTCGTCATGCTCCACCACGATCACGGTGTTGCCGAGGTCGCGCAGCTGTTTGAGCGTGGCCAGCAGGCGATCATTGTCGCGCTGATGCAGGCCGATGCTCGGCTCGTCGAGAATGTAGAGCACGCCCACCAGGCGCGAACCGATTTGCGTGGCGAGGCGAATACGCTGTGCCTCGCCACCAGACAGCGACTCGGCCGAGCGATTGAGCGCGAGATAGTCGAGTCCCACGTCCACGAGAAAGCGCAGGCGGTCTTTGACCTCTTTCAGAATCGGGCCGGCAATACCGGGATCGAGGCCGGGCTTGCCACCGCTGCGTACGGGCACCGTCTCAAGAAACGCGAGCGCATCGGCGACGGACTGTTCCACCAACTCGCCGATGTTTCGGCGATGTATGGTGACCGCCAATGATTCGGCGCGCAGTCGCTTGCCGAGGCACACCGGGCATGAGCCGGCCACCATGAAACTCTCGAGTTCCAGGCGTATGGCGTCCGAACTCGTTTCGTCGTAGCGGCGCTGCACATTCGCAACGATACCGTCCCACGTGGCCACGTCCGCAGCGGCCGGCGTACTCGCCGTCTTTCCCCGCTTGATGGCCGAACGCTTCGCGGGCGCACGGTCTCCGTCATCAAGGCCCTGCAATAACTGGCGTTTCACCGAGGCCGAGAGTTTGCCCCACGGTGTGTTGAGTTCAAAGCCGATCTGCTTGGCAAGTCCAGGTAACAACACTCGTCGTAAAAATCCATCGGGCTCGCCCCACGGCAGCACCACGCCTTCGAGAATCGTGATGCCCGGATCGCCCAGAATCAGTTCGTCGCTCACGGTGCGCGTGGTGCCCAATCCGCTGCACGTTTCGCACGCCCCAAAGGGTGAGTTGAAGGAGAAATGACGCGGCTCGAGTTCCGGGAGTGAGATGCCGCACTCGGGACAGCCCTGCTTCTCGGAGAAGAGCACCGACTCAGGCTCCTTCCCATCATAGCGCACCACTTCCACGAGCCCGTCGGCGAGGCGCAGTGCTGTTTCGAGTGAGTCGGTGAGACGGCCGCGGTCTTCGCTTTTCACCATCAGGCGGTCCACAACCACTGAGATGGAATGGTTGAGTCGTTTGTTGAGCTTTGGTGGATCGGCGAGTTCAATCAGTTCGCCGTCAACAACTGCGCGCACGAATCCCTGCTTGCGCGCCGATTCAAACAGATCGCGGAACTCGCCCTTCCGTCCCTGCACGAGCGGACCGCGAATCTCAATGCGCGTATCTTCAGGCCAGGCGAGCACCTGCTCGGCGATTTGCGCCGGACTTTGCCGCTGCACCGAGCGCCCGCAGTTCGGACAGTGTGGTGTGCCCGCGCGCGCGTAGAGCAGTCGTAGATAATCGTAGATCTCGGTGACGGTGCCAACCGTGGAGCGCGGATTGTGCCCCGCCGACTTTTGCTCAATGGAAATCGCCGGCGACAACCCTTCGATCGCGTCCACGTCGGGCTTTTCCATGAGCCCGAGGAACTGGCGTGCGTACGCCGACAGCGACTCCACATATCGACGCTGTCCTTCGGCGTAAATCGTATCAAACGCGAGCGATGACTTACCGGACCCGGACAAGCCGGTGATCACGGTCAGTTTGTCACGCGGAATCGTGACGTCGATGTTCCGGAGATTGTGTTCGCGGGCGCCGCGGACGATCAGCGAATTGTGTGGCATAGTCGTGTAAGTAACTGAAGTGGCGGTCACTGAGACAAGACCGAACCCTCGGCGCCGGGTTCCAGGGCCCATTGTTACGTCGCGCGGCACGCCCGGTTCCTACGCCGCCTGTGTGGTGGCGCGGCGCGCCCGCTGGACGGGCATATTCGCGTTTGAGCGGTCCGCCCGGTATCGTCGCATATGCCCACTCCCCTCGCCCCCACCGACGTCGTGCTCGCGATCACCACCGTCGCCAACGCGGATGACGCCGAGCATCTCGTGCGCGCCCTGCTCGACCGGCGACTGATTGCCTGTGGTACGCTGCTCCCGGGCGCGCGATCCCTCTACCGTTGGGAGGGCGAAATCACCGACGAAGTCGAGGTCGTGGTGCTACTCAAGACGGTCGCGGCCCGGCTCGATGGCATCGGAGAGGCGTTCACGCTGCATCATCCGTACGATGTCCCGGAGTTGCTGGTGTTCCCGACGGACGCGGGGTTGGAAGGCTACCTGACGTGGGTGCGTGACGAGACGTTGCGGTCGGAGCTGCCGCCATCTGACGCGTAGCGGCGAGGGTGGGATGGCATCGCCGATTGGCCCAGTGCGTCGCGCCGTAACGTCACGAACCTGATCCGTTACAGCGCTGGCGAACCGTGACACGAGGGCACGCCTGAATCGTCTCACAGGCGATGATTCAACTTTCTGCCCTCACGAAGCGGTACGGCAAGTTCACGGCCGTAGATCGCCTCGACCTGACCGTTCCGGCAGGCGAACTTTTCGGGTTTCTCGGACCGAACGGCGCCGGCAAGACCACCACCATGCGCATGATCGCTGGCATTCTGCGCCCCACGGATGGCACGGTGCGCATTGCCGGCACCGATCTGGTGTCCGATCCGCAGCGCGCGAAACGATCGCTCGGATTCATTCCCGACCGTCCGTTCATTTACGAGAAGCTCACGGGCATGGAGTTCCTGCGCTTTGCCGCAGGCTTGTACGGCGCGCAGGGTAAAGCGGTGGACCATCGCGCGGAAGAGTTTCTGGCGCTCTTCGATCTTGAGCCGTGGCGTGACGAACTCGTGGAGAGCTATAGCCACGGCATGCGACAAAAGCTCATTATTGCCAGCGCGTTTGTGCATGAGCCGGCAGTGATCGTGGTGGACGAACCGATGGTTGGTCTCGATCCGAAATCGTCGCGCACGCTCAAGGAGCTGTTTCGTCGCTACACCGATGACGGCAACACCGTCATGATGTCCACGCACACGCTCGAGGTGGCCGAGGGCATGTGTGATCGCATCGGCATCATGCAGCGTGGCCTGTTGGTGGCGTGCGGCACCATGAGCGAGCTGCGTGCCGAAAACGACGCCGACGATCTTGAAGACATCTTCCTGAAGTTGACGGGAGAGAAAATCACACGCGATGTGGGCGAGGTGCTGCATGCGTGAACCGCTGCGTGCGGCCGGCGTCCTGCATTTGCTTGGTCCGAAGTGGCGCGTGGCACGGGCGCGCGCAGCGTCGTCCGGTGAAACGCACACGACACGGGCGATGGTGCTGGGGGTGCTGGGCACGGGGTTTTTTCTCGCAGCATTTTTTCTGTCGCGTCGTATTCTCACCTACTTCATGGGCGCGGAGGATATCGGCGCGATTCTCGCGGGCAAGGTGCTGGCGATGCTGTTGCTTGCATTCTCGTCAATCCTGCTGCTGTCCAATGTGATCGGGGCGCTGTCGAGCGGTTTTCTGGCGCGCGATCTTGATCAGATTGCGGCGGCGCCGGTGTCACGCTCGGCGTTGTACGGCTCCCGCCTCATCGAGACGGGTGTCCACGCGAATTGGATGGTCATGCTCTTGTTGGTACCGTTGCTCGCCGCGTACGGTGCGGTGTATCAGGGTGGCGTGGCGTTCATTGGATTTTCGCTGGCCGTGTTTGTCCCGTTCTTTGTGATTCCGACGGCTCTTGGTTCGCTGCTCACGCTGCTGCTCGCCAATGTATTTCCGGCACGTCGCACGCGAGACATTCTGTCGGTCGTGACAGTGCTCGCCATTGCGGCCCTGCTGGTGATGTTCCGTATGGCTCGGCCGGAGCAACTGGTGAAGCCTGAGGGGTTCGAAAATTTCATGGACTTCGTGGCCGCGATCGATACGCCGAGTTCTCCCTGGCTGCCGAGTGAATGGGCGAGCGACGCCATGATGGGCTATCTGCGCGGCGGACCGATTACGACAGCGTTGATGCGGCTCTGGGGCAGCGCGATTGCGCTTGTGGTGGCCGGGTTGGCGGCACATCATCTGCTCTGGGCGCGTGGTTTCAGCGCGGCACAGGAAGGCGCCGGCAAACGCACGAGTGCTGCGATTCGGCCGGTGATCGATCGTCTCTTTGGCTGGCTTCCACCACATCGGCGGGAGTTGGTGCTCAAGGAGCTGAAAGTATTTGCCCGCGACACGACGCAGTGGAGTCAGCTGATTCTGCTGTTCGTGCTGCTCGTGGTGTATGTGGCCAACGTGCGGTACCTGCCGCTCACGGGCGAGGGCATGACGGTGCTGCTGCGACAGCTGGTGCCGTTCCTGAATCTGGCGGTGGCGGGCTTTGTGCTGGCGTCGATCGCGGGACGGTTCGTGTTTCCGTCGGTGAGTCTGGAAGGACGTGCACTCTGGTTGCTGCGTTCGAGCCCGTTGGCGATGCAGGATTTATTGTGGGCCAAGTTCTGGGTGGGCGCGGTGCCGCTGTTCCTACTGGCCATCGTATTGGTGGTCGCGACGAACCTGCTGCTGGACGTGTCAGTATTTGTGCACGTGGTCTCGACGTCGGCGATTGCGTGTCTCGTGTTTCCGTTGACGGCGTTGGCGCTGTCATTCGGCGCGTTCTATCCGCAGTACGACTCGGAGAACGCGGCCCAGATCCCGACGTCCTTTGGTGGACTGTTGTTCATGCTGTCGGCGATTGTGTTGATCGCAGCGGTGGCGTACGGCACGGGACGTCCGGCCGCGCGCTGGGTCGTCGCGGACCACTTTGGCTGGGAGTTCGACAGCTGGCGTTTGATGCTGCCGTTCGCAATGGTGGTGATGTCGTGCGTGGCGTTTACGGTGTTGCCGCTGCGCATGGCAAGACGGAAGTTGGAGGCGTTGGAGCGGGGGTGACGTTGACAACAACGGTCGACGGTCAACGGTCAACGGTCGACGGTCGACGGTCGACGGTCAACGGTCAACGGTCAACGGTCAACGGTCAACCGTCCACCGTCAACGGTCAACCGTCCACCGTCAACCGTTCACCCTAACCGTTAACGTCAACCATGAGTCGGACCCGCCTAACTCCAACCGAGTAGTAGAAAGCGCGAAAGACGCGAAGGCGCGAAAACTGCAACAGCAGCATCCTGACCGCGCCCCAGACGTCATTCTCTCAGCATGATGTGAGCCGGTCAACCGCGCGAACGCAAGGCGTCGTTGTTGCTGTTGCAGTTTTCGCGCCTTCGCGTCTTTCGCGCATTCTTCTGCTCAGTTGGTGCTGCTGTTGCCGTCGCCTTTGCCGTTGCCGCCGCCGTTGCCGCCGCTGTTGCCGTCGCCGTTGCCGCCGCTGTTGCCGTCGCTGTTGCCGCCGCCGTTGCCGTCGCTGTTGCCGCCGCCGTTGCCGTCGCTGTTGCCGTAACGTTGCCGTCGCCGTTGCCGTTGCCGCCGCTGTTGCCGCCGCTGTTGCTATTCGGAATACCGCCCAAAAACCGTCAGCCAGCGCCTCCCCTCACGCCGCGACCAGCGCCCCACCACAACTATTGCAAAAGCGCGCCCCGGGCTGCGTGACTTCGGCGCCGCACGAACCACAGGCGCCCGGCAGGTAGCAGCCGCAGTCGGAGCAAAAGACCGAGTC
>JBBRDP010000095.1:0-13399 GCA_038203795.1 Gemmatimonadales bacterium
CGCTGAACGGTTTGTCGGAGGGCGGTGAGCGTGGCATCAGTGTGGGACAAACGCTGCGAGTGCCAACCGATGCCCCGTCGCTGGCGGCGTCGCGTGCTGCCATGGCCGCTGCACCGCCACGCGAAGCTCCGGCATCGGCGATCAATCAGGCGGCCGGTACGCCCGCGCCGGCAGCCGCACCGGTTCCTGAGCCCGCACGAACGGTCGCACCGACACCTGTACCCGCTCCTGCTCCCGCTCCCGCTCCCGCTCCCGCTCCCGCTCCCGCTCCTACTCCCGAGCCCGCTCCCGCTCCTGCTCCCGAGCCCGCTCCCGCTCCTGCTCCCAAGCCCGCTCCCGCTCCTGCTCCCGAGCCCGTCATCACGGCCGCTCCGCCTGCGCCTGCAGCGCCGGTCATGGCGCCGATGCCCCCACCGTTCTCGGAGCCGGCGCGAAGCGATTTCCTGGGTGACGAAGAGAGCGCAGCGCGCGGTCCCGTGCGAATCGGGCTCGTACGTCCGGCCGATCTGGTGGCCGCACGCGGACGCGATAACACCACGATCTTCCTTGGTCCCGCTCCGTTCGACGCGGACACCATGCAGGTTACCGTTTATCTCACCGGCACGGAGAGTTTTGTCGAGCCAGCGACGCGTCGTCCAGGCGAGTTCGCGGCGGCGCCCTTTGCCATCGGCGCCAGTGAGTGGAAAGCCGCCGGGACCGTCAAGCGGCGCGCCCAGGCAGCCGCGCCTGTCAAGTCGAATGAGTTGCAGCGCATGCAACAGCGCGACCTGGTGGAGATCAGCGTTCCCGGCGACATGCAGCCGCTGCCGGGCACGAAGCTCGTCTCCGCCGTCAGCGCGGCGAACCTGGGCAGTGGAGCGCGACTTGTCATGCCCACGGGTATCCTCATCGTCGAAGCCCCGCGCAATGGCCGCACGGTGGCGCGCGTGACTCGGCAGTTTGCGGTGATTGAACAGGGTCAGGCGCTGCTTCCGTTTGTCGACGCGCCCGAAGTGGCCGCTGTCGCCACCGTCGATTCGCTGGAAACGCACGTGCGCTGGATGACGCACAAGGCGCTCCTGGCCTCGCAGCAGTCGTACCTCGTCCTTGCGGCGGTGACGGACGGCGCGATCGCTGTTGGGGATCGCTTTGAGCTCGTCTCATCGAACGCCACGCAGTCGCGCGTGGCGCTGGTGCGGGTGGTGCGTGTGGGTCCCGAGGGAGCCACAGCCATTATTACTCAGCAGGAGCAACCTTCGATTTACGAGGGAATGCGCGCGCGTCGCGTGGGTCACGCACCCTGAGCTCCGCGCGTGACGAGCCACGCGTGTCGGCCGATTCATACGGGCTCCTCACATATGTGAGGGGCTCGTGTGCATTGTGGGTATCGCGCGGCGTCTCACGGCTGTGCGGGAGCGCGTAACCTTATACATTCATGCGCGTTGCGTATGTCACCACACTATCGAATCAAGAGACGGAAACTGATGGGAAACAAAAGCGCGCTGGTCACGGGCGGTGCGGGATTCATCGGGTCGCATGTCGCGGATCGCCTGCTCGCCGCAGGCTACGACGTCACGATTCTCGACAATCTCTCCAGCGGTCGCCGGGAGAACCTTCCTGCGAACGCCCGTTTTGTCGAGGCAGATATTGTGTCGCCGGAAGCGGCGCAGCTGGTGCGAGACGGCGCATTTGACGTGATGTGTCATCTCGCGGCGCAGATCGATGTGCGCCGCAGCATGGATGATCCGGCGTACGACGCGCGCATCAACATCATTGGCACGCTCAACCTGCTCGAAGCAATTCGTGCGGCCAGTCCTCGTACGCGCGTGGTGTTCTCGAGCACCGGCGGTGCGCTGTACGGCGACTTTGATCCGCCGCCGAGTGGTGAACTCACGAGCAAGGATCCCGAAGCGCCCTATGGGATCGCGAAACTCGCGGTGGAGTACTACCTCGCGTACTACGGTCGCGTGCACGGCATTGACACCGTGGCGTTGCGCTACGGCAACGTCTACGGGCCGCGACAGGATCCGCACGGAGAGGCTGGGGTGGTCGCGATTTTTTGCAATCGCTTGCTCGACGAACGCGCCCTGATGGTGTACGGCGACGGCTCGCAAACACGTGACTACGTGTATGCGGGCGATGTCGCGGCCGCGAATGTGTTGGCAGCCGGCGCGGTACTGCCACCGGCGGCGCGACTCGACGCGCGGGCATTCAATATCGGCACCGGTGTCGAGACCACGGTCAATGCGCTCGCCGCGTCGCTGCAACGCGCTGCGGGAAGCACGACGCTCATTGAGTACGCTCCGTCGCGTGCCGGGGAGCTGTTGCGCTCTGCCCTCAACACGCGCAAGGCCAACGAGGTATTGGGTTGGTCGCCAGCAGTCTCGATCGATGAGGGGCTCGCGGAAACCTTCCGGTGGTTCGCCGCACGTCGCGCGGGTACCACCGCGTGATGCTCATTGAGAGCGTTGGTGGCGCGCAGGCGCTGATGCTGACAGTGGCGCAGTTGGAAGCCGGTGCGAGCGACGGATCGTGGCGCATGTTGCTGACCGATGACCCGTTGCACAACGCGGTGCTCATTTTTCTGGTGTTGCTCTCGTTGATGAGCTGGGGCATCATGTTCTCCAAATTCGCCGAGTTCCGGCGCGCCGAGAAACATGGCCGAGCATTTGTGACGGAGTTTGAACGTGCCAACGGAATCGACGCCGCGATGCTTGTGGCGCAGCGCTCGACGTCGAGCCCGTTCACGGTAGTCTTCGCACGGGCGGTGCAGTTCCTGAACGAAACGAAGCCCGCGCTCGCCGCGTCACCGGAGCGCAATGCGCGACTCAGTGGGTCGCAGGTCGAAGCGCTGCGCCTCGTGCTCGACGCCGAGAGCGGCTCGCAGCGTGAGAAGCTTGGAACGTACATCACGTGGCTGGCCACGGTCGGTTCGGTGAGTCCGCTCATCGGACTCTTCGGCACGGTGCTCGGCGTCATCAGCGCGTTTCAGGGGGTGGTTTCCTCGGGCTCGAGCAATCTCACTGCGGTGGCCCCAGGTATCGCGCAAGCGCTCACCGCCACCGCCGCCGCGTTGGCCGTCGCCATCCCGGCGTCGTTTGCATACAACCTGTTTGCCGCGCGACTCAATCGGTACGACGGGGCGTTGGAAGGATTCAGCTCCGAGCTGGTCGCCCTGATGGTCCGCGACGGGCGCATCTAGTATGCATTCGCGTCGGAAGCGCAGTGATCGCATGGCCGTGAACGCGGAGATCAACGTCGTCAGTTTGATCGACGTGATGATGCTGCTCATGATCGTGTTCATGATTGCCGCGCCGATGATGCAGGGCGGCGTTGACGTGCAGCTGCCCAGCGCAGACACGCAGCCGCTGCAGCCGAAGAGTGCGTTGGTGGTCTCGATCGATCAGACAGGCCGCATCTTCATCGATCGCGACGAAGTCACATACGAGGAGTTTGTCGGCAGTATCAAGGCGATTGCTGACAAGAAGGGACAGGATGGCGTGTATGTGCGAGCCGACGGCCGCGCTGTGGTCGAGCATTTGGTGCGTGTCATCGGTGCGCTGCGTGCGAGCGGTGTGACCGATATCGGCCTGGTCGCCGAGCCGGAAGAGGCACGCCGTCGATGAGCGGTGTGTCGATCGCCGCTGAGGGGCGCACGCCGCTGAGTCGTTCGCTTATCATCTCCGCCGCGCTGCACGGAGCCGTGGTGCTCGGCGTGCTGTTCTGGCCGGCAAGTCCGGAGCCGATCCGTCCGCCGGTGTACAAGGTGAACCTCGTGGGCGCGCCGCCGGGCGTAAAAAACATCGGCGTGGTTGACCCGCGCCCCGTGACCACGCCGGTGGCCGAGGCACCCGCGCCGAGCGGCATTGAGCGCCCGCCGGAACCGAAGGTTGCGCCCATGGCCACGAAGGCGACGCCCAAACCGCCGCCGGCCAAAGCCACACCCACCGAGGCGCGGACGGCGAAAGCCGGTCAGGCCGATGGCGCGCCCAAGAGTGCTGCTTCGTCGGCACCTCGCGCGGGGAGCCGGTCGGGAGGGAAGGGAGCCGATGTGGTGACCGTGAAAACGGATGGGCTCGACTTTCCGGTTCCGGGGTATCTGAACAACATCCTGCGTCAGGTTGAACTGCGATTCCTGCCTGGTGAAAAGTATCTGGCCCGCGCACTGCTCACCGAAGTCAGTTTCCTGATTCACCGTGACGGGAACGTGAGCGAAATCCGGATTGCCAAGCCGTCGGGAGACTACCGGTTTGACCAGGAGGCGTTCTCGGCGATAGAGGCCGCTGGAAATACGCGCGCTTTTGGACCATTGCCACCCGAATGGACAGATGACGTCTTGCAGGTCTACTTCAACTTTACACCCAAGGGAACGGGCTGACGTGAGTTCGGTAATGCGCGCGATGCGTCGCACACGCCACGCCAATCGTGGTGCCCGCAGTTGTCTGTTGGCGATTGCGACCTGGCTCGCCGGGTCGGTGCTCGTCCCGCACGTCGCGGCTGCGCAGGAACGTCCGCCAGGCGTGAGCATCACGCTCGAATACGAGGCCGGCAAACGCATCGCCATCATGGTGCTGCCCATCGCCGGCGCGTCGGGTGATTCCATTAAAACGATCATCCAGCGCGATCTCGACTACAGCGATCGCTTTCAGCATGTGCCGGCGATCAGCGCGCCGGTGCCCGGTCAGCCCATCAACTATGCGCTCATGGCCCGCGCCGGTGCGGCGGGCGTGGTGCAGGCGCAGCTGTTGCCGTCCGGATGGCTGCGCGTGCTGTTCCACGATGTGAGCGGGAAAAGAGTGCTTTCGCAGGGGGATTTCCCGCTCCCCACGGCGGTGAATACCGACGGATGGCGGATGGGTGTGCACGCTATCTCTGACCAGATCGAAGCGTGGGTGTCGGGGCAGAAGGGCATTGCCGCGTCGCGTATCGCATTCACGCGTGACGATCGCATCTGGGTGGTGGACAGCGATGGCGCGAGCGCGCGTGCCGTGACGCCGCGCGGCATGTCGCCGGGCTGGCATCCGTCGGGGCGCTATCTCGTGTACCATGTACTCGACGAAGACCGCCATCGGTTGGTGGTCACCGACGTCGTTACCGGCGCGCAGCGGTCGCTTACCAATGAGAAAGGCTCGCTCGACAACTCGCCCGCCGTCTCGCCGGATGGCAAGTCGGTGGTGTTCAGCCGCAGTGTCGAGGCCACGGCGTCGGCCCAGGATTTGTTTGTGATGCCGTTCGACGGTGGGCGTCCGGTCCGCATCAGTGTGGCCCGCGGCAGCATCAACGGAACGCCGAGCTGGAGCGCGGACGGGCGACGTGTCGCGTTCCAAAGCGACCGCAGCGGACGTTCCGAGATATATATTGCAGATGCTGATGGTACGAACGTCACCCTGCTGACGGCCGACGCGTTTGGGGAGCGGAATTTGCGCACCAATCCGACGTGGTCGCCAGATGGTCGGTTGCTGGCGTACTCGTCGATGATTGGCGGCACGATGCAGATTCTCACGATCAACTTGCGTGATCGCACCGTGCGTCAGTTGACAAGTGACGGCAACAACAAGGCGCCGTCGTTCGCGCCCGATGGACGTCACATCGTGTTTTCCTCCACGCGTGGTGGCACCGAACAGTTGTGGATCGTTGATGTGGAGAGCGGGCGGCCTCGTCAGCTGGTGCGCGGCGGCTCGGTTTCGCGCCTGCCGGAGTGGTCGCCGCGCCTGACAAGCACGCCGTAACACACGTTGTTTTCGTACCTTTTGCCAACCCTTCGCCTCAGTTTCAGGAGATCGCCCGAATGCCCCGTGCTTCCCGTTTTGCCGTCATGCTGCTCGCGCTTCCACTCGCCCTCGGCGCGTGTAAGAAGAAGCCGGTCCCCTTGACGCCTGAGCCGATGGCTCCCGTCACACCGGTGAATCCGCCGCCCACCACGCCCACCACGGCTCCCGTGGACGATGACGCCGCAGTTCGTCGTGCCGTTGAGGCCGCGCGTGCGACGCTCACCCAGTCGATCTACTACGACTACGACAGCGATGTACTGCGCGATGACGCGCGCGCCACGCTCGACGAGAAGCTGCGTGTGCTCAACGCGAATCCGTCGGCGCGTCTGCGCATCGAAGGCCACACCGACGAGCGCGGCTCCGATGAATACAATCTGGCTCTGGGACGTCGTCGTGCCGATCAGGCCAAGCGTTACCTCGCCGATCGCGGCATCGATGCGTCGCGCATCGAGACGATGAGCTTTGGTCGTGAACGTCCGGCGGTGTCGGGCTCGAACGAAGAAGCGTGGGCGCAGAATCGTCGCGGTGAGTTCCAGATTGTCGCCGGCGGCACGGACCTCAAGGCCCCGTGAGCCTCGGGCGCGTGGTAATCGGGCGCGGCTGTTCGCGCGCTGCACTCTTGGCGGTTCCCGTGTTGCTGCTCAGCAGCACGGGGTGCTTCGCCACGCGCGGTGACGTACGCATTCTGCAGCAAGACATCAACACGGTACGTACGGAGTCGCAGCGCAGCGCGCAGGCACAGGCGCAATCGCTGGCGGAAACGGCCCGCATCCTCCAGCTGGTCAGTGACTCGCTCACGCGCATTTCGAGTCGCCAGCTGGCATTCGAGGGCGATACGCGCGGTGAGCTGCGTCGGGTCAACGAACAGTTGCTGCGGGTGCAGGAACTGCTCGGCCAGAGCGCCAACATCCTGCGCTCATTCCGGGCCGACATCGAGTCGTCGGGGCGTCTTGTCACGCAGCCGCCGATCTCGGGTATGCCGCCGACCACGGGTGCAGCAGCCCAACCGCCGGTCGCTCTGCCGGCGACGGGTGCCGTGACACCGAATCCGGGGTTGCCGGGTCCGTCGCAGCTGTATCAAGACGGCATGGATCACTTCCGGCGCAGCAGCTATGCGTCGGCGCGCATCGCGTTCAGCGATTTGCTGCTCAACTATCCCGGCGTCGACGTGGCGCCGGAGGCGCAGTTCTGGATTGCGGAAGCGTTCGCCGCCGAAAAAAATCTGGTGGCTGCCGAAACGGCCTACGCTGCCGTGGTGAGCAAGTATCCCGAGTCGGTGCGCGCGCCGGACGCGATGTACAAGCGTGCCCTCATGTTGCTTGAGCAAGGCAACACGGCGGCCGCCAAGCCGCTGTTGCAGCTGATCATTCAGCGCTATCCGCGCTCGAATACCGCCGAGTTCGCCAAGGACCGACTGGCGTCGATCCCCTGAGTCGGGTCGCCCCAGTCGAGGTATCGTCAGTGTCATCGGCCAAGCCACAATCCACGAACGACGAAATGCCGTTCCTCGATCACCTCGAGGAACTGCGTTGGCGTTTGTTCAAGGTGTTGATGGCACTCGGCGGCGGATTCATCACCGGCTTTGCGCTGCTGTCCACCAAGTCCATCGACTTGCTGAACTATCTGCAGAAGCCGTTGCAGGCAACCATTTCGCAGCAGCTCGTGTATACGAGTCCCACTGATCCATTCAACGTGGTCGTTTCCGCGTCGCTCGGACTTGGTTTCCTGCTGGCTCTTCCGGTGATCTGCTACCAGATATGGGCGTTCATGTCGCCGGCGCTGTACCAAAACGAAAAGCGCGTCGTGATTCCGGTCATGGCCGGCGCCACGCTGCTCTTCGCGTGTGGCGTGGCGCTGGCGTTCTACTTCGTATTGCCCGTGACGCTACGATTCCTGGTGGGTTTTCAGACGCAAGCGTTCACGCCCATGCTGGAAATCCGGCGCTATTTCGGCTTCGTGTTCGGAATGTGCCTTGCATTTGGCGCGGCGTTCGAGTTGCCCATCGTGATTCTGGGGCTCACCGCCTTCGGTCTTGTCACGCCGGCCATGCTGGTCAAGTTCCGTCGGCACGCGCTGGTGGGGTGCATGCTGCTCTCAGCCATCATCACCCCTGGTGATGCGGTGACGGCGCTCATCATGATGACCATCCCGCTGTACTTCCTGTACGAGGGCGGAATCGTGCTCTCGCGAATCGTGTACCGGCGCAAGCAGCGCGCCCAGGAAATCGGGAGCGAGGCAATCGCGTGACGTGGTTCATCACCGCCGGTCCGGAATTACTCCGACCGGCGCCGCAGCGGCGCGTGCATTGGTGTGTGTTCGCCGCCGTCATGGCGTGCGTCGCGGCGTGCGTCACGGCGCTGGCGCTGCTGCCATCGGTGGCCGCCGCGCAGCAGCGCACGCAGCCCCCCAGTACCGGCACCGGCGCCACCGAAAGCACGCCGCTCAGTCGGGATCGTCCGCTGATTGATTGGGCCGAGCCCGACTCGACCATGCGGGAGCTCTTGAGTTTGCCCGGCTATACCAAAGTGCAGTATCAGGGAAACACGGTCCAGTTCGACGCGGTCACCAAACTGCTCACCATGCAGGGCAAGCCATCGGCGGTGCGTCGCGGCGATGTCACGCTCGTGGGCGACACGATCGTGTACGATGACGGCACGAAGATGGTAGTCGCCACCGGTGACACCGTGATTCTGCGTGACCCCTCCCAAGAGGATGCGGACGACTTCGTGGCCCTCGGCAACATTCGTTATGATCTTGAAACCCTCGAAGGCACCACGGGGGCGTTTTCCACGTCGGTGGTTTCGGGTCAGCGCCTTTTCGTCACGGCGGAATCAGGCACGATCCTCGGCGACACCACGCTGACCGGCGGGCGTCGCCTGTTCTTTCACAACGCCGACTTCACGTACTGCGATCTGACCGAGCCGCATTTTCACTTCACGGCGAGCGACATTAAATTGGTGTCGGAGAATGTGCTGGTCGCGCGGTGGGTAGATTTGTACATCGGGGAAGTGCCGGTCTTCCGGCTGCCCTTCCTGTTCCAGGACATTCGGTCCGGTCGTCGCAGCGGTATGCTCACGCCCAGATTCGGCGTGGCCGAGCTGTTTCGCAACAGCTCGAACTATCAGCGCACCGTGGAGAATATCGGTTGGTTCTTCGCGCTGAGCGACTACGCCGATGCGGAAGTTTCGATGGACTGGCGTTCCGGCGGCAGCGGCGGCGGGTTTGACGCGGGGTGGATTCGCGGCAACACCGATTTACGCTACAAGTGGCTCTCGCGATTCATCGATGGAAACTTCGCGATCTCGTATCTTGGTCAGAACGGCGGGCAGACGAACACGTCACTCTCATGGCGCCACAGTCAGGCGTTCAGCAAGAACACGCGCCTGAACGCGAACATCAACTGGGTGCAGAGCACCACCGTGCAGCGGCAGACCACGTTCAATCCGGTCGCGTCAGTGGCCACGATCGTGTCGCAAATGAACTACCAGACGCGTGTAGGGCCGGCGCGCATCAGTGTGGGTGGGACGCGCCGACAGTATCCCGGGCGGCAGCAAACCGATATGGATCTGCCGAACTTCAGTCTTACGATGGGTACGCTCGCGCTGGGTCGGCTGGAGTGGACGCCGAGCGTGCGGTTCAACCAGTCTCGGACAGACAACATCGATCAGGGCATCCAGTTCGCGAACATCTATCGTCGGGACTCCTTGGGCCGGCTGGACAGCACGCGGGTGAACGCCTCGCGTCGCAACACCAACTTTGGCTTTGAAACCCCGATCAATATTTTCGGTTTCCAGCTGAGCAACAGTATCTCAGTTCGCGAACGCTTCGACGATTATCCGGAGCAGAAGATCGTGCGCGACGTGCGCGACAGCTCGATTACCACGACCCGAGTCTTCGCGCAGCGGGTCTTCACGAGCATTGACTGGAACACGTCGTTCAACTTGCCGCAGTTTCTGCAGGGCAGCTGGAAGGTCTCGCCCAATGTGACGCTCGTCAACACCGATCCATCGTATGGCCTGATTATCCGTTCCGAGTTGAGCGGTGGAAAATATGTGTCGCAGCCCAAGCGACTGCAGTACGGCCTGAGTGCGGCTCCGGCACTGTTCGGTATTATTCCCGGCATCGGTCCCGTGGAAGCGTTTCGTCATTCGATCACGCCCAGCTTCTCGTATAGTTTGTCGCCGGCGGCACAGGTCAGCGATGATTTCCTGCAGGCTACCGGCCAGCGGCGTCAGGGGTATCTGGGTGCGCTGCCACGGAACGCGGTGTCGATGTCGTTCGCGACCACCTTTGAAGCGAAACTGCGTCCACGTGAGTCCACCGGATTGGCGAGTCCGCGCCCAGGCGCCGCCGTCGTTGACAGCGCGGCGGTGGGCGCGGATACCGTCATCGTACGGGGCGCTGGCGACGATCCCAACGCGCCTCCCCGCGCGTCCGCCGCAGCGGCCGAAGGAAAGAAGGTGAGACTGCTCGCACTCAACTTTTCATCGCTCACCTACGACTTCATTCGTGCTGATACCGCTGCGTCAGGACTCGTTGAGCAGAACTTCAATATCTCAGCGCGCACCGATCTGCTGCCCAATCTCGATTTCCAGATGGGTTACGAACTCTTTCAGGGTGATCCCATCAGCGACACGGCGATCTTTCGTCCCTTCCGCACGTCGCTCGCCGTCAACTTCTCACTCGACGGTAGATCCGGACTGGTGGCGCTGCTGGGACGAGTGTTCGGGCGTCGTGGCGCGATTGAAGTGCCGGAGGACGCGGACTCGCTCACGAGGGCGCGCCGGAGTGATTTTGCGCAGCGTGGGGGAGGCGGACTGAACGCGGCCGGTTCCCAGGCGCGCGGCGCACCGATGGCACTACCGTCGTCGGGGGCGGGTTGGCAGCTATCGCTGACGTACAACGCGAATCGGCAGCGTCCGCAAATTGGTGGCACGCAGATTGAATACGATCCATCAATCGCCTGTCGAAGCATTCCGGAGGGTTCGTTCGCCTATCAGGACTGTCTGGCCAATGCCACGCTCTCGCCGCCCGCCGGCTTTGAGCCGGAAGGACAGACCACGGTGGGTGGACCGGTGTATCTTCGCCCAGCCACTGAAAATCTCAGCGGCAACTTGTCATTCGGCCTCACGCCCAACTGGAGCGCAAGCATGACGGGGCAATACGACGTGGTGCGCAGCGACTTCGGCTCGCTGCAACTGGGCTTGCAACGCGAACTGCATGACTGGACAGCGACCTTCTCGTTCAGTCGCGTTCCCAACGGCAACTTCACGTTCAACTTTTTCATCGCGCTCAAGGCGTCACCCGAGATCAAGTTCAACTACGATCGGCGGACGGTGCGGTGACCGCAGGCGTGAGGTACCTCGTTGATGGTCGTACCTTGCAGCGTGAGGTGCTTGAGGCCGTGGCGTGTGAGCACGCCCGGGTGTCGCTCGACTCCGAGGCCCGGGCGCGCATGCAGCGTACGCGTGCGGTGGTTGAGGGGGCCATTGCGAGCGGCATTCCGGTGTACGGTCTCAACACCGGGTTTGGCAAGCTGTCCGAGATCGCGATTGCGCACGACGAGCTGGCCACGCTGCAACGCAATCTGGTGCGCAGTCATGCGGCTGGAATTGGCGCGCCGCTTTTGGAGCCGGAAGTCCGCGCAATGATGTTATTGCGCGCAAACGTATTGGCCTCCGGGTATGCGGGTGCGCGCCCTGACCTGGTTGATTTGTTGCTGCACATGCTGAACGCCGGTGTGGTGCCGATGATCCCCGAGCAGGGCAGCGTCGGCGCGAGCGGCGATCTCGCCCCACTCGCGCATCTCGCGCTGGTATTGATTGGCGAGGGTCGCGCACGATTTGGCGGCGAAGAATCTGACGGCGCGACGATTCTCGCGCGGGCCGGTCTCGTTCCCGTGACACTGGCCGCCAAGGAAGGGCTCGCGCTCATCAACGGCACGCAGGCACACACCGCCGTGAGCGCGCTCGCGGCAGGCGAACTGCTTCGCCTCTGGCGCGCGGCCCACGTTGTGGGTGCCATGACACTCGATGCGTTGCTTGGCACTCCAGATGCGTTCGACGCTCGCATACAGGACGCGCGCGGTCAGGCTGGTCAGCGCACCTCTGCGGCGCTCCTTCGCGAGCTGCTCGCCGGCAGTGCGCTGCGCGAATCGCACCGCAGCGGCGATCCGCGGGTACAGGACGCGTACGCGCTGCGCTGTATGCCGCAGGTACACGGCCCCGCGCTCGATGCGATTGAGTTCGCGCTCGGCGTGATCGGGCACGAGCTGAACGCGGCGACTGACAATCCGTTGGTGCTGGAAAGTGGTGAACTGCTCAGCGGTGGCAATTTTCATGGACAAGCCGTTGCCATGGCCGCCGATCTGCTCGCGATTATCTGCGCAAATCTGGCCGTTATCAGCGAACGTCGCACCGATCGACTTGTGCATCCCGATTTCAATCAGGGATTGCCGGCGTTTCTCGCTGAACGTCCGGGACTTGAGTCTGGATTGATGATGGCGCAGGTCACGGCCGCCGCGATCACGAGCGACTTGAAGCGGCTCGCCGCACCGGCCAGCGTGGATTCCATTCCCACCGACGGCAACAAGGAAGACGTCGTGCCGATGGCGATGGGTGCGGCACTCAAGCTGCGCCAGAGTGTGCACGGCCTGCGACACGTGCTCGCCGTGGAGCTGTTGTGTGCTGCTGATGCGATCGACTTCCGGAGGCCGCTGCGGAGCAGCGAGCCACTGGAAGCGGCGCATGCACGCGTACGACGCATTGTGCCGGCGCGCAGTGGGGATCGTCCGCCGTCGCCGGATATTCTGGTGCTCGCCGAGGCGTTGGCGAATGGCGAGTTCGAGCCGTCCGGACTTCGCGAGGCTAACGGATGACCGAGACTGCACGCATCAGCGGTCCGCGTCCCGTGCGCGCCGCACGCGGTACTACGCTCAGCTGCAAAGGCTGGCTGCAAGAGGCCGCGTTACGCATGCTGATGAACAATCTGGACGCCGACGTAGCCGAACGTCCCGACGATCTGGTGGTGTACGGCGGTACAGGTAAGGCGGTGCGTGACTGGGAGTGTTTCGATGTCATCGTGCGTTCGCTGCAGGCGCTTGAAAACGACGAAACGCTGCTCGTGCAAAGTGGTAAGCCGGTGGCGGTCTTTCACACGCATGAAGACGCACCGCGCGTGCTCATTGCCAACGCGAATCTGGTGGGCCGTTGGGCGAACTGGGATGAGTTTCGTCGGCTCGAAAAACTCGGCCTCACGATGTACGGACAGATGACCGCCGGGTCGTGGATTTATATCGGTTCGCAAGGCATTGTGCAGGGCACGTACGAAACCTTCGGCGCCGTGGCTACCAGGCACTTCGGCGGCTCCCTTGCGGGCAGACTGGTCGTGACGGCGGGGCTCGGTGGAATGGGTGGTGCGCAGCCACTGGCCGCCACCATGCACGGTGCGGCGGTCCTCGCCGTGGAAGTTGATGCGTCCCGTATTCAGAAGCGGCTTGACACCGGATACTGCGATCGAATGGCCACCGATCTGGAGAGCGCGATCAACGAACTGCGCGCGGCGCAGGCCTCGGGCATTGCCCTCTCCATCGGCTTGCTTGGCAACGCTGCCGACGTGCTGCCGGCGCTCGTGGCACGCGGCATCACGCC
>JBBRDP010000096.1:0-13272 GCA_038203795.1 Gemmatimonadales bacterium
ACGTCCAACGGCCGCTTCGAGCTGCGTGAACGCACGCTGAAAATCAAAGATGGCATTGATGCGATCGGTTTCGGCGCGTTCGAAATCGGTGCGTGCCTGAATCAGATCAACCAGATTGATGGCACCGGCGCGATAGCGCTCTTCGGCGAGCGACAACGCAATGCGCGCCGTCGCCGAGTTCTCGATCTGCAGGTCTACCGCCTGCTTCTGCGCGGTGAGCGTCAGATACGCGGCCGTGATATCGGTGAACACGCGCAGCTCTTCCTGACGGAGCGTATTCTCGGCGTTGCGGCGCTGCACCGTGGCGGTCTGCACGTCTGATTCGCGACGAAACCCGTTGAACAGCGGCAGCGACACGGACGCGCTGAAGTTGTACGGCGCGCGCTGCAAGCCGAACGGAAAGCGGTCCTGCTCCGCGCGAATGCCCGCTTCGGCTTCTGGAGACCACTCGATCAGGGCGCATTGTGCCAGACGGTTCGGAAGTCCAGCGGCGGCACGCACTTCTTCGCTGCGAATGCAACTGGCACGTTGCGACGCCAAGCCCGCCTGACCCTGCGCAATCAGCGCTCCGGTATTGGTGGAGCGCAACGCGAATCCGGAGACGCCAGAGCTCAGATTGAGCGTTGGCGCATATTGGCTGCGCGCAACGGACACACCGCGACTCGCCTGCTCCTGTCGCAATCGTGCCGACTCAATGACCGGGTTACCGCGGCGCGCTTCCGCGAGCAGGTCGTTCACTGCCATGGTTGGAAGCACCACGTCAAGCGGCCCCGTGAGGCGCGTTCCCGCGACCGGCGCGATGCCCATCAACTGATAGAGCCGCAAGATCTCGATGTCGGCCGAGTTGCGCGCCTGCAAGGCGGCGACGCGCTGCTGTCCGTTGCCTACTTCGGCTCGCTGCACGTCGAGCTGCGTGCCGGAGCCCACGGTGAGCCGCGCGCGTGCCAACTCGAGCTGCGCGCGCGTGGTGTAGATCAAGGTGTCTTGCAGAATCGCTCGCGCTTCAGCCTGCCGCGCCGAAATGAACTGGATCGTGACCTGTTGCCGCAGATTCTGTTCGGCCGCCGAGATGTCCGATTCGACCGCCTGCGCGCTCGCCTGCTGCGCGCGCAACTGGTTCACCGCCGCCAACGAAAGCGTCAAGTTGGCGTTGATGTTGCCGTTGGTATTGAGCTGATCGTTGGTGGCACCGAACCCCTGACCGCCGAAGAACTCCTGACGGCCTTCACGCCACGATCCGCTGAAGCCAGAGCTGACGTTGGGGAGAAATGAGCCGTACGCACTGCGCACGTTGGCGTCGGCGGTACGCTGGGCGTTCAGAGCGGTACGGTAGCCCGGATTGTTCTGGCGGGCGGTCGCCAGTGCTTCTTCAAGGGTCAGAACCGGACCTTGCGCGGGTGCGAGAGCGACTTGAGCACCAAGAGCGGAAGCCGTGCCGAGGCACGCGAGCACGAGCAGCAGAATTCGCATGAGCAGTAAAGGGATGAATGGGGAGGACATCCGACTGTACGTTGGCTGTCGCCGAGAGGTTTCAGCTGCGTGGCGGGATGGTGTCACGACGCGACCGCTCATCTGGGCACGTCATCTCTGGTCGCGTCGAGGCCAAGTGCCGGGACGGTTACCCGAAGCACGCGGTCTTCGGCGTCCGTCCATAAGACACGCCGACGGCCCGGATCGTCGACAATCCATCGTGCAGCGGTCAGCCGAACGCCGGCCACGGTCACGGAATCAACGGCTGCATCGAGGGTAAAGCGCACATCCCGCTCCCGATTCTCCATCGGAGCGAGAGCGCGGATGGTGAAGTCGGTCCGACCGGCCCGTGCACGAACAGCCATCGCGATTTGGTGAAACGACTCCACCTCGAGCACCATCGCGGACTCGGGGAGCAGGTATTCGCGCGCCGCCTCGCCGCGATCGGTTCGCGCCAGCGTGGCGAACCGACCGCGCACGCGCTGACCGCCCAGGCGGAGTACGATATCGGCACCGGAGCGCACCTCGGCCGTGTAGCGGAGCGGCGAACCGGCGGAATCGGTCTCGAGCCGTGTGGCGAGTCGGCGGTCGTCAACGGCCGACTCGGCGCGCAGCTCGAACGCGACGCCGTCGGGCGATCCCACGTGGCGCAGACTGAACTGCTCGCGACCCACGCGCGCACCCTCGCGAAGGATTGTGAAGCTGCCGACGTCGAGGTGGTCGGGTTGCGCCGCCGACCGCTCGCTGCGGGGCGCCTCGTGGAACACATGGCGAGCCCCCGAAAGGAGCGGCACCACGGAGGATAACAACGAGGATATCAACATCGACGCCCGCGCGGCGCGGGCGCCCGGGGAACGTCGGACCATCACTGAAATGTAGCGACTTCGGGCACCCGTGCATGACCGGCCGGGTGCGTGATCGCTTGCGTCTCGGGCTTTCCGGCCACCGGTGATAAGTTTGGGAGAGACGACGATCCTGCTCCGCTTCCCACCTCGCCCACACACGCTTGGCGACTCCCGCGCCCGCGACTGACGCACTCGCCGACACGCCTCGCTGGCCGGCGCTCTGGACCGGCGGGGCGCTCCTGTGCCTCATCGCCTTGGCGCGCTGGCAGCGATCGGAAGACGTCGGGTCGCTCCTGCTGGCGGCGATTGGGCTGCTCGCGACGCTGGTCAGCGTGCGACGACTGCGGCGTCCCCGGTGGTACGCGGTGGCGGCCATGGGCGCGCTCGCGCTCGCCCTCGGCATTGCGGCGGCGGAAACCCAGGCTGATCGTGAGCTCGCGCGGGCGGGTGAGATGTGGGCGATCGCCGCGCGCACCGTCGATGTGCAGCGTGTCGCTGACGCGATCGCGACCGCCCAAACGCAGCTTGTCGAGGCGGCGACAAAAGCCGCCGAAACCGGAATCGCGGCGGTGCCGCCGGTGCGGCGCGCCGAGGTCGGCGTGGCCGTTTTTGTGAATGGTGTGATGACGGCGCGCGACGGACAGGCGCGCGTGATACTGTTCCCCGACGCTGACATGGTTCGCTTTGTGCGCGGGGCGTTCCACACCTCGTTGACGGCGCAGGTGACACGTGGCGAACGCACGGCCGTGGCCACGCTGTTGCTGAGCGCGGCACCGCCGGCCGATCGCTTCGCGCAGGCGCTTGTACCACGTGTGGTGTCGCCGGAAATTGTTGCGTCCATTCGACTCGACCCAGCGTCCGCGAGTTATCCGGTGGACTCCGCCGATCCCACGCGCCGTCAGGTGCTGTCCGCACTGAGCCAGCAACCCGTGGTGGTGGTGTCGGCGGCCGCGCGTTCGCTCGACGAGGCACGGCTCGCGGGACAGCAGCGCGCGCTGGTGCGAACCGCTGTGCCGTTGGCACTGGCCGCCATGCTCGTGCTCGTCGTGGCGTGGCGACGGCCGGCGCGATTGCGCGAACGTCTGCTCACTGTGTTCGGCTTGTTGACCGCACTGTTCCTCGCGCCACTCGGCGCACTGTCAAACGTCTCGCCACTCTTCAGTGCGGCGAACTACTTCTCTCCGGTGGCTGGGCCGCTCACTGGTAACATCGCCGCGCTGGCGATCGCGGCACTGCTGGCGCTGCTGGCGCTCTTTCGTGTATTGCGCAGCGCGCGGCGCAACGAATCGCGGCTACTCAATGTGGGCCTGGTCGTCGGCATTGCCGCGCTCGGGCCATTCGCGTTGCGTGATTTGTCGCGCGGCATCGCGTTTCCTCCGAGCGGGCCAAGCCTTGGGCTGTGGGTGGCGTGGCAGCTGTCGATCGCTCTGGCGGCGGCCGGCATTCTGATTGCCGGTGCCAGTGCTGGCCAAGTCGTGATCGGACGACGCCGTGGATTGCCGGCGGCCATCGGTCCGCTGGTAGCGGTCGTGGCGGCCATCGCCGCGCCGGTGTTGTGGGAGGCGCCGGGCGCGTTCCCGGATTGGTACGCCGTGCTGTGGATTCTGGCCATTGCCTGCCTGGCTTTCGTCCGACGTGGCCGGGCGCTGGTGACGGCGGTGGCGTTTGTGGCAGGGTGCGGCGCGATCACCCTTACGTGGGGGGCGACCACACGCACACGCATGCAGCTCGCCGAACGCGATGTGCAGCGACTGAGCGCCGCCGACACGAGTGCGGCTGATCTGTTGGTGCGTTTCGCCGAAGCGGTGACACGGGATCGACAGCCGATCACGCGCGTTCGTCTGATGCAATCCTTCGCCGCGTCCGACCTGGCGCGGGCCGGATATCCGGCGCGGCTCGCGGTGTGGACGGCGGCATCGCCGAGCGAGCCGGTGGCCGACGTCTCGCTCGTCGACATTGCCGACGAAGAGGGGGTGCAAGCCCGCATGGCGATGCGGGTTCGTGCGTCGGGCGTGGCCGATCTGGCGTCGGCGCGAGACGGGCCCTTCACAATGCTCGTTGCCGGCTTGCCCTTTGGCCGCGACTCGGTGGTCACGATTGCGGTACCACCGCGCACCTGGCTCTTGCCCAGCGATCCGTTCGCGCGGCTCACCGGCCTCGCCACAACACCCGACCGGACGCCGCCCTACAGCCTCACGCTTGGGGTGTTGTTGGCTGGCGCGCCGACGGCACTGTCGGAGCAGGTGACGTGGCGTCGTGCGGGCGATCGCATGATTGGGGACGCCCTCGCTGGAGTGGCGGGCGAGCAGCGCCAAGCCCGTGTCGAAGTGGACCTGCGGGGCCTCGGTGCGCTCCTGCCGCGTGGGGCCCTGCTGGTGCTGCTCGACGTGGCGATTGTCCTCTTGATCTGGACCGCGAGCGCGATGGCCGACGGCGGGTTCTGGCGCTGGTTCCGCCGACAGCTGCGGCGGTGGCGACGGGCGTACCGGTCGCAGCTGTCGGTGGCGTTGCTGGCATTTTTCCTCGCCCCCTCGGCGGCGTTTGCCGCGTGGGAAGCGTATCGACTCCGCGAGGACGATCGCAACGTCCGCGAGCTGCTCGTGCGCGAGGCGCTGCGCACGGTGGACCTGCCGACGTCTCGCGATGCCAACGGACTCCAGGGGTTGCTCACGACCGATGCGCTGGCGGCACTTACCGATGCGGTGGGCGGTCCGCTCTTCGCCTACCGTGATGGTGTGCTCCGACAGGCCAGCGACCCGATACTCGCGGAACTGGCACCGTTTGGCACGTTGCTGCCGGCCGGTGTGCCCAGCGGAGTGCAGGGTGATGTGTTGCGCCTCGATGCCAATGGTGAGCTCCTCTTCACACACTCGGTGCAACTCGCGACGCGCTCCGCGCTCGTGGGATTCCGCCCGACCCTCGGGCCGGAAGGCGCACCACTGGTGCTGGCCACCGCCGCGCGCGGCGATGAGTTCGCCCTCGACGCACGTCGATCAGATTTGGCGATTCTGGTGGCCCTGGCCGTTGTAGCGGGAGTCCTCGCCGCGCTGTGGCTGAGCGGCGTGGCGGCCCGAACGCTGGCGCGTCCGATCGGAACGCTGCGCGACGCGGCTCTGGCCATTGCGAGCGGGCGTCCGATGCCCCCGCTCGATGTCTTGCCACCGGCGGAGTTTGTGCCCGTGTTCGGCGCGTTCGCTCGCATGGCAACCGATTTGTCAACGAGTCGCGCCGCGCTCGAAGAAGCGCAGCGCCGCACGGCGGCGGTGCTGCGCGAGGTGGCCAGTGGCGTGGTGGCGGTGCGACACGACGGCACCGTATTGCTCGCCAATCCGCGCGCGGAGCTGCTGCTGGGTACGACACTGCCGCCGGGCACGATGCTGCTCGGCCCGGGCGGGGACACCCGCAGTGCGCGTGAACTCGGCGAATGGCCGCGCGTCGCGGAACGCGTGCGAGATTTTCTTGAGCGTCCCGATCGTGCGCTCAGCGCATTCGACGTCACCACACTCGCCGTCCGTGTGCCTGACGTTTCTTTGCCTGGTGATCGTACGTCGGCGTTGGCCGCCGCAGCGCCGGAACGCCAGTTGCGCGCATCGCTCACTCGTCTGCCCGGTGGCGCTGTGCTGACCCTTGATGATGTCACCGATCTCGCCACGGCCCAGCGCGTTCTCGCGTGGGGCGAGATGGCGCGTCAGGTGGCACACGAAATCAAGAATCCACTCACACCCATTCGGCTTGGTGTGCAGCACTTGCGTCGTGCCTGGCGTGACGGACGCAGTGATTTCGCGAATATTCTCGACACCAACGTCACGCGCATTCTCAACGAGATCGATCATCTCGACGAGATCGCGCGGGCATTCAGTCGCTACGGCAGCGTGCCGGCCGAACGTGCGCCGGGCGAGCGCGTGGATATCGCACTGGTGGCGCGCGATGTCATTGAGCTCGAGCGCATGGGCGAGAGCGATGTGGTATGGGAGCTCGAGATTGACGGCGTGCATGTCGACAGCACGTCGGCGCCGGTGGCTCCGATTTTCGGTCTGGCGCGAGCCGAAGAACTGAAAGAAGTCTTGCTCAATTTGCTCGAGAACGCACGACTGGCTCACGCGCGCGCGGTTCACACGGCACTGGCGCGCGATGGCGAACGTGTGTGCATCACGGTGCGAGACAATGGCGATGGCATGACGCCGGAGATCATGAGCTTCATTTTTCAGCCGCATTTCTCCACGCGCACGAGCGGCAGCGGACTCGGATTGGCGATCAGCCGTCGCACGTTGGAGGGATGGGGTGGCACGATTGCGGTGCGCAGCGAATTTGGGGTGGGCACGACGCTCACCGTCACGCTTCAATCCGCTTAACTTCCTTCGATGCCTTCGGTCGATCCTCTCCTCACGCCCAGCCGTCTGCGGGCCGCGCTGCCGCGCCACCTCGCCGACTGGACCTTGCCGCCCGGGTGGTCGTGGGGGCAGGATAGCGTGTGGGGTGATCGGCGACACTATCAGGAAGTGGTTGACGCGCTCGGGCGTTCGCTGTCGCTGGTGAGCGCGCCCGATCCGGCGCACGACAATTGGTTGCGTGATGAAGCCCGCGCGCTGGCGCACCGGAACCATCCGTCCATTCCCACCACGTATCACTACTGGGCGAACTACAGCGAGAGTCGTCGCGGACCGGGCTATCTGCGCCGCTGGATCGCCGGCGAAACCGTCGCCCAGCGCGTCGTCCGTATGGGACCGGAATCCGTGCCCACGGTGCTCCAGATTCTGCGCGAGGCGGGCAGTGCAATGGCGTATCTGCATGACGCCGGCTCCCTGCATCGCGCGCTCTCCGCATACAATGTGTGGCTCACGCCGGGCGGACGCTTGTGGTTGCTCGGCTGGGAATGGTCCTTGCAACCTGAGCAAGTGCCAGCCGGTCTGACGCCGGATCCCGCGCGCACGCCGCAGGCTCCCGAGTGGCGCGATGGCGAGATCGTTCCAACGCTGGCCAGCGATCAGTGGCAGCTGGCGGCCATGGTCTTCACGGCCCTCACGGGAGAGACACCGCCGGAGCGCGATGCGCCGCCGATCACGCTGCTGCGACCGGATTGTCCGGTTGGACTCGCGCGCGCGCTCGAGCAGGCGCTGCACGCCGATCCGAAGGAACGGTTCCCGTCGGTACGCACCTTCCTGCGAGAAGTCGATCGGGTGGTGTCGCTGCGCGCGGTCCTCGTGGAACCGGAAGGCGATGAGATTCCGTCAACGCAGGAGACGCCGGAAGCGCGCCTGCGGTGGGCCACCGGCGACGACTACGAAATTCTGGCACCGCTCGGCTCCGGTACGTTCGGGAGCGTGTGGCGCGCGCGTGATCTCACGCTGGCGCGCGAAGTGGCGATCAAAGTATTGCATCCGCACATCGCGAAGGACGACGTCGCGGTGGCGCGATTTCGTCGTGAAGCGCGTCTCGCCGCTCAACTCGCGCATCCGGCCATCGTGCCGATTTACGACAGCGATGAACGCGGCGGCGTGGTGTGGTACACGATGGAGCTGGCCGAAGGCGGTTCCGTGGCGAGTCTCGTGGCGCGCCGCGGACCGCGTGACTTCGAGGACATCGCGATGTCGGTCGACGGCGTACTCGATGGACTGCTGGCGGCGCACGCGAGCGGCATTATTCATCGTGATCTCAAGCCGGAGAACATCCTGATCGATCGCTATCGCCGCTGGCGCATCGGTGATTTCGGCATCGCGCAGGCGTGGGGCGAGGACGCGGCCACCGGTTCGTCGGGAACGCCGGCATTTGCGGCACCGGAGCAACTGCTCGGGGAGCCGCAGGGGCCGGCGACCGACTGCTACGCCATAGCCGGCATCGTGTATTTCGTGCTCACCGGACGTGCCCCATTCGGCGACGCGAGCGCCGAGCAGGTGCTGGCGCAACAGTTGGGTGATCGGCTCACCGAGCGACTGCAACTGGCGGCGTTTCCGCCACCGCTCGAGGAATTTCTGGCGCGCGGATTGCACCCGATTGCGGATTCACGATTCAGCGATGCGGCGGAGCTGCGCCGGGCGTGGCGGAGCGTCATCAAAGCAATGCGACGGGCCGACGATCCGCGACCATGGTGGCGGCGCGTCTTTGAAGGCACAACAGACGATGACGACGCGGCTTTCGATGAAGAGATGATCATGAGCGACCCGCGCCCCTCGACGTAAGCGCGTCGTGCGTGTTCGCCTATTCCGCGACCCGCACTGTCTTCATGTTTGTGAATTCACGGAAGCCGATTGAGCCGAGTTCGCGCCCCATGCCGGATTGTTTGATGCCGCCAAACGGCACGCGCGCATCGGACACGACGATTTCGTTCACGAACACCATACCAACTTCGAGTTCCGCGACAAATCTCGCCGCCAGTCGCGGAGCGCTGGTCCACACACTCGCGCCGAGCCCGAATCGGGTCGCGTTCGCGCGGGCCAGGGCTTCGTCTGCATCGGCCACGCGAAACACTGACGCAACGGGTCCAAAGAGTTCGTCGTCGGCGGCTGGACATCCGTCGGGCACATCCACGAGCACCGTCGGCGGAAAGAAAAATCCCGGACCGTCGGGCACTGCGGCTTGCGCGGCAATGCGTGCGCCCGCAGCGATCGATTGCGCAACCTGTTGGTCGAGTGTCTCGCGCAGATCGGCGGTGGCCAACGGCCCGATTTCCGTGTTCGGATGCTGCGGATCGCCGACCCGCAGAGCCGTGACGCGACGGCTGAACGACGCCAGAAACGCATCGTACACTTCGTCGCACACCACAAACCGTTTGGCCGCAATGCAGGACTGCCCGGAGTTGACCATGCGACCTGTGACCGCCGCACGCGCCGCACGCTCGACGTCGGCGTCTGGCAGCACGATGAACGGATCACTGCCGCCGAGTTCGAGCACCACCTTCTTGAGGTGCGTCCCGGCGGCTTCGGCGACCGAACGACCCGCCGCTTCGCTGCCCGTGAGCGTGATGGCCGCGATGCGATGGTCGCCGATGAGCGCTTTGATATCGTCACTCGCCACGAGAAAGAGCGGCGCCAGCGCCGGCGACGCACCACACTCGCGTGCGGCCTGCGCGATCAACGCGTGTAACTGCTGCGCACATCCCGGCACCGATCCGGCCGGCTTGTGCAGCACCGCGTTACCCGCAAGCAGGTTGGGCACGATGACGCGCATCGCCTGCCAGTAGGGGAAGTTCCAGGGCATGATCGCGAGCAGTACACCGAGCGGCTGATACTCCACGCGCCACGCGCCGAGTGTGTCTTCGGTAATGCGTTCGGGCGCGAGTGCGCGCGGCGCGAGTTGCACCGCCATGTCGCAGAGTGCAGCACACTTCTCCACTTCAGCGCGCGCCGCCGCCAACGGCTTGCCCATCTCCAGCGTGCAGCGCAAGGCGAGGGCATCACGCTCCACACGCAGGAGGGCGCCCAAGCGCTCAATGAATCGACTGCGCTGGTCGAGCGATCGATGACGCCATTCCCGCTGCGCGTCAACGCTTTCACGCACGACACGTTCGATGGTCGGCGCGTCGAGCGCCGGCACATCAGCGAGCGGCTCGGCCCGGAACGGGTCGATCGCGCGAAAGCTCATGCAGGCACGCGGGGGGAGGAGATCATCCCCGAACCCTACGCGGCGGACGCCGCTCCGGTCAACTGTTCGCGTGTTGAGTTCTGTTTGACCGAGCGTCGAGCGCGCGGTCCTTTCGGGGCCACGCCGGAGCTCTGGATGGCCGTCATGGCGGCGCGTGCTGCACGTCGGGCACGCTTCTGCACCAGCAGATCCCGGTCTGCCGCTTCGAGCAAGTCTTCGAGCGAGGATGCGCCGTCAGCCGGTGCGTACACGTGGCCGATGCTGACCGCGATCGGAGTCGGCAGCACGCCCTGCGCATTCAGGACATCGAGATGATCATAGATCCTGGCGCGAATGGTATCGGCACAACTGCCGATGGCGTCGGTCGCGAGAATGGTGAACTCGTCACCGCCCATGCGCGCGACCAGATCCGTCTCACGCACGGCGTAGCGCAGGCTCCGGGCGATTTCCTTCAGCGCGCGATCACCAGTGGGGTGGCCATGCGCGTCGTTGATGTGTTTGAAAGCGTCGCAATCGAGGTAGAAGAGGACGGTGTCTTGCCCAAGGCGCCGCGCCTGGGCCAACTGGCGCTCGGCGAGCTCGAGAAAACCGCGGCGGTTCACCAGGCCCGTGAGCTCGTCTGTCTGCGAGGCCCGACGCAGGCGCGCCGCTTCCCGCTTGCGATCGCGAATGTCGGCCAGTGTAATCATCAGCCCGGTGTCCATCGGCACGGCCCGCACCTGGAGCCATGAGGTGGCCACATAGCGTGGATGGGCGCGCAACTCGGCACGATAGGGCACGCCCCGCGTAATGGACTCGACGAGCGAGTGAAAGAGCTCGGTGTCCTGGGCAATGCTGGCCAAGGTCGAGGCGCGCAGTCCCTGCATCTCATCGGTGCTTCGACGAAAGAGCGCAGCGGCGCGCGTGTTCGCGTCAGTGACGAGAAAGTCTACGATTGATCCGTTGGCATCATGCAAGGGCTCGAGGTGCACGAGTCCATGGTCGCTGTCGCGAACGGTCTGCCGCAGCCGACGCTCTCGGGTGCGCAGTGCCTGCAGATCGGCCGCCTGCGAGCGCGTTTGCGCGCGCAGCTGTCGGGCGCTGTGTGCGCTGATCGCGAGCGCCAGCAGGCCCGCCAGAACGCTGATCAGGATGAACAGGACCGGTGCGGAGGGAAGCACCCGCAAGGTCGCGTCGACCACCAGATCATTGGAGTTGGACGCAGATGAAAGCGACAGCCACATAGTGTGCGTAGATCGACGGGGAGCGGTGCACGCCAGAAATCGGACGGAGTAACCTACAGTGCCTTATCACAAGCAACCGTTGTGCCACAGGTCACCGAGTCGTCGGGCGTGCGGGTAATCGCTCGGTGACGAGCCGTCTAAAGCTATGTTTTGCTAGAGGTTATCTATATCAGGCAATTTGAAAACTGCGGCAAATCGTGAGCGATCGCGAACGGCTCAGGAACCGGCAGCGGCGTTGGACGTCGGCGGCCTTTGCCGCGCCCCAGACCGACCCGGCAAAAAACGCCGAGCTGCGAGCCACATGCGTAGCCGAAGGCCGGCAACGATCGGTCCACGACTATTTCTGTCTCTGCTAATGCCCCGGCGGCGACTCCACGAGCTCTTCCGATCCGAGCAACGTGCGACGCTCCAGCGCGGCGAATCGTGCGGCGCCGTCTTGGTCGGGGCGGAGAAGCGACACCATAATTCCCACCGCAAACGAGACGGGAACGGAGACCAGCGCCGGATTCCGGAGCGGGAAGAAGGCCGACTCATGGTGCAGCAGGTCGATCTGAATCGCCGGTGAGAGCACGATGAGGCCAACGGTGGTGGCTGTCCCGATCACCATGCTCGCGGCCGCGCCGGCGGTGCTGGTGCGCGGCCAGAACACGGCCAACAGCAGCGCCGGAAAGTTGCCGCTGGCCGCGATCGCGAACGCGAGTCCCACCATAAACGCCACGTTTTGCCCTTTGAAGACGATGCCGAGGGCCATCGCAATGAGCGCCAGGCACACAGTCGCGATACGCGCGACGCGCAACTCTTCGCCCGGTTTGGGCGCGCCTCGGCGAACGACGCTGGCCCAGAGGTCATGCGAGATGGCCGCCGCTCCGGAGAGCGCGAGGCCGGCCACGACCGCCAGAATCGTTGCGAACGCCACGGCGGCGATGAATCCAAGGAATGGTTGACCACCCAGCAGTTCCGCCAGCAGCGGCGCGGCCATGTTGCCGCCCGCATCAACCGCACGGATCGCCTCGGGACCGACCAACACCATCGCCCCGAACCCGAGGATGAACGTGAGCAGGTAGAAGACGCCGATGAGGCCCGTCGCAAAAAACACCGACCGTCGGGCCGCGCGGGCATCCGGGACCGTGTAAAAGCGCATGAGAATGTGCGGCAGTCCGGCGGTGCCGAACATGAGCGCGATACCAAGCGAGATGGCGTCGAGCGGGTTTTGTACCAGCTTGCCAGGTGCCAGGACACCGCTGCCATATTGCTCCGCCGCCGCCGCAAACAGTTGCAGCGGAGAAAAGTTGAATCGCGCCAGCACCAGCAGCGCGAGCATCGCGGCACCACCCAACAGCAACACGGCCTTCACAATCTGCACCCACGTGGTGGCGAGCATTCCGCCAAACAACACATACGCCATCATGGCGACGCCCACACCGATCACGGCGATTTCGTACGGCACGCCGAGCAAGAGGCGAATGAGGCCACCCGCACCAACCATCTGCGCGATCAGGTAGAACGTGATGGTCGAGAGCGTGCCCACGGCGGCGGCGATGCGCACGGGCCGCGGATTGAGTCGTGCGGCGACCACATCGGCGAAGGTGTACCGGCCGAGGTTGCGCAGAGGTTCGGCCACGAGAAACAGCACGACGGGCCAACCGACCAGCCAGCCGGTGGAGTAGAGCAACCCGTCAAAGCCAGATGTCGCGACCAGTCCGGCGATGCCAAGAAACGACGCCGCACTCATGTAGTCACCAGCGAGTGCAAGCCCATTCTGGCCCGCTGTGACCGTGCGGCCGGCCGCGTAAAAATCGTCGGTGGTGCGCGTGCGTCGCGCAGCCCAATAAGTGATGCCAAGCGTGGCTACGATGAACACGGCAAAAAACGCGATGGCGACGGCGTTCGGCTCGCCAATACTGGTCGCAGGCTGCGTCATGCGTCGTCTCGCGTTGATGCATCGACGGCGGGGGTTCGCGATACGGCTGGCGGTACGGCTGCCTGCGCGGCCGCCTGCGTGGCTGTCTGCGCGGCTGTCTGCGCGACTGCCTGCGCGGCTGTCTGCGCGGCTGTCTGCGCGACTCGCAGTGCGGCGCGCTGCTCGGCCACCATCGGGTCGTACACGGCATTCGCCCACCGCACGTACACCCACGTAAGCACCCACGCGCAGACGA
>JBBRDP010000097.1:0-13254 GCA_038203795.1 Gemmatimonadales bacterium
GCTTTTCGGCGGTAAAATACAGCGTGAGTTTCCGGCGATCCCATTGCCACTCCGCGTCCGACATTTTCATGACGAGTCCGGCCGCGCGGGCGCGCTCGTGCGATGTCCGACGTGCCGCCTCGTTCTCTTCGCGCAGTGTACTGGCACGGGCGAGTTCGTCGGTGGTGGCCAGTCGCAGTGCGCGGTCGGAGGGCGGCGGAGCGGTGCCACAACCATGGCTGCACCCGCTGCAGCGCGTCTGGGCGAGCTCGCCGGTGGAATGCACGTAGCCCAGATCTTCGCCGCGGTCCGCTTCCACGATCACTGGTGCGCGAAGCGCCGGTGGAGCATCGCCGGTCCACTGAAAGAACGCCTTGCGATTGCCGCCGAACGCGACTTCGATGAGATGCGTCATGAACGCATCACTCGTTGAACTGCCCCATGCGCAGGAACTTCTCGCGGCGCTTGCGGACCAATCGCTCAGGCTTGAGCTTGCGCAACTCGTCGAGATGACGACTGAGCGTTTCCCTGAGCGTGGCTGCGGTGGCCTCGTGATCCGAGTGCGCACCACCAATGGGTTCCGGCAGGATTTCGTCGATAACGCGCATTTCAAAGAGATCCTGCGCCGTGATGCGCAGTGCCGTGGCGGCCTTTTCCCGCATCTCCATGCTCTTGCCGTCTTTCCACAAGATCGCTGCGCAACCTTCCACCGTGATCACGGAGTACACCGCGTTCTCGAACATGAACACGCGGTCGGCCACGCCGAGCGCGAGCGCGCCGCCGGAGCCGCCTTCACCAATCACGGTAGCAATGATCGGGACCTGTAGCTGGCTCATTTCGAACAAGTTGCGCGCAATGGCCTCGCTCTGACCGCGTTCTTCGGCACCGAGTCCGGCCCATGCGCCTGGTGTGTCGATGAGGGTGATCACCGGGACCTGAAACTTCTCGGCCAGCTTCATGAGGCGCAGCGCTTTGCGGTACCCTTCGGGGTGAGGCATGCCGAAGTTGCGCTTGATGTTTTCCTTGGTGTCGCGCCCACGCTGATGACCAATCACCATCACCGTTTCGCCGTCGAGTCGTGCCCATCCGCCAACGATGGCCGCGTCGTCCCGGAACGCCCGCTCACCGTGCAGCTCGATGAAATCGGTGAAGGCGAGACGAATGTAGTCGAGGGTGAAGGGGCGCTTGGGAATGCGCGCCACCTGAACACGTTGCAGCGGCGTGAGGCCGCGATAAATGCTGACGCGGAGATCGTTCAGCTTTTTCTCGAGCGGCGCCAACTCGGCGGCCACATCGAGGTCACGATCGCCGGCCAGGCGTCGCAACTCATCGATCTGGCGTTCGAGCTCGTGAATCGGCCGTTCGAATTCAAGCGAAGGAGCAGCCATGAGAACTCCGGAAGTACCGCCCGCAGCGAACCGCGACGGCAGACGAACACGTATGAACGGATCAGGCGCGAATGAGCCGCACGCGATCCGGGCCCAACAGCGCGCGCAGATCGGACAGCGCGAGCGGCGTGGCAGCGATGGTCAACGAGCGTGATCGGAAGCGCACGGCGGTGCCCCGGTCATCACTCCAGCGAAGTTCCAGCGGCGCTGACCCGACGTGTTCGTGCACTGCACGACGCACGTCGTCCATGACGGCTGGAGGCAAATCAATTCCACTTTCCAAATCGATCGTAATGGCAACTTCGCCCCCGGCGCGCAGTTCAGCGAACCGGGTGACCGAGTCGACAAGGAACGGCGGGTTTTCTTCGTCCTGATTCCGGCGACCGTAGCCACCCTTGATGAGCATGGGGATGTCAGCCCGGACCCGGTCGCCGATCGCCGCCCATTTCTCGGCGAAGACCAACAACTCGGAAGATCCGGAAAAATCTTCCACTGTCAACCGGGCGTACTCCTGACCCGACCGTTTGCTGATCTGCCTTTTGATCGCCGTGACGACCACCCCCAGGGAGATCGACTGGTCGATTCCGGGGTTGAGCTCAGCCAGCGTGTGCGAGGCGAACAGCTCGCATTCGGTGCGAAACGGGTCGAGCGGATGTCCTGAAATATAGAAGCCCAGCAGGTCCTTCTCCCGCTGCAACCGCTCCGTTTCGCTCCATTCGGCGATGTTCGGAAGTGACGCATGGGCGGGAGCCGTCGACGTCGCCGCGTCTCCAGGCAGGTCGCCAAAGAGCGAGACCTGGCCGGCGGCGGCGTCTTCCTGGCGCAGTGAGGCCTCGTTGAGGGCGGCGTCGAGGCCGCTCAGCAGTTGTGCCCGATGGCCACCCAGCGAGTCGCAGGCGCCCGCGCAGATGAGCGCCTCGAAGAACCGTTTGTTGCACAGGCGCAGTTCGACGCGGGCGCACAAGTCGTGCAGCGAGACGAACGGACCGTCGGCGCGGGCCGCCAGCAGCGAATCGATCGCGCCGTGGCCTACGTTGCGCACGGCGCCGAGCCCGAACCGCACGCGCTTCTGCTCCACCACCGTGAAACGCCACCCCGACTCGTTGACATCCGGGGCCAGCACCTCGAGGCCCATCTCGCGCGCCTCGGCGATGTACTTGATGACCTCTTCGCTCTTGCCGATCTGCGCCGACAGCAGCGCCGCCATGAACTCGGCGGGGTAGTGCGTTTTGAGCCAGGCCGTGTGGTACGAGAGGACGGAGTAGGCGACGGAGTGGCTATTGTGAACGATGATGTCGTTCGCCACAAAGTTGTGCGTGTCGGCGATCTCCAGGTCGTACGTACGTGCTTCACCCGCCGGTTCGATCGACACCACGCGGTCCCACAGCACATCGTTGTCAGCCAGACGGTGTAGCTCCGGATCGCCAAAATGCGAAGCGAGACGCGAAACGGTTGCGCGAGTGAAGCCGATTTTATCAGGATTCGTCTCAATGGGATACAGATCGCGCGTGCTCACATCGGCCGAGACTTCGATTTCGCGCCAAGTGGCGCCCGAGCGTTCCTTCGCGGCACGCGCGAGGGCGCGAACCGGCCGCACAGGCACGAGGTCCCGCGAGGGGCCGTGCAGTGCCACGGTGGGCATGGCCATGGCGGCGCTTCGCTTGGCACGCGCGACGAGGTGCGGTCCAAGCTGCAACACGAACGCGCGCAGGTTCTCCGCGCCGGTTACGAACACCTGATATCCGGTCTTGCTGGTACCGCGGTACGGGAAATACGCCTCGCGCAGGCGCGCAATGATGCCCAGCCGCAGCAGCAGGTGCTGGACCTGAGACGCGAGGCGGCGCGACGATGTTGCGTAGAACGCCGAGCGGTCGCGCGGATTGATGTGTCCATCGCCGTCCCACAAACGGCCGAGCAAAATGCGCAGGTGCGCGTTCGTGAGCGCGAACGCGTCGGGCGGGATCTCCTTGTCGACAGCGCCGCGACCAAGCATGCCAAGTGCGCGCGCCCATTCAAAAATCCCGTTGGGCGCTCGCCGATCAGCGCGGCCCGTATACACCGTGGCTGTGCCCTTGTGCTCGGCTTGTGTGCAACGAACGTTGGCAAATTGTTCGGCAGCCGCGATAAAATCCGCGACGGCGTCGGCGTCCTGATTGTAGTAATACAGCCCAGCCGGATGTGTCAGATTTCCCTCGGCCAGCAGATGACCGAGCGCGATGACCTCGTGCTCCGGCCACTCGGTGTGGCCCGCTGCGGGCAAATGGCGCGGCACCGCAATGTGTTCGCCGGGGCGCAACGACTCGAGGTTGCGCCAACCGTCGTGCACAAGAAACGGATGGTTTGCGGTTGCCGTAATGGAGCGTCCGCTCTCCGTACGCAGCGTGAACACCGGGCGAATGCCATTGTCCATGACATCGAGTACACGGCCCTCATGCAAGGCCAGCGTGTCGGTGTCACAGGTCGCAACACTGGTGAGCGACGCCCTGCGTTCGTACACGTCGGCAATGCGAACCATACGTCCTGAGGACGCATCAAAAATCTCCGTGTCGCCCACAAGACATTTGTTGAACCCATACCGCCCAAACGTCTCGATCTGCCCCGCGATCTCCTTGATGATCGCCGCGTCGTGCCCCTTCGCCACGGCCTTCGTTTCGAACTTGCCAAGCTCCTTCTTGATGAGCTCGGCATCCTTCTTGCCCACCGCTTTTCGCAGCACGTCGGCTTCGGCGAGCGAGATGCCCGCCAGCACCTGGGCAATACGCATCACCTGTTCCTGATACGTGATGACGCCGTAGGTGTTGCTGAGAATGGTTTCGAGTTCGGGCAGCGCGTACGACACGGGCTCTTCGCCGCGCTTGCGCTTGATGTACACATTGTGCATGCCCGCGTCGAGCGGTCCTGGACGCAGCAGCGCGTTGGACGCGACAAGGTCGTCGAACCGGTCGCAGCGCATACGCTTGAGCACGTCGGTGGCGAGCGGCGATTCAAACTGGAACACACCGCCCGTGCGTCCGGCGCGCAACACCCGATAGGTGTCGTCGTCGGTGAAGCCGCGCGTCTCGAGCACCACGTCAATGTCACGCGTCTGCTTCACGAGTTTGATCGTGTCGGCAATGACGGTGAGCGTGGTGAGCCCGAGAAAGTCCATCTTGAGCATGCCTGCCTTCTCGAGGCAGTTCATGTCGTACTGCGTGACAATCACGCGCTCTTCGTCGCCGGCGCCCGCGCCTTTGCTCGCCTGCGTGCAAATGGGGATGAACTCATCAAGCGGGCCCGGCGCGATCACGACACCGGCCGCGTGTACGCCGGTGTGTCGCGACAACCCTTCAAGCTTGATCGCGTAGTTGAGCAACTGCCGGTAGCGCGGATCATCCTGATAAAACTTCTTGACCTCGGGCACCTGCACCACGGCTTCTTTCACCGTGAGCGAGTTGTTCGGTGCGTTCGGGACCAGCTTTGCAAGCGCGTCGGTTTCAGCGGGCGTGAAGCCGAGCGTGCGACCCACATCCTTGATCGCGGCACGAGACTTCATCGTACCAAATGTCACGATCTGGCCGACGGAATCCTTGCCGTACTTCTGACGCACGTACTCGATCACTTCACCGCGACGCTCAAAACAGAAGTCCACGTCCACGTCGGGCATGGACACGCGCTCGGGATTCAGAAAGCGTTCGAACAGCAGGTCGAACTCGAGCGGACAGACATCGGTAATGCCGAGCGAATACGCCACAAGCGAACCGGCGGCTGATCCGCGTCCCGGCCCCACCGGAATGTCGCGATCACGCGCCGCTTGAATGAAGTCGGCCGTGATGAGGAAGTAGCCGGCGTATCCAGTGCGTGTGATGACATCGAGTTCGTACTGCAAACGATCGCGCACCTCATCACGAAGCGGCGCGCCGTAGCGTTTCTCCGCGCCGGCCGTCGACAACGTGACGAGGTACTCGTTTTCGGTGTCGATCCCCTCCGGCAACGGAAACGCCGGCACATGGTACTTTTTGCTGAACTGCACATCAACCGAGTCGGCGATCGCCAGCGTGTTCTCCAGCACATCGGGACGCCCGGGAAAGTGGCCCGAAATCTCCGGCGCGCTCTTGAAGTACAGGCCATCATCGTAGCGCATGCGATCGTTGTCGCTGCGATCCTTGCCGAGTCCGATGCACAGCAAGACGTCGTGCGCATCGTGATCGTCATGCGTGAGGAAATGCGCGTCGTTCGTGGCCACGACGGGCAAACCGAGCTTGTCAGCGAGAGCGAACACCTTGCTGTTGAGGCCACTCTGCCCGTCGCTGCCGTGTGCCTGCACTTCGAGATAGTACCGGCCCTTGAACAGCTCGGCATACCACGCCGCCACTTCAGCCGCCGCGTCGTCGCGCCCCTCCAGCAGGTGCGAGGCCACCTCGCCGGCCATACACGCCGAGGTCACGATGATCCCTTCGTTGTAGCGGACCAACGTCTCCCGATCCACCCGTGGCTTCCCGTAGAAGCCTTCGGTGTACGCCAACGAGGATAGCTTCACCAGGTTGCGATAGCCCACGAGATCGCGGGCCAGCAGCACCAGATGATAGTTGGACTTCTGACCGGGGGCAGCCTTGGCGCGAAGGCGCCGGTCACCGGGCGCCACGTAGGCTTCCATCCCCAGAACGGGCTTGATGCCCGCCTTTTTCGCCTGTTCCTGGAACTCCCAGGCGGCGTGCATGTTACCGTGATCGGTGATGGCCAGTGCAGGCATCTCGAAGCCCTGCGCCCGCTTGATCAGATCCCCGATCCTGTTCGCCCCGTCGAGGAGCGAGAATTCCGAATGACAATGCAGATGGACGAAGGACATGGGATATCAAGGTTAGTCGGACGCGACCGCGAGCGAAACAGCTTGCGCCGGAGAGTCGGGCGTTTTGGTGTGTTCGGTGTGCTGCTGCTGGCCGTGGTGTTTGTGATCTCGCCGATGGGTTGCTATCTGTCGCGCGCCGCCTTCGAAGAAGCGAAGATTCTCGCCGGTCGGAAACCGATCGATCGGTTGGTGGCCGACAGTACCACGCCGACCGCCGAGCGGGAGAAGCTCAAACTCGTGCAGGCGGCGCGTGCCTTTGCGCGGGATTCGATGGGGCTCGACCCGCAGCAATCGTTTACGCGTTACACCCGGCTCGATCGTGACACACTCGTGCTCGTGGTGTCGGCGTCGTATCCCGACCGGCTGGCGCGGAAAACGTGGTGGTTCCCGATTGTGGGTCGATTCCCGTACAAAGGCTTCTTTGACTTTGACGGTGCATTGCGCACAGCCGAGTCGCTGCGAGGTGAAGGCTTCGATGTATCGGTTGGCGCATCCAGTGCCTTCAGCACCCTCGGCTGGTTCAACGACCCGCTCGTGAGCACAACGCTGCGCATGGATTCGGTATCGCTCGCGAACACGGTGATTCACGAAATCACGCACACCACGTTCTTTGCGAAGGGACAGGTGGTGTTCAACGAATCGTTTGCGTCGTTTGTCGGCGGACGCGGCGCGATCGCTTTCTTTCGCGCGATCGGTGATTCGGTATCGACCGCACGTGCCGAGCGCGAATGGGTCGACGACCGCGTGCTCGGCGCGTTCTGGGCGGGACTGTTCGCGTCGCTCGACTCGGCGTTCGCGACACATCCCGACTCGATCGATCCGGTGGGCGCGAAGGCGTCGAGATTGGCGGCGCGCGAGCAGCTCTATGCGGCTGCGCGCATACGGCTGGTCGACACGGTGGTGCCACAACTCACCACGTACGGACCCGAGTGGGCGCAGCGCGTGCCGCTGGACAACGCCGTGTTGATGTCACGACGCGTGTACGCCACGGGGCTCGATGATTTTGAGGCGGTGTTTCAGCGGGAAGACCAACATCTCCCACGTGCTATACGACGAATCGTCGAGCTCGCGAAAGCCGAGCCCGACGATCCGTTTGGTGCGGTAAAACGCTGGCTGGCCGCCGGAAACAGCGCGATCAGCCGCGAATAACTCAGGGTTTCGCTTCGGGCAACAGCACTACCTTCACATACTGCGCCGGATCGACAAACGCGCGCGCAGCGTCACGCACGTTCTGCACCGTTGTGGCATTGGTGATGGCGTCTGCTTCAAGCATCTGACGAGGATCGGTCCCGATGCGAAGTCGCGTCAGAATGGACGACACCCAGTAGCCATTTTCTTTGCTCGACACCTCACGTGAACGTCGCTGCTGCTCGAGGGCTGCCGCGAGTTCCTCAGCCTTGGGCCCCTGCTCGCGCAGATCGTTGACCACGCGCTTGACGGCGGCAAACAACGTGTCGGTGTTCTCCGGTGACGATCCGAACTGCACCAGGAGCTGTTGCGCGTCGCGCGGCTGCGTGGAGGCGGTGGCGGACACCCCTACCGAATACGTGCCGCCGAGTGCCTCACGCAACTCCTCCGTGAGCCGTGTTTCGAGGATGTCGCCAAACGTGCGGAACGCCTGGCGTGTGGCCACGGTGCTGGCGAGTTCGTTGTGATACACCAGCACGGTTTGTGCCTGTGGCTCCACGCCGGCGCGCACCACCTTTTCCACCACGCCGCGCGGCGGACGGATACCCGTATCGCGCCATGTTTCCACGCGCCCCGCCGACGGAAGCGCGGCGAGCCAGTTTTGCACGAATGGTTCGAGCGCATCAGCCGTCACGTTGCCCACGAACACAAACGTAAATCCGTTGGCATCGGAGAAACGATCGCGATAGATCGCCATCGCGTCATCAATGGTCACGCTGTTGAAGACGGCGGCAGACGGCAGAATGACGCGCGGATTGTTGTTCGCGAGCGTGAGCGTGATGGTATCGCTGAACACCTGCTCCGGTGCACGACTGCGATTGGACAGCACGGCCGAGATCTGCTGGCGAAACGCCTGGACGGCGGCGGAGTCGACGCGCGGTGCGGTGAACTTGAGCCAGATCAACTCAAAGAGCGTCTGCAAATCCTTGGGCGACGCGCCACCGCTGATGTCGTGGCTCAGATCGGTGATCCCCACACCAACCTGCGCCACCTTGCCGCTCAACGCTTTTTGCAGATCGATCACGGACAGCGTGCCCACACCACCGCGTTCCACGAACAGCGTGGCCAACTCACCGGCGACGGCGCGCTCGTTCGGCAACAAGCTCGCGCCACCGGGCGCGAAACCGGACACAAGCACTTCGTCGGCCTTGAAGTCGGTCGTCTTGAGCAGCACCCGCACGCCGTTGCCGAGCTTCCATTCGGTGATGTCGAGCTCCTCGATGCGGCCGCGGGAGACAATGCGGCCCGGCGCCGGCGGTGTAGGAACGAGCGAACTCGCGACAACAGTTTCGGTCCACGGCGCAATGGTGCCGGTCGATGCACGCGTGAGTGCGGCCAGCAACTGTTCGCGTGTTGGAATCGTTACGCCGTCCTTCTGCGCCACCGATGCCAGCACCGCGCGATCGCTGTCGCTGATCCAGGTCCGGCCAACCGCGTTCACGTCGTCACGCGTGATGGAGGCCAGCGCCGCCGGCACCCACCGATTGTAGAAGGTGATGCCGGGAATCGGCGACTGCTGCAGGAAGTGGCTGATGTACGCGCCGGCGAATCCGCCCGACTCTGATTTGTCGCGCTCTGCATACGCGCGCTCGTAGCTGCGCTGCACGTCTGTTTTCACGCGCGCGATTTCACTGTCGAGGAATCCGAACTCGTCCACCCGTCGCGCCTCACGGGCAATCGCTTCGAGCGCCGACTCCAGTTTGCCGTCCTGCGCTGCAACACTCAACGAATACGACGACGACGCGCGCGCATACTCGCTCACACCTGACGAGGCACCCACCCACGGCGCGTCGGCGCGCTGCGAAATTTCGGCGAGTCGGCGATTGAACGCGGAGTTATAAATGTCCTCAATGAGACGCTGCCGCCAGTCGCCAACCGTTTGTGTGGTGCGACGCGCCAACTTCCACACGACTTCTACGGTGGAAATCTGCAGCTCGGGATCGCTCGCAATCGACACGCGCGTGCCGGCCACACTCGGCACGGGCACTTCCGTGCGTGCGCGCACCGTGGCCGGATTGGTGAGCTTGCCAAAGCGCGACACGATCATGGCTTGCACGCTGTCGGCATTAAAATCACCCACGGCAATCACGGCCATGTTGTTCGGTCGATACCAGTCCTGATAAAAGCGCTTGAGCGGTGCCGGTGTCGCAGCGCGAATGATGCCGGTGTCACCAATCGGCAACCGGTCGGCGTAGCGCGATCCCTGCAACAGCACCGGGAAGTGCTGGTCGAGCACACGCGCATTGGCACCGCGCGAGCTGCGCCATTCTTCAAGGACGACACCGCGCTCATTGGTTACTTCCGTGCTGTCGAACAGCACGGCCGAGGCCCAGTCTTCGAGAATATCGAGGCTGCGGGCCAGCAAGCCCGCCGAGTCGGTGGGTACCGGCAGGATGTACACCGTTTCGTCGAAGCCTGTGTACGCGTTGAGGTCGGCACCGAAGCGCACGCCGATCGACTCGAGATACTTGACGATATCGTTTTTGGCGAAACGACGCGTCCCGTTGAAGGCCATGTGTTCGAGAAAATGTGCGAGACCGCGCTGGTCGTTGTCTTCGAGGACGGAGCCGGCGTTCACCGCCAGTCGCAGTTCGGCGCGATTCTCGGGGCGCGGGTTGGTGCGGATGTACCAGGTGAGTCCGTTCGGCAGCACACCGGTGCGCACGCTGGAATCGATCGGCAGCGGCGTGGCGGTGGGGGGCAACGTGGGTTGAGCGAGTGCGACGCCTGACACCGCTGCGGCAGCGCCGATGGCCAGCGCGGCGCGTCGCACCAACGGTCGCACCAACGGTCGCGCCAACGGTCGCGCCAACGGTCGCGCCCGAAGCGCGCGGGAGAGCAGTGGAGCGGTCAATAGGTTCATGACGATGGGGATTGAGGGGGATCGTTGCGTGGATCAGTGGGTGCCGGGAGTCCCACGCGTCCACGAAGCAGGGCCCGCAGGTCGACGGCGGGGCGTTCAGGGAGCGGGGCGCCCGACATGAGCGAGGGCAGTGCACCATCGGGACCGAGGGCCACACGCTGCATCGTACGGCGTACGCCTTCATCAAGAAAACGCGAGAGCTGCCCGTAAGAATAGTCGGCCCCCATGCGCGAGGGATACGAGTGCAGCGGATACACGAGGCAGAGGTGATCGCGCGCCCGCGTCATGGCTACGTAGAGCAGTCGACGTTCTTCTTCCACGGCGTCTTCGTTGTCGGCGCTGCGCGCCATCGGATACACGCCGTCCAGCGTCCACGGAATGAACACGGCGTCCCACTCTCGGCCCTTGGCGGAGTGTACGGTGCTAATGATGAGGGCATCGGAGTCTTCGTCGCCGCCCACGGCCAGATCCTGCGTGGCCGCTGGTGGTTCCAGCGCGAGCGCGGCGAGGAACTCCGTGCGCGACGGATAGCTTACCGCAATGATCTCGAGTTGATCGAGATCGGCGAGTCGCGGTGCCGGTTCGTCGTACGTGTCCACGAGCAAGCGATCGTACAGACGGCGAATCATGGCGATTTCTTCGCTCGTAGGCACGGGCGCGGTGGCGCTGCGCATGCCCTCGAGCAACGCACCGAGCGCGGCCAGTCCCGGCGTCGCCCGTGACGAAGCACGCACGGCGCCGAGTACGCGCGGTTGCCATCCGTGCGCGGCCAGCAGTTCGACTGCAGTGCGCGCGGTGGTGTCGCCCACACCCGGCAGCAAGCGCAGCAGTCGGTACCAACTCACTTCGTCCTGCGGATTGTCGAGCAGGCGCAGGAAGGCCAGCACGTCTTTGATATGCGCCGCTTCGAGAAACTTGAGCCCGCCCCACTTCTCGTATGGGATGCGTCGGTTCGAGAGTTCGATTTCGAGATCGGCGGAGAGATAGCCCGCGCGGACGAGCACCGCGATTTCACGCAGCGGTGTGCCTTCTTCGTGCAGTTCCAGCAGGCGATCTACAATGAAGCGCGTTTGTTCGCGTTCATCGCGCACGGTGACCAGCCACGGTGGTTCTCCGCCCGTGCGATCGGTCCAGAGCTCTTTGGTGTAGCGAGACGTGGCGCGCGAGATGAGCGTGTTGCTGGTGTCGAGAATGGGTGCGGTGGAGCGATAGTTCTGTTCGAGTGTGACGATCGTGGTGCCCGCGAACTCGGAGGGGAAGGTCATGATGTTCTCGATCGTGGCACCGCGAAATGCGTAGATCGATTGCGCGTCATCGCCCACGACCGTGATGCGTCCGTGTGGACACAGGCCGCGCAGAATGCGCGCTTGCAGCGGGTTGGTGTCCTGATATTCGTCCACGAGGACGTGCTCGTAATCGCCGCGAATGCGATCGCCCACCGCGCCGCCCTGTTCGAGCAGCAGCGCGAGGGAGAGCAGGAGATCATCGTAGTCGAGCAGGTTCGCATCGGTCTTGCGGCGCACATATTCGGTAAAAATGCGTTCCAGGTCGCCGGCCCAGGCCCCGAAGTGCGGCCAGCCCTCTTCGAGCAGGTCGGAGACGGTCCGACCGGTATTCACTTGGCGCGAATAGACGGTGACGCAGGTTTGGGCGCGCGGGAAGCGTCGGGCGGGTCCGTCTATAGGGCCGGCAAGCGTTTTGCCGCGTGGCTCGCCGTAGCCCAGGCTCGTGCGGGCGATGCCCATGAGGTCGGCGGCGTCGGCGGCGTCCATAATCGTGAAGTCACGCGGCAGGCCGGCGGCGGGTCCGTAGCGGCGGAGAATTCGATGGGCAATACCGTGGAAGGTGCCGCCTTGGACGCGCTGCGTGGAGCCACCGGCGAGGCGTTCGGCGCGGTCGAGCATCTCCTGGGCGGCTCGGCGGGTGAACGTGAGCAGGAGAATGCGTCCGGGCGGCACGCCGCGAGCGACGAGGGCGGCGACGCGGTGCACGAGGGTGCGGGTTTTTCCGGAGCCGGCTCCGGCCACGATCAGGAGTGGCGAGTCGCCGTGGGCGGCGGCGGCGGCCTGGGCCGCGTTGAGCGCCGGGCCGGAGGGCGACGGTCGGCCGCCGGCTTCCAGGTCGGCGGCGTTGGGGGGGCGGATCCTGAGCGAGTCGCGAGGCGGGAAAGGCATACGGAGAAGAATGCCGACAGGCGCCCCGTGGCGGGAGGGTCGTGCCCGTCTGGTGACGGCCGGAGGGCGCGAATCGTCTATTTTCCTGACAGGAGTGGGCGGAGACCCGCCAGATTGCACTGGGGGAGGGTGATTTCACCCCGGAAGTTGAGGAAATGTGACAGTAACGGCTATTTGGGGTGGACGCGCTTCTTGACCGGAGCGCCTGCGGTCCCTAACTTCGGCGCTTGGTATCGTTGCCACCACTATGTTCCCGTAGTGTGGGCTCGGTGCGTATGTGCAGGTTTGAGTCGGTAGGTATGGCAGGAGGCTGGCGTGTAGTGTGCCGGCGAGTAGGGCAGGAAGTAGTTGCAGGGCAGGGAAGGTGCAGTGTGTGTGCAGTGTGCTTGACATGGGCGTAGGTGCCCTGACTGCTGTTGTGGATGCCAGCCGGCCGCTTCCCGGACGTGTCCATTCTCAAGCAGCTCAGGTGTGTCCTGCGACGGAATCGTGAGTGTCGCCAGCGATGGCGGCTGACCACGGCGCCGACTTCTCAGTGGTACGCTTGTCTCCGGCCCCCCAGTCCGGTGTGAGCAAAAGACCTTTATACTACCTCGCAAGAGGAGGACGAATGCACTTCTTTTCTCGGAGAAACGCGTCGCTCGCGTTGAGCCTGGCCGCCGTTGGCGTCCTGGCTGCTTGCGGCGACGACGTTACGGTTCCCATCGAGCCGCCGCCTCCAGTTCTGGTCAGCATCACGCCGCAGGCTGTGACGCTGAATCCTGGTTCATCGGCGCCGCTCTCAGTTCAGATCACCGGTGGTAACCCGACGCCGACGCTTGCGTCGTGCACCACGGG
>JBBRDP010000098.1:0-12925 GCA_038203795.1 Gemmatimonadales bacterium
CGGACCCGATCACGACCACGTCGGCCGTGCGATGCAGGTCCGCCGTGATGGACGCCCCGACGATCACGCCCGCAGGCGGCACCGTGGGATTAAGCGCGCGCCGGAGCGAGACCGCACCACGGGCCACGGCGCCGTCGCCGACTTGCTCATGGGTGGTGGCCGTCGGTTCGTTCGGCAGCGGCCCTTCCCACTTGGTCAGCGGTTGACGGAGATGCAGCGGCCCGAGATGTCCGATCGCGGCGGCGACCGACGGCACGCCGTAGTGGGCTCCCAAGGCCAACCGGCGAAACGCCTGGAAGACGGTCCGCAATTGAGCCACTGGCGACCGCGACCACGCCGTCAGCCACTGGTCCTGCTGCGCCGCCGAACCGTGCGCAAACCCAACCGGACGACCGAGTGTAGCCAATCCCACGAGCCGACTTCCCAGCAGGTCGATGGCCAACCCAAGGTCCCGCCGTTTGTGTGCCGGCAAACCGTCGATGCGTCGCCGGACTTCCCGCGCCACCCGCCCGACCGATGCCTCGTGTTCAGGCGCGCCATGAATCAGCCGCGCGACCACCGCGTGGAGCACCACCTCGCGTCTCGGGGCCCACCCCGCAGCGAGCGCGCCACGAGGCGAGGACGGTGCTTCGTGGCCGAACTGATCGCGCTTCGCCGATGGCACGATGGGAGACGCCACGGTGTCAGGCACGATTCGTTCTGTGCGGGTGCATGGCTGCTCCTTGGGACAGATGCGTACACGGGCGCCCCGTCGTGGTGATCGACCGCTATGCAGCCTACGCTCCGTGACAGTCGCCCGCCAGTCGGTCGTTCGTAACGAAACGGTTCCCGGGGGCCGCGAAAGTTTGAAAATGATCGCGTGACGACCTCGCGCCGCAGGCTCGCGCGTGCGACATTCGCGATACTCACCACCTGGCGCCACGCGCCGATGGAGCGCTGCCATGACTAATCCCGATACGTCCCGTGTTTCCCCACGTCGATTCTCCGATGGGGTCTCCCTGCCCGAACTCGTGCGGTACCTGCGCGAAGGCGTCTACATCATGGATGCGGACGGCATCGTGCTCGACGCGAACCCGGTCGCCCTCGACCTGCTTGGGGTGCGCAGCCTGACGGACACACCGCACGTGCCTGTGCGCGATCGATTACGCTCGCGCGACGCCTGGCGCTCCGAGATGAACGCACTCGTGCGTGACGGCGTGGTGCGCGAGTTCACGCGCGACATCGAACGGTCCGACGGCTCGGTTCGCACGGTGCTCGACACCTGCTACGCGCGCGTGGACAACGGAGTGGTCACGTTCCACGGTGTGGTGATTGATGTGTCCGTGATTGCCGCCCGGGATCCGCGGGAGCGCGCAGACGCCCACACACGCGACGCTGCCACCGGCGCGTACACGGCCGACTACCTCGAGCTGCTCGACGCGCAGCTGGGTGACGGTTCAGCGCCTCTGGGAATCTGCGTGGTACATATCCACCATGATGATGTCGCGTCGCACGCTGACGTTCGTTCGAGCGCTACGTCGCAGCTGGAACGGATGACGCGCTTTCTGCTGCGACACATTCGGGCGTACGAAGTGGTCGTTCGGTCGGCCCACGATCAGTTGGTCGTGGTCCTGCCGGGTGCCGACGATCGCGCGGCGGAGATCGTGGGACGGCGTCTGCAACTGGCGGCGCTGCGCAGTGCACCGACTCCGTTCCGGCTAGGCTGGGCGGCCCGCAAGGGCACTGAACCGATTCAGGACACTGTTCGGCGTGCGCTCGCGGACGCGGTACCGGTGCCCGTGGTGGAACGACACTTCGAACCGGCGCGAGGTCGATAGCGCCGCGTGATCCGAGGGCACATTCGCACGTCTCGGCGTGGAGGTGTTCGCGCGTGGCGAGTGATATGACATGCCGAGTGATGTGCAACGCGACGTGATGCTGGCGTCTCCCGTGCAATGGTAGCAGCGCGCGGGACGTGCAGCATTCACATGGACGTCGGGTAGCATTCATACATGGAAGACGTCGACCGACTGTTTCGCCTCTATCATCAGCCACTCGTGCGCTACCTCACGCGGCGGTTGGGTGATCGCGACTGGGCCGAGGAGATCGCGCAGGAGACGTTTTTGCGCGCGCTCCGCCAGGACTCGATCACGAGTGAGCGATCCTGGCTGTTCGCGGTGGCGACCAATCTGGTGCGTGATGACGCACGACGCGCCCAGCGTCAGCGTCGCCGACTCGAGTTACTCGCGGCCGAAGAACGCGAGCGGGTGGTGGAGGTCGAGGTCACGTCGATGGAGCGCGAGGAGGAGCGTGCGTTTGCGCGCAAAGCGGTGGATGCGCTGGCTGAACGCGACCGGTTGGCACTGCTGATGCGCGAAGAAGGGTTGGACTATGACGAAATCGCCGTCGCACTCGGGATCACTCGCAGTTCGGTGGGTACGACACTATCGCGGGCGCGTCGTCGTCTCGCAGAGCACTATGAAGCGCTGCAGCGGAGCGCGGAGGGGCGGGACCATGTCGCAGGATGATCTGAACAACGTTGGTGGAGCGGTCGGGGCGCACGACGGTGCGGCGCATGCCCTTCCCGACGACGGCATGATCCACGAATGGCTCGACCGTGAACTCGATGCCGCAACGAGCGCCCGCTTCGACGCACTCGTCCAATCGTCTTCGGTCTTCGCGGCACGCGTCGCAGAAGCGCGTGGCCTCGTGGCCGCGTCGTCGCGCATTCTCATGTCGCTCGACGGCGTGCCAGGTGGTGTGCTCCCGGCCTCCGACAGCGCATCGTCGGCGCGACGTGGTGAGGTCACCGACAGCTCGCACACCGTACTCGGCTCGCAGGCACGCGGGAATCGCGCGGCCACGCGAGGCAGTAGTTGGGCTCGATGGGGAAGCATCGCTGCGCTGTTGATGGTGGGCGTGACCGGTGTGATCGTCGCGCGGCGTGAGCCGGTATCGCTCGCTGAGACAGCGACGTTGTCGGCCACATCGGACGTGCCGTCGGCACCGGCCGCGCCGGACATCGCACCCGCAACGACCGCCGCTCGCGAGGCATTCCGGTCGGCCGTGCAATCGGCGAGCGTCGGCGGCGCCAAGGCGGCGGCGGAGTCGGCACGTGTTGTGCCGTCGCCCGATCTGCTTCCCTCTCCGATGAGTCGCACTGCGGAGCGCGTTGCAACAGACCCGTCACTCCGCCCGGGGCTGAATCCAGTGGCGATCGATTTAGCGCGGCGTACTGAGCGTGTCGTCGCGGCCGCACCCGCCGCCGCCGCTGCCGCAACCGCCCCCACAACTGCTCCCGCAACCGCTCCCGCAACTGCTCCCGCAACTGCTCCGGCAACTGCTCCCGCACCCGCTCTGGCAACCGCCGCCGCACCCGCTCAGGCTCGGCGCAGTGCGGTGCTCGGATTCTCGGCCGCCGATGCGGCGTCAGCGGGCAACATCGCACCCGAGTTTGGAACGATGCAGTCTGACATCGCGCGCGCGGATCTCGCCCTCGCCGTGCAGCGCGTGGTGTGCCGGCCCAACTGCGAGCAAACGCGTCTTGAGTTTGCGAGTGACGGACGCGTGCGTCGTTGGACGCAGACGATCGGCGGTGGAGCGCCGGTCGACACCGGTCGCGTCACCGCGTTGGAAGTGGGTGCACTGCGCGCACTCGTGGATTCGCTTGAGCTGGCGAGTCTGCCCGCGATGGTGCGCCTCGACGGTCGGCGATGCACAACGGTTGGCTCACTGCGCGAATCGATGCGCGTGGAGTTTCGTCATGACGGCGCGCTGCGCAGTGTGATGGGGCTGCCGTGGTGCAGTGATGGCACCCATCCGCTCGATCGAGTGTCGAACGCGGCTCACGCACTCGCGACGCAGCAGCTGGGGACTACGTTGCGTCGCTGAACACTATTCCTGTTCGGCGAGCTCCGCTTCAAGGGCCGTCAACGCATCGGCATCGTCTGACAATCCCGCCGCTGCGACAAACTGCTGGTAGGCACTAATGGCGAAGTGCTGCAACTTCTCAAGGTCCACAATCGGATGCGGAAAGTTGAAAGTTTGCACTGTCGCGAGCACGTTGGGGAGATGGCGGTTGAAGGTGTCCATCACGATGTCTGCGTGCGCTGGCGTCTCCGCACAGAGATCCCGGATCATTCGGATACCAAAGGCAACATGTCGTCCCTCGTCGCGTCGGATGAGGCGAAACCCTTCTTGCAATCCGGGCAGCCAGCCGCGTGCGGCCAGCGCCTCATGGGCCCCCACGTATCCGGTGCGCGCCAGCATCGCTTCGACCACGCCCATGTAGTGCGTGATGCCTTCCACGAGCAGCGGGCGCAAACGCGTCACGTCGTCTTCGTGACGAATACGAGTGGCGACGTGATCGAGATCCTCGATGAGCACAGCGTGGGGAGCCGCTGTCACGAGATGCGCGAGCGATGCTGGATCTTCACCGAAGACCTCGCGCACATACCGTGAGAAGAACTCGAAGTGTTTGGCTTCTTCGAACAGCTGCGAGGTGAGGAACAGCTCGCGGTCAATCCCGAGGCCGGCGCGCGCGATCGCGGACAAGAAAGGGGAGAGCGTGTGTGTGACGCTTTCTTCACCCGCATAAAACAGCGCAGAAAGCTGTAGAATCTGCTGCGCGTATTGTTCAGTGGCGAAATCGCGCTGAATGTGCTCCCAACTGGCCCGGTCGTGTGACAGGTCGATGTCGGCCGGATTCCAGGCGAGTCGCTTGGCCTGATGATACAGGCGCAGGTAGGGCGACACGGTCTCTGCGTGCAGGAGCGGCATGGGCGTCTCAGCCAGCGGTGAGCATTTTGGTCTCGTTGTTGGTGAGCACCCAGAGCGAGTACCCGCCGAGCAGTGTGCCGATCGGAAAGCCGAAGAGCGACAGCGCTGACGTAACCATCAGCACGTAGCGCGCCCACGTCTTACGCCCCAGCAATCCGAGCCCACCAATAAACTGCGGTAAGCCGAGCACACCCACCACCAGACCGATAATGAGGCCGAGCGAGCCGAGCGCGACGGCACCGCCAACGTCGCCGCTGAGCAGGCCAGCGCCGCCCATCACCAAGACGACCACCACGCCGGCGAGCATACTGAGTGCACCGAGCGCCATGTTGCCTAACGCCACGATCCTGATGTGGTTTTCCATCGCCGTCCCGTGGTTGAGGGCATTGTGGTAACGATTACGAACATAACTCCGTACGCTATCGCGGGCGCCCGGGTTTCGGGGCGAGCGACACGAGCGCCACCCCGCCCACGATCACGGACATCGCCATCACGCCCCGCGCCGGCAGCCGCTCACCGGCCAGCAGCACCCCGAGCAGCACGGCCACCGCCGGATTCACGTAAGCGTACGTCCCAACCGCACTCGGGCTGGCCTTCCGCAGCAGCCACATGTAGGTGCTGAAGCCGACCAGCGAGCCGAACACGATCAGATAGCCCACCGAGAGCATGGACCGAAGCGAGACCGCGTCCATCGACAGGCGTGCCGGCTCCCCCGACACCACGCCGAGCACCAGCAGCAGCGCACCGCCACACAACATCTGCATGCCGCTGGCCATTGGTGCATAGGCCGCCTGCGGCGCTGACCGGGAATAGAGTGAGCCCGCCGTCCAGGCGAGCGAGCCGACCGTCAGTACGGCGGCGCCGAGCGGATCGATCGCGGCATTCTGCCACGAGCCGTCGGCCGGCAGCACGAGCAGGCTGACGCCCACGAGGCCGATCGCGACACCAACAAGTTGCGCGAACGTCGGCCGTCGACCGCGTGATCCCTCGATGAGCACCATCCACAGCGGCACTGTGGCGACGAGCAACGACATCATGCCGGAGGGCACGCGCTGGGCAGCCCACGCGACGGAGCCGTTCCCCCAGAACAGCAGAAGTCCGCCCACGATCGCGGCGCTCCGCCACGCGGCCGGCGTTGTTTGCGCGCGCCCTCGGACAGCGCTCCAGCCCACGAGCATGGCGCCGGCCGTCAGGAAGCGGGTGGCTCCCATGAGGAAGGGTGGAATCGTATCCACCGCAAACTTCATCGCCAGATAGGTAGAACCCCACACGAGGTAGATGCACAGGAACGCGAGGACCAGCTGCCACCGTGGCGGCGCGTCGCTCGTCGCCCCTACCACCGGCGTCACTCGGTTTCGTCGGGGAAGTCTGTGGGGATCGCGCGCGCCGAGTTCACGAGCGCACTCGCCGCCTTGGCGTGCATCAGCAGGGTGCCGAGCGGACCCGTGAACTTGATACGGCCGCTGGTGACCGCACTGATCGGATCGAGCCCTTCCAACATCACTTCCTTCCAAGTGCCGTAGTCAGCGCGCAAGACGAAGGTCGCGCTCACCGTGTGAGGCGGCATGATGAGCGCCGAGGAACAGGTACCACGATCGAGGGTCAGCTGCACTGCGGTCGGCTGCAGATAGCCGTACGCGGGCGTTGCGTCGAGGACGAGTGCCACGGGCCAGGTCCAGCTCTTGGCGATCGCCGCATATTCGGTGTCAGCGTTGATCGCAGCGCGGAAAGCGTCAGCCCACTCGGTCGAAAACGGTCGGAACATGCGAAGGCATCAAGTAAAGGAAAGCGAACCAACAAAACCGAGGTCGATCTGAACCTACTGGTAGCGTGAGAAAGGTAGTCGGTCGCACATTGGAGTCGGGCACGCGCTACCGCCACTTGTTACCCGCCGATTCCTTTTTATGGCAGAGGTCGCCACAATGACGTCTCCCGTCTCCCGCCGTGCATGGTTGCGTACGACATCGCTGGGTGTCGGCGCTGGTCTCCTGCTGCCGCCCGCGCTATCGGCCGTCGAGCGAGTGCCCGGCCCACACGCCTTGGCCGATCTCGTCGGCGACGCCCGTGCAACCGTCGCGTCACGCCGTGTCGTTGCGCCTGTCCGACTGCAGTCGAATGAGAACCCCTACGGCATGTCGCCGACTGCGAAGCAGGCCATGCTCGACGCGTGGGACGAGCACAACAAGTACGGCAGTGTCGCACCGCGCGTGTTGCGCGATGCATTCGCCGCCCACGCGGGCGTGCCCGTCGAATGCGTGATGATCACCCAAGGCTCGCGCGAAGTGCTCTGCACGGCCGCACTCACCTTCGGCATGCGCGGCGCCGATGTCCTCGCGGCCGATCCCACGTTTGAAGGGTTGCCGCAGTACGCGGAACACATGGGACTGCGAGTGCACAAGGTGCCGCTCAACGCCGATCACGCGCATGATCTCGAGGCCATGAGCCGGCGACTGGTCTCAAGCGTTGGCCTGGTGTTCGTGTGCAATCCGAACAATCCCACGGGCACGCTGGTCCCGGATGCGACGCTCCGCGACTTTGTGGTGAGCACCGCGAAACGCACACCAGTACTCGTGGACGAAGCCTATCACGACTACGTGACCGACCCCGCGTATCGCAGCATGGCCGATCTCGTGGTGCTCGGCGAGAATGTCATTGTGCTGCGGACCGCTTCAAAAATTCACGGGCTGGCCGGATGTCGCATCGGGTTCGCGATTGCACGTCCCGATATCATTGCACGCATGCAGGGGTTCACCACCGGCGTACCGAACTCCCTCGCGGCACGAGCCGCCGTCGCCGCAATTGCCGATACCGAATGGCAAACGTTCTGCCGCACGAAGAACGCGGAGGGGCGCGAGATCCTGCGCACGGCGATTGCGCAACTTGGACGCAAGCAGGTGCCGTCGCACGCGAACTTTATCTTCTTTCACGCCGGCCGTCCCGTACCACAAGTGCAATCGGCGCTTGCGGCCAAGGGCTTTCAGGTGGGACGCGCCTTTCCGCCGTACAACGACTGGGTGCGCGTGAGCATCGGGACGCCGGAGGAGATGCAGGCGTTCACGAAGGTGCTCCCCGACGCCCTTCGCGCATGAGCGGTCAAACGCTGTTGTTCGTGTACGGTACGCTGCGGCGCGGCGCGGGCAGTCTCATGGGCGAGCGCCTCGCGAGTGAAGCCACGCACGTGGGCGATGCGTCAGTGGCCGGTGTGTTGTACGACACCGGCCCGTTTCCGGCGTGTGTGGGCACCGACGATCCGTCCGAGCGCGTACATGGCGAGGTGTGGGCGTTCCGGGCCGAGAGCGCCGACACCTTGCTCGCCATACTCGATCAGTACGAAGGATTCGCACCGGATGCACGATTCGGCTCGCTCTTCCTGCGCGATCGAGTCACCGTGCGCTTCGAAGACGGCAGCGAGCAGGAGGCGTGGATGTACCGATACAATATGCCGCCCGAGTCGGCGGTTCGGGTGCCAGGCGGCGACTGGTTGCGGCGAGACCAGGCGCGCGACTGACCACCAACGAGCCACACCGGTACGCACACTGCGTCGCCACGCGCACCGCTTCACGCACGCGGCTTCGCGCGACGGGTGGCTGGTGCCGTGAGCGGATCGTCGGGCCACGGGTGACGGGGATAGCGACCACGCAGTTCCTTGCGCACCGCGAAGTAGCCGTCACGCCAGAATCCCGCGAGGTCGCGTGTGACCTGCACGGGACGCTGCGCCGGTGACAACAGGTGCAGTGTGAGCGGTACGCGGCCATCGAACAGCGTTGGCGTATCCGTCCAGCCAAACACTTCCTGCAACTTGACGGCGAGCACTGGTGCCTGCGGATCGGCGTAGTCCACCGCGATGCGCGAGCCGCTGGGTACATCGAGATGCGTGGGCGCGAGTCGTTCAAATGCGGCACGCTGCGACCAACTCACGAGCGAGAGCAGCGCGTCTTGCAGCGCGTCATCACCAAGCGCATCGAACCGGCGCACGCCGTGTAACGCCGGAGCCAGCCATTCGTCGAGCGACTCCACCAGTGCGGCATCGCTCACGTCGGGCCACGTCGCATCGTGCACATGGACAAACGCGAGGCGCTCGCGCAACCGTTCGGCGCCGCGCGCCCAGTGCAGCATACGGAGGCCGCGCGTGCGCACGAGGCCGAGTAGCAGCGCACTGACTTCCTCGGCGCTTACATCGCGAATCGGCGCCTCGGCCAGCACCAACGCGCCGAGTTGCACCAACACACGCGCGCGAACGCGATCCGTGTTGTCGTCCCACTCCACGACGCGTTCCTCACGGACATCGCTTGCGAAGAGCGTGCGCACAACGGCGGCATCGATCGGCGTCGCACGTGCGATGCGGTATTCGGGAGGCACTCCATCAAGTTCGGCGATGGCGAGCATCGCTGCGCCCTCAAGCGCATCGCCAGGCGCGAGTGACGCACCGGCACCGTTTCGCAGCAGAAAGCGCGACGATTGTCCGGCGCGTGCCTGCGCGATACGATCGGGGAATGCGAGCGCGATGAGTTCGCCAATCGCATCAACCTGCTCCCGATCATCGCGCCACGGCACATCAGCGCGCTGCGCCAGTTCACGCGCGGTCTCGCGCACTCGGCGCACACCGTCACGGTCCGGCGTTGCGCCGAACAAGTCGTGGCCCAACGCGGCTGCCGACACGCCCAGCACCAACTCCACGCGCAGCCGCAGATCGGCGGGTGGCATGCGACCGTCACCGCGCAGGATGTCACGCTCATCGAGGCAGGCGGCGGTCGCTGCAGCGATCGCGCCGAGCCCGCGTGCGCGTGCGCGGATCAGCATATGTGCGAGACGCGGGTGCACGGGGAGCACGAGCAGTTCGCGCCCGTGCGGTGTGATCCGATCGTTTGCGTCGACGGCGTCAAGCAAGCGCAACAACTGACGAGCTTGTGTAAGCCCGGCGGCACTGGGTACATCGAGCCAACGCAGTGCCGTCACATCATGTACACCCGCATCGGCGAGTTCCAGCGCGAGCGGCGCGAGATCGGCGTCGAGCATTTCCGGACGCGTGCGCGGTGGCAGCATGGCCTCTTCGTGCGCATCCCAGAGTCGATAGCACACGCCGGGCGCCACTCGGCCGGCGCGTCCGCGCCTTTGATCAACGGCCGCACGACTCGCGCGCACCGTTTCGAGCCTGGATAAACCCACGCGCGGATCGAAACGCGGCAGGCGGGCGCGCCCCGCGTCCACGACCACGCGTACGCCTTCAATCGTGAGGCTCGTTTCGGCGATCGATGTGGAGAGCACGATTTTACGTTCGGCCGGCGGCGCGGGCGCCACGGCCGCATCCTGCGCGCCCAACGAGAGCATGCCGGAGAGCTCGTGCACCACGGTGCGCTTGCGTGGCGCCGACGCGACAATCGGCGCGAGCAAGTCTGCGGTACGGCGTATTTCACGCGCGCCGGGGAGAAACACGAGGACGTCGCCTTCGTGGTCGTGCAATGCTTCGCGCACCACACGTGCAACATGTGCTTCGATGCGTTCGCGGTCACGCGCGGCGCGATAATGCGTAACCACCGGGAACATGCGCCCGTGGCTGCGAATCACAGGCGCGTCGCCGTGACGATCGGCGAGCACGCGTGACACCGCGTCACCGTCGAGCGTGGCCGACATCACGAGCACGCGAAGTTCGGGGCGAAGCAGCGATTGCGTGTGCAACGTGAGCGCCAATCCGAGATCAGCAGCGAGTGATCGTTCGTGAAACTCGTCAAACAACACGGCACCAATCCCATCGAGCGTGGGATCGGCGGCGATCAGGCGCGTGAGGACGCCTTCGGTGACGATCTCCACGCGTGTACGCGCACTCACTCTCGACTCGCCGCGCACACGATAGCCCACCGTGCCGCCCACACTCTCGCCCAGCATGCGCGACATGAACGTCGCAGCGGCGCGAGCGGCGAGTCGCCTTGGCTCGAGCATCAGCACGCGCGCACCGGCGAGCCACGGCACATCGAGCAGTGCCAATGGGACACGCGTTGTTTTTCCGGCTCCGGGCGGCGCTTCGAGTACCGCGACCGCACGCGCGTCCAATGCCGCCAGCAGCGCGGGCAGAACGTCGTCAATCGGGAGTGCGTTCACGGCAGCACGATCATCGACGTCGAGCCGGTGGCGGCGCCAGTTGCTGGGTGATCCAGCGCTGCGCGGCCTCCAACACTTCGTCGCGTCCGTTGCGCACACCGTCTACCGATGGTGCAACCGTCACGTTCGGCGACACACCGAGTCGCTGAATGAAACGTCCGTCCGGGTAGCGCACATCGGACACGGGAATGCGCACCCGCACGCCACCGGGCAGTGACAACACGGCAGTTTCACCGACCGCGCCGGCTGTTTGTGTGCCCACGAGTATACGATTCGAGCCGCCGGCCAGAAGTCGAAGCGCGATCAGCTCGCCATCGCCACTTGTGGTGGCGTCTACGAGAATCGCCATCGGTCCGGTGAACGCATCACGCGGCGCGACGGGCGTCGTACGTTCGGTGCGCGTGAACTGCCGCGCGGGATCGAGCTCCGGCGTGCGCAGTGCGGCACGCGGCGGTGCCGTGATCACGTTCCGGTCATCGCGTGCGTACGCACGACGATCGGCGTCGAGCACCGAACCCGCGAGCCAGCGCAATGATGCGCTATCACGAATACCACGTGCGTCTATGATGATCGCGCTTGCCTCGGACACCGTTGATGGCAACGGTGTCACACTGCGCGCCGTATCCGTACCAAGTCGAAGGCGCACCACGCCCTTGGCCATCGATTCAATCGCGCGGAGAGGGGCGATAGGCGCGCGATCGGCGTCGGAGCGGAGCTCGTAGGCGAACTCGCGGTTGGTTGTCACCCCGTTGGCCGCACGCACTCTGAACGTGGAGATCGCACCTGCCGGTCCGGCCTCCAACCATGACTCAAGACGCTGATCACGCGACCATTCATTCGATGCCGGCACGAGCTCGCGCAACCGACCGAGTCGTTTGTCAATCGGCTCACCGCCAATCGCCAGGATCTCATCGCCCACGCGTACACCGGTTCGCTGCGTGAGTGAATCACTGATCACGGTGACCAGCGGACGACGGTCGACCAACCGCAGCGTGAACGGCACGTAACCGGTGCGTGCACCGAACTCCGGATGATCCGGCACGCGGATTTCTGCTTGCGACGCGTCAAGCGTGGCGACGAATCGCAGCAGCGCCGCCGAGTAATCACGCGCGGACGCGGCTACTTCCATGTCGCCGAGCGTGCGGTCGAACATGTCGTCCCACGATTCGTCGGCCATGGGGAGATAGGGGTTGAAAGCACGCACGGTACCCCACAGCCGAGTCACGGCCAGCAGCCGTTCCGGCAGCGAGGGATAGGGCGCGTCGGCTGGTGCCGTGGTCATCGCGGTGTGCACGGGCATGGCAGGTGAGCGCTTGGCAACGCGCACCGTGCCGCGGGCCATCGCGAGCGCGAGTTGCACAGCACCGTCTGACGAATCAGGCACCAGCGACAGCGATGTGCCCACTGACGTGAGCACTGTGTCGGCGCGGGTTGGCACCGCTTGTCCGTTCGCCAGTTGCAGCGATTCCATGCGAATACGCGCGTGGAAGCCGCCACCGATCGCAAGATGCATCGCGTGCGCGTCGGTGCGCAGCAACCCGCTCCCTGTTGATACAAACGCCGCCTGCCCTGCTGCGTGCAGTGCGAACAGTGGTGCGGGAACAATGGTGGCATCGTTGACGAGTACCACCACCAGCGGTGGTGTATAGCCATCGCGCAATGCGATCACTCGTCGCGCAGTGACGGTGTCAGTCACCGTCCGGTCACTGCGTAGATCCGGTGGCAGGTGAGCAACACGCAGCACCGCGCCCGACGTCGTGGTCCACTCCGTGCAGCAGTCCCGTTGCACCAACGCGCGCACCGTTGGTGGATCGAACGACGTGTTGCCAGACGCGTTGCCAGACGCGTTACCAGACGCGTTGCCACCGGGATGCGCGTGTCTCAGACGACGCCGCGCGGGCGTTTCCAATACTTCATTGGGGAGCGGATGCTCCTCGTCGGTGAGCGGACGCGTCCACCAGTTGACCCCGCTCAGCTGTCCGGAATCGGCGCGAAGATCCAGCACGGCTGTCGAGCGTGGTGCGACCATCGTGAGGTTCGGCCCGAGCTGCGCTTCAAGCGCCGCTGCGTT
>JBBRDP010000099.1:0-12709 GCA_038203795.1 Gemmatimonadales bacterium
CCGGCGAGCTGAGACTGGTTAGCGGGATACGGTGACCGAGGGGTCGGTCGCCGCCTGAAGTTTCGTGCGCCAGCTCCGGGGGCCGCAAGTGAGGACGTGCGCGTGGTGGAGGAGCCGGTCGAGCAGCGCGGTCACGGCCGCCGTGTCGCCGAGCAGTTTGCCCCAGTCGTCGACGGGGCGATTCGACGTCAGGATGGTGGAGGCGCGTTCATAGCGCCGCATGATCAGTTCGAGCAGATCTTCGGCCGCCGTCGGTGGCAGTTTCCGCATCCCGAGATCATCGATGATCAGGAGCGGGACGGTACTCAGCGCCGCGAAGACCTCCTTGCGCGTGCCATCGAGCGTGGCGTCGGTCAGCTCTTCGAGCAGCAGATGCGCTTCGCGGTAGTGCACGCGGTGCCCTTGCTGGATGGCCGCCTGGCCCAGCGCCTGCGCCAAGTGACTCTTGCCGCTGCCGGGCGGACCGATCAACAAAATATCTTCGTGCTGCGTGATGAAGCGTCCTGTCGCGAGCTCGAAGAGGAGCGCGCGATTCATCTTCTTGTTGAAGGTGAAATCAAAGGAGTCGAGCGAGCGACTGGGATCGCGGAAGCGCGCCTGCACGCGCCGACGTTCGAGGAGGCGATCCTGTCGGCGTTGCAGTTCGTCGTTGACGAGCATCGCGATCAAGTCGAGCGGCGGCAAGCGTTCGGCTTGGGCGTGGCGGAGCCGCGCGTCGAGGACATCCGCCATGCCGGAGAGGCGCAGCGCGCGGAGGGCGCGGTCGAGTTCCATCTGGGTCATGAGGCAGCAGCTCGGCGATCAATGAGATCGCGGTAGAGGGTAAGTTGGCGGATGAGCGGATCGATCTGTTTGAGCACCGCGCCAGGGACCGTCACGCGTTCGAGATAGCGGCGGAGAAAGCGATACGACGGCGCGCCGGCCTCGAGCGCGAAGTGCGCGGCGTCTTCGGTCAGCGCCGGCCCGTGCTTACGCGCGAGCGCGAGCACCCCCAAGATGCGGCGCGGTGCGAGCACGCCCTCCGTCCGGTAGATGTGGTCGCACAGCGCGCCGATGGATGGTCCCGCTTTCCGCGCGACCTCGAGGAGCGCGAGCGTCTTGGTCGGCGTGCGTGTGGGCCGATCCGAGTCAGCGACGCGATGATGGCCGCGCCGCGTGCGCAGATGCTCTCGCAGGAGTTGCCCTGATTTGGGATCGAGGATGCGCACGTGCAGATCGTTCCACTGCACGCTGACGCGCTGACTGATCCAGCCCGGTGGCACGCTGTAGTACGACGCCTCGACTTCCACACAGCCGTCGAGATGGACGGTGCGCGCGCCGTAGCGGTAATAGCGAAAGGGCTCCAGCGGGAGCGGCTGCAGGTGCGGGCGCTCCTCGGCAAACATCGCGCTCACCTGGCGCTTCGTGGTGCCGTGGATGCGCGTGTCCGCCCAGCGCGCCTCCCACTGATCGAGGTAGGCTTGTGCGGCCTCAATCGTCTCGTAGCGCTGCCCACGCAGCGGCGTTTTTTGCGTGTGCCCGATCCCCGACTCCACTTTGCCTTTGCGATCCGGATCGCGCACGCGACACGGGAGGGCGACGACGCCGTAGTGCGCGAGGACGTCGCGATACAGCGGATTGATCGTCGGGTCGTACACGTCCAGCCGCACCACGCCTTCGCGCAGATTGTCGAGCACCACCACGCGGACCGTACCGCCCAGCCGGCGAAACGCCTCCTCATGGAGTTCGGACCAGATCTGACTACTGGACCGCCACGTGAGCAGCCGCACGGATTTGCGCGAGAAGCCGAGCGTCATCACGAAGAGCCGCGTGCGCCGGTACGTCCCGCTCGCCGGATCGCGCACCATCGGCCCCTCGCCGTAGTCGACTTGCGCCTCCTCGCCGGGCTTCGTCTCGATGATGCCCGACGGCTCGGGCGTGAGCCCGCCGCGCATGCGCCGCACATAACGCCGCACGCTCGCATACCGGCCCGCGAAACCGTGCTGGTCGACCAGGTCCTGCCAGATCGCCATCGCGTTCCGCCCACGACGGATCGCCTCGAGGATGATCGCCCGATACGGCTCGCACACGCTCGCCGTCGGGGCGGGCGTCGCCACGACGGGTGGGTCCGCGACCACCGCGGGGAGCACAGAGTCGGTGGACACCTCCACCGCGGTGGCCGGATTTGGCGGTGGCGCCCGCCGACCGCCCCGCCCGCGGACGGCGACGCCAGCGCGCTTGAGATACCCACTGACCGTCTCGCGGCGCACACCGGTGGCCGCTTCGATGCGTCGGAGCGACCACCCCAGTCGCCCGAGCCCGATCACCTGCTGTTGTTTGGTTTCGTCCAAGACATGGCTCATGGCCGTAAACCCCCATCGGGGGCCTACCGCCGTCAACGTCTCAGCTCACCAGTCGTGGTGGCCGGTTTTCAGGTGTCCACGAGTGGCCGGTTTTGGGTGTCCACCGAGGGGCGTCGCCGATCATGTCGTGCCAGTGCTCGATGGGCAGTTGGCTGGTGATGAGCGTGGCGCGCGGGCCGGCGCGATCTTCGATGAGTTCGAGCAGATCGCGGCGTTCGAGGTCGCTGTAAGTCGCCACGTCCTTGCTCCACTCACGCGCAGACACGATTCAAGCGCGCTACACCGGGCCACATGCGGCGACCGCGAGAATCACCATGCACTCCGAGGGGCACCGGACGTCGGCCAGAATGTTTGAAGCGATTCCGCAAGCGTCGTGGGGAACAAGGTGTCGTTGGTGATCGCGATGATATTCCCGAATCCATGTCCGTGCAGCTCAGTGTACAGCGCCTCCACAAATCGATATCCCAGTTGACGGGCAGCTGTCTCAGGAGCAATGCGATGCTCACCAATACGGTAAGCGGCAACAAGCGCACGTGTCCAACGAAGAACCCACTTGGGACTCGTCAATCCGCTAGAGTGGCAGCGTCGAGACAGTGATCTTCTGCCTAAGCCGCACATCGTGGCGAACTGCGTGGTACTCGAGGGCTCCTGGGCGAGCGCCAGCGCGACAGCAACAATCCGCTGTGCTTCGACACTGAGATAAGGCGCGATCTGATGCATCAGATACTCCGACTCCGCCCTTGCCGATATCGTCCGGATTAGAGCAATCAATCCGACTCTAGGGTCGGCGTCGCGTGCCGTACACGCTATCTCTACAACGCCCAGATGCCCAAGTGAAAGAAGCACTTCGGGGGAGGGCGGCCGTCGCGCGTAGACAAGAGCTATCGTCCAAGGAGGGGTGCGTGTCGAGAGCGCCCGCACGCGCTCCAATAGCACTTCGTCTCCTCGTTGATCGCGCGCGAGCAAGTAAATCGTGCCGTACGGCGCCTCCGCACTGCGTAGCTGAGGCGCCGTACGTGTATGACTGCAGGTGCCGATGTGAACTCCAGGCACCTGCCGGGCGATGGCGCGGCGTAGCCGAGCAGGCAATCCAACAGTAACAATCCGCATCGACGTGTTAGCAAGCGATTCGACCGCACTCTCCGCTGAACGCGCACGACTCTACGCAGTCACGGCGCGCTCGCCCCTCTAGTACCATGGGATCAGATCAAACCCCGCAGGGCAGTCTCCGCCTTCGGGTACGGGCGTGACCGTGGAGCTGTCTGGCGCAACACAGCGAAACTCCGTTTTGCGCCGTCCAACCGCGAGATCGTCAAAAGAGGGAGCCGTTGGGCTGACGTCGGCGCATGCGCTGGCCACCGCCGCGACGACGACAAGCAGAACGAGGGAACGCCGTGAGGCGAGCCATAGTTGCGTTCGCGCGGGGCGGCGCGTGGACTGTAAGGGCATCGGAGACTCCGGTAGAAGGGAGTCGCAGGATTGGCCTTAGCCGCGCAGGCACCGAGTCTATATTCGGACGAACCCTTTCGTATTCGGCGTGTAAACGAGGGCCGAATACGTATAGCGAGGGTGCGACATTGACTTACGTTCCGCTGGGAGCACTCGTAGCATACCGATGTCGAGCCCGTCAGACCGCGCCTTTTGCATCCACCGATGAATCCACCGTTGCTTCGCGTATCCGACTGGTTACTTTTTTCTTCCGAGAGCGCCTCGGCGGCTGATGACGTCCGCGCAGCGCAGCTGGGAGCACTAGCGGTGGTTATCGCAGGTTTCGAAGCGAGCGACTCGTTCGACCGCCCGTCGATGGTGATAACACAGCTGCGTGAGCCGCTCGAACAGTTACCGACGCAATTCGCCGGAATTGCGGCGGACAGCGCGATGGGAGACTGGCTGAACCTTGCGTCGCTCGCCGAGTTCCTTCAAGCACCGCAGCTCGCAGAAATCTTGCTCGTTGAGCTCATCGTTCGGCTGGAGCCTCAGCGTGCCGGGCGAGCGCACGGATACGAGCAGTCGGAGCGAGCAGAGATCGCCGCACTCTGTTGGACCCGCCGCGGCAGAGTGGCACGCACGCAAGGTCGGTTCGACGACGCAGAAGCATGTTACGATACGGCGTTACGACTTGCAGGGCGCTTGTGGCGCGATGCACGGCCGCTGGCTACGTTAGGCTTGGCGGCGCTGGCGGCGAACCGCGGCAATATTCCCGCAGCGGAGCGTCTGGCCCTGCAGGTGCTAGAGCGTGGGTCGCAGGTGTTCGCGCTCTATCGCGTGCCTGCGCATCAGCTGATGACGTTCACGTTGCGTCGGCGCGGCAGCTTGCTTGATGCGCTCTTGCACGGATGGCACGCATTCGACTTGTTAGACGCCGATGATTATCGGCGCGATGAGCTGCTTATCACAATGTCGGAGATTGCGTTGGCTTACGGTGACCTTGAATCGGCAGCGCGCGGCTTTTCCGCGGTGCGTCTCGCCACGCTGCCAGCGCGCATTCGGATACCCGCCCTCGCCGGCACGCTTGACGTTGCGGTGCAACGCATGTCCACACTCCGCCGGCGTGGAGCAGTCGGTAGCGATGTAGCCATCGCGACAGCAGCGCGGTCGTCGGTGTTGGCCGCTCGAGTGCCACTCCTCGTTCTATTGGACGGGGTGCTATCGCCGGGAGACCGGCTACTCTCGATGATCGCGCTTGGCGAGGCGGCAATTGAACTTGGTGAGCGCGATGACGCCATGGTATGGATTACGAAGGCGGCACACATTGCCGACCAGCACGGTTTCCACGAGAAGCGGTTTCACGTTGATTCCCTCCTTGCTAGGATCGCGAGCGGGGCAGGCCGTGACGCTCTGATCGCGGCGAACGCCAGCGCATCGGCTCCGCCAGAGCTTCGCCGATTTGCGTCGCTAAGTGGTCACACGATGACGGTGACTGCTTAGTGGCCACGCGTACACGACTGGCGGTTGCCGGTACGATGACTGGTACCTCCGGCAGTGTGCAGCGGCTGCGCACACCGCTACCGGCGGGTGTCGTAGCCTTCGCGCTGCCAGTGGCGCTGCTCCGCGAGGTGCAGATCGCTGTTCACCATGTACCCGTGTCAGGTGCGGAGTCGGTGCGCGACTGTGAGCAGTTCTTAGCACGTACCGTAGGGCAGTGTCTTCTCGTTCGTGTCCCGGCGCCGGAGGAGGACGGTATTGGAGAGCGCTTGCTAGAGCTTCGGCGGAAGTTCCCGCGAGTCGCTTGCGTCGCCCTCTTCGTCGACGGAGTTTCAGATAGTCGTTGGGTGCTTCGCCTCGGGGGCGCTGGAGTGACGGAGCTCGTGCCGTGCACGCACCTCGTGCCGTCTGTGGGGCTTATGAACGCCCTCATCCGCTGCGAAACAGATAGCCTGGCCGTCCGCGTCTGGAAAAGCGCAGCGTTGCAGCTGGATGATGCATTGCTTGCAGTAGTGAAGCCGGCGCTCCGCCTTGCGCATTCGCCGATCAGTATGCTGCGTCTTGCTGGAGCAACGCAGATGCACGAGCGTACGCTCCGGAAGTATTGCGACCAGCACGGATTTGCGAGTCCACAGTGGATCATCGGGTGGGCGCGATTGCTTACGGCCGCATACTATCTCGATGAACCTGGTCGAACGGTTCAAAATGTCGCGGAGTTGCTCGCGTTTCCGAGCGCCGCGTCGCTGGCGAACCACATGCGCCGCTACACCAAGGCCACGCCGTCTGCGCTGCGCGCCTCCGGTGCCGTTCAGACCGTAGCATCATTGATGAAAGCAGGCATGACGCGCGGTAGTACCGACGACGGCGTATCCCTAAATGATTCGCGTCCCGCGCTCCGACTTGTTACGAACTAATGTCTCCGATGGCCGCCCGTGTTGCGTTGGCACAAACCAAGTAAGCACAGGACCCGCGCGTGTAACTGTTTGCCCGCTCCTGCAGTACACGTGCGACTGTCAGGCATTGACTACGGCGCGAGCTGCAGCGTCTGCACGGTGAGATCACTAGTTGGGAACTGAAGCTGCCAACAGGTTGAGAAGTTGCGCTCCCGGTCCGCCGCGTTTGGTGCAGCACTGCGCGGCGGTGGAGTCGCGGTCGCGATCTGTCACGGCGGCTCGACGTGTATCCTCACGAGCGGGGACTGCACATGGAGCCCGCCAGCATGGCGCTCTTCTCCAAGGGCGCCCGAGGGGCCGGCCGACCACTGCTGAGTCCACGAACTGAGTGGATCCCACAGTATCTGTTCGATCAAACATTGGAGCAAGGCAGCCTCGCCGTCGGGCTGACGCAGTGCTTGCCGCGGCGCGGGTGCCATCGTCAGCCGATCCGGTCGGGTGCATTCGCTGCCGTTGGCTTCTATCGTACACGCCACGAAAGACCCACACCTAGACTAAGGCGCTCCTCGAGCCGATAAAGAGTCGGCCTTGTTGCTTTAGCGCATCTCGCGTCCAGCTCCACGCTGTCAGTCAGCGCGGCGGCCTTTTAAGACAGCGCGCCAAGCGTAACGAAGGCGTTCGGTATGCGGGGTGTGAGTTCTCTATAACCTGTCGCACGTTTTCTCTAAATTCTGTCGCAGGCTGAGCCGTGGCTGGTGCTACGCATCGGCGGGATCGACGCTCTCGGTCTCCTTGAGGTGGCGGGTACGATATGAGCGGCCTCGCATTTCGAAATGCACGCCCCGCTCGAGCAGGCGGTCGAGGATGCCTGCTGCCAGATCGCCATCTTGCAGCACGTGGCCCCACGCCGCCGGCGGTTTGTTGGTCGTCACGAGCATGGTAAGGTGGCGGAGGTAGCGTTTATTCACGACGCGATAAAGCACGTTTGCGGCGTCGGCGGCATGCGCGAGATAGCCAATTTCGTCGAGAACCAGCACGTGCAGCTGCCGATACGGTGCGAGCGCGACGGCGAGGGTCCCGAGGCTCGCGGCGTGGGAAAGTTCACCGATGAGGACATCAGCCCAGACGAAGCGCGCCTCGTAGCCGTGATGCAGTGCGCAGTACGCGAGCGCAATGACCAGATGCGTTCTCCTGGTCCCCGTGGGACCGTTGAAAATGGCGTGACGTCCGTCGGTCACAAGCTCGACGCCGAGATAGCTGCCGAGCATCTGCCGCCGCAGCGCCGCTTAAAAGGTAAAGTTGAAATCGTCAATCGCACGCAGCGCGGGAAAGCGCGCCGCCCGCACCGCGCGCCGCAGTCGCGTCTCGGCGCGATGCGCGATCTCCTCGGCGATGCGGGGTCGAGATACGCTCGATAGCCCATGCCCTCGGCCTCCGCCCGCAAGGTCAGTTCGGCGTGCAGCCGACGGATCGTCGTCAAATGGAGGCGCTTGAGCATCGCATCGAGATCGGGCGGTGCCGCCGGGAGCAGCGCGGGCGGCCAGTCGTCGGTCTAGCTGGACCGCGGCGCACGCGGACTCATGACGCCACCGTCACCGCAGTGGGTACCTGGGCGAGTACCCAGTCGAGATACTCCGCCCCGATTAAGCGCTGCATCATCGTGCGCTGCAGCACGAGGCGGAAGCGCGCCTCGCCGATTGCTTCGAGCACGGCGAAGAGTCGGGCGATGCGCCCTTTCCACGTATGCGGTCGCTGATGCACCAGCTCGGTGACGTAGGCTTCGGCAAGCGGTCCCAGCTCGAAGAGCCGCTCGCGCTTGAAGTACACGCGCTTGCGCTCGCCGTACACCGCCGCAAGTTGCTGCGCGCGCTGGCCGGTCCAAGAGCTCACCGTGCCGAGTACGGGGAAGCGCGGATGCAGCGCCTCGTGCTTCCCGCCCGCGCACACGATGCGGACACGCGGCGGACGCCCTGATACGCCACCATCGACGTCGGGCCGACCGTCACCGGCACGTGCAGCCCGTAGTCCTCCGGTTTGATGGCGAGCGCGTGCAAGCGCGTCTGTTCCGTGGCCAGCCGCGCCACGGGGGGCACGCCGGTCGCGTGCGACGGGCGCGCGGTGAAGAAGGCGCGCTTCACAAAGCCGACCAGATTCTCGACGCCGCCCTTCTGCTCGGGCGCGTGCGGCGTGCACCGCTCGATGCGGCATCCATAATCAAGCATGGCTTGTGCGAGTGTGGCGTTCCATACCGGGCGACCGGTGTCCCGGCGCAGTACGACCGTTTTCGGATTGTCGAACACGACGCGCTGCGGCACGTCCCCACTCACCGCGAGGCTCGCCAGCAGCGCATGACGCCTTCGGCCGGCGAAGGCGCCTGCGCAATCTGCCCCGGGATGAACACACCGGTCCGCTACCGCTGGCCTCCGCCCCAGACTCGAGAGCACATAACCAGCCGCCACACGTGCGCAATTTCGCGAGTTCTGGAGGAGCAGGATTGAGCGTACGAACCGAGGTTCCTACCGAGGGATCACACGTACTTACTAGTCGAGACATGAAGCACGCGACCTTTCTACCAATTAATCGGACTAGTGAGTGCGACGATCAACCGAAGCTCCAAGCGGCGTGTCCCATTAAAACGTACGCCAGCGCTACGAACACTCTTATCGCTCGCGAGCATCACCTCGGATCTGATGACTGCATAACGCGAAATTGAGATCCGATACCCGCCACTGATCGCAACGCCGTAGGTTGTTGGCCCATTGGTTGAGTCGGTGACATTTAACAAAGTACTACGCACTCCGACTCCCACATAAGCACCGCCCGTACCGAGCTTGCCATTTCCGCCGGTCAGGCGGCGGGATAGAAGCAATTCTCCGCTAACCTCTTTTGACATAGTATCCGACACAGGGCGCGCCTGACCGTACCCCACAGAAAAGTCTGCGCCCCATCTACTCTGGCAATTCGCAAACGCAATGCGGAGCGACCTAGAGATCGGTTGCAGGCCGCTCGAAAAAACGTGGCTCGCGGTAATGACCGGGCCAACCTCGATTGATTTGAGAATCGCTACCCCTTGTGATCTTGCGCTTCGTATGGGTGCAGCCAAGAGCATTAGAAGCGGTACACAAGCTCGCGCAAGCCGTACGTTCGAAGTGCGCGACATCAATTAATGCTGGCTAGGTCGAATGCGCTCGATTGAATCCACGTTTACGGACCGAACCGTCATATTTCGACCGCCAACCTCTAGCACGACGCGATGCAAGCGATCTTGAGGCGACATAGCGTCATCGCCGCGCCGAGGGAACCGCAGCAGCACTCCCATGACGACAGAATCTCCATCGAGCAACGGTCGTTCGACTACCACCCGCGGTGCATCCTTTGCTACGCGCCTCATCCTTCCCGATCCTGCTTGTACTTTCGCAAATACTTTCCCTCGCTGAATGTTGCTCATCGCGTAGGACGATCCATTACCCGAAATGAACGTTGCGCAATTCACGTCCGTGGAATGCGATAGGCAAAGCCACGAGCCGTTTACACTCACGAGGCCATCAGTGGAGACCGCACGAATCGCCATGGCAACGGCGACCACCTCCGCGTCTCCTTTGAGCGGCGTCATGGACGATTGCGTTACAAGAGGCGGCAGCATTGCGGCGACGGCTAGCATGCGAAAAGACATCAGAGATTCACCAAAGGTAGGTAGATATGCGACTGTGGCCCAGCAGCAGTAAGTTCTACTTCGCGGTCAAGTATCTCCGTGTACTCGAGACGCGCATGAGTCGCGTTACGCTTTGTATCCTGACTTTCGACGCTCGGCACAATAGAGACCGAGCAAACCACCAAAAAACGTATATAGAAGCAACTGCGCACCTCCGACCCCCGCGAGACGGGTTATCGCACACGTCGCGACACACATCAAACTTGGCCGGAGGCGAAGTCGCATACGACAACCAATCGCCCAAATTAGTCGATGGCTGAACACGGAGTGGTGTCGGTGAGACAAGAGCTGGTGGCCGCGCCCGATGCGCCAATCGCCGCCCCCAGGCCGACCGCGAGACTGTCGTCGATACCGTCATCCCCATTGTCATTCCCAGCATGAGCGTAAAAGCCTGCTCCGAAAGCCGTAACGTCACTAAGCACGATAAACGCCACGCGCTTGAGGAAAGTGAATCCAGGCCACGCCGCTTTGGAAAAGATTGACCCGATTTCATAAGTTGCAGTGGGCGAGTCAGCAAACTGGACGGCTGCGGCGTCTCCCCACGAGGACTCTGCCATCTCAACCAAGGCGCCGAGATATTCCGTGTCTTCCATCGTAAGCGGATACTGATATGGCATATTCTGAACGGCGTTATCAACGTCACTGCTCAGATCGGATACACCATCCCACCCCTGTATAACCGATTGAACCAGTTGATCGTAGATATAGAGGAAGGGCCCAATATTCGAATTGGTTGTGCGCGACGACGTATTCGCTCGGGTCGTAAATAGACTCGCTAGACCGTCGCTTTGACAGCCGCGTGCATGCAGCATCCCAGCTCCGACCATTGCTTCAACGATCTCCTGCGAGAACCCAAGCTCACGCGTTTGTGCGGAGTATTTACGGGTTACCGAACGCACGCGATTGCATGTGCTTCCGTGCTCGGACAACTCTTTCTTGATAGCAGGAACGTCATCCCGAAGTTCTTTCATCGCCGCACGATGTAAGGCGACCAGTGGTCGCGCAGCAAGCCGTGCAGATTGATATTGCCGACGAAGCACCGGATTGCTCGCTATTGCTCCCACCGAGGATTCTGTCGAACTACTTCTTCCACGTGGCTGGTCGCTCACAGTCGAAGTGAGCACCTCGGGACGATCACATGCAAACATCGTCGCAGTGCCCAGAACACCTATCATGACCATGCCAACGCGCAATCTGCCTATCCTGAAAGTCATCTCTTCTCCAGAGTACAAGGGTCCTGCGCTTCCGCATCGCATTCACGATGTGAAGGCCCTTTTTCGACCGCGTAGAACGCGATCAGCGTGAGGCAAACAATCAATACCGTTGCAACAACTGGCAGCGAAAGTCGAGGCACTACCGGCTGCGATGACAGCAGCGACTGCGCGTTCAAAGCAGCGTGTAATCCAATCGCAGCACTAATACATGAATGAGCGGCAACTATCGACATAAGCAGACCAAAGGCAACCAAACGCACAAAGTTTTGCGCAGCATCGATATCCAGCGGCGACCGTATGAAGACATAGTGTGCTGCGGCAAAGGTAGCTGCACTCATGAGCTGCACTCCAGCGGCGTATCGACCCAAGCCGCTAGTAACCGGACTCATTCTTCTACGAAGCGCGGCAGGGAGCTGCTTCCTGAATACAAGTTCTTCCGCCGCCGCTGGTAGGTAAAACTGAAACGCATACAGCACTTTCTCACTGCTCTGGCGCGCAAGAAGTACAGCACAGAGAAATGGCAAAATGAAACACAGCAATCCAAGCGAAAGCACCAACGGCAATTCTCTAGCTTTCGTGCGTCCGCCTGAGTCAGGTGGTGCTGACCTGTGCAGCGCTTTAGTAACGATGAGCAGAAACATCGCCGCACTGATCGACGTCGCAAAGGGACCTGCTGAAGCGGCTAATTGAATGGAAAGCCATGCGCAAAGAAGTGCGGCGAATTCGACGAAGAGTACGTCGGTTAGAACGTTCGCGTTTAGGGTACTTCTTGCTCGGACACAACAAGCGCGTAACATAGTCGGAACTCCCCGCACGATATGTGGAATGCGGGTATCCGCAGAAGTACGTGCATGATTGAAGTCGTGACTCACGACCGAAACGAAGCCATCTTCCGTTTCAATTGAAAGCCGCAACCTTTTCATATTCGGCCACCAAACGCAATTCTCACGTTGTGCGCACTTCTAGTACAAGTGCTCGATTCGTTCGTGTCATACCTCGTGTTTGGCACTAACGGCACAGTGCGATCAGATTCTGCTCACCGGACACCTCAGATCCGGCCATTGATCGACACCGCAAACTCGGCTACACCCCGGCGTCCGACCCCTCGGCGACGGCCTAACCATGACCGATCCTGCACGCGCACCGTCACCCCGTTACCACCCGACGCCCTGGCCGAAATGGGCCGGACGCACCGGCCGAATTGATTCAGAATGTTCGGTTGAATTGAAGCCTGATCAGCTGGCCGCTTTGACCGGAAAACGCATGAAGCACCGCTCGATGAGCGGTCTGCTTTACGTGCCGTCTCCTTTGCGCGTACGTGTCGCCAGTTGCGGCAGTCCCTCTCTGCCAATATGAGTGAGACACCGATCCATCTCGAGTTTAGTGTACGAGGGTGATCGAGGCTGTTCCCATGTCGTCTGCTCTTTCCATGGTTCCGTTGCTCCATCAAGATACCGGGGTGTCACCGACCCGCACCCGTCGCCAGTTCAACACGGCGTACAAGCTGCAGATCCTCGCGGCCGCCGTGGCGTGCCTCAAGCCGGGTGAGCTCGGAGCGCTGCTCCGTCGTGAAGGGCTGTACTCGTCGCATCTCTCCGTATGGCGAGCCGCCGAGCGGCGGGG
>JBBRDP010000100.1:0-12524 GCA_038203795.1 Gemmatimonadales bacterium
TCGACCTGCAAGGGCCGCTCAATATGCCGCACGAGATCGCTCAGAAAAATAAAGCTTCCCTTGAGCAATCCGAGCACGATGAGCTCTCCGTCAGGATACGCGGCGGTGATGGCATCGCCAAGCTCCTGCACGCGCGCCTGAATCGTGGCTTCATCAAAGACAATGCGCCGGACGGCTCGGCCGTCGAGGCGCGGATCAACGGAACTCGCGCTCACTTCGATACCAAATAAGGTCCGACCTTCCGGATCGGTGCGGTGCGGCCAGGCCGCGACAAACCCCAGGTACCCAGACAACAGCGCCGTCCAGTAGGACGACCGGCCAACCCCGCCGGTCAAGGCGCGGTACGCCGCATTCTGCAAGATACCGCGAAATGCGTCGTCCCGCCGGGGCCGCCGGTGTGCAGATTCGATCGCCGGCCTGCCACCGGCGGACCTCAAGCACACCACCCGCCGGAAACGCAGCCCAATCGGGCGGCGCGTCGTGCCCGGGTTGCGCCGATGGCGCCGACGGCGAGGACAGCGGCGCAATCCGCCAGCCCGGCCAACGAATGTGCGTTCCGACCACCACCGTTCGAGCGAGCGAGGCGCGAGCCGCGTCGGACGTCAGCATCGCCTCACCCACCCGAACTTCCAGGAAGTCGCCGCAGCGGATCACCATCACCCCGTTCGGGAGACGGAGTTCCCCCGCGCGCGACCCCCCGATAGTAAACCGAATCAGCCGACGCGTTCCCTCACCCGACAGGGTGACGCCCAGGCCCGCCAGCAGCGCCGGCCACACGACCGCCAGCTGCGTCTCCGACCAATCGGCCACGCTGCGCCGCTCCAGCTGCCACACGCCATCGGCGAGCTCAGACCACGGCACGCGTGCGACAAGCTGGTCCACGTCATCGCGCCATTCCGCCGCCCGCTCGCCGAGCGCCAGCATCGCCGCACGGAACCCGGGATCCACCTTCTCGTACAGCGGCAGCAGATCGTGGCGCACACGAACCCGCTGATGACGACGATCGAGATTCGCCGGATCCAGCACGCTGGCAATGCCACGCGCCTCACGGAAGGCGTCGAGTTGCGCGCGCCGAAGCGGAAGCCAGGGACGGACCACCGGACTGCGTGCCGCCAGCGCCGCGAGCCCTCGCGCACCCGCGCCGCGCAGCCAGCGCTGCACTATCGTTTCGAGCTGATCGTCCTGCGTGTGCGCGGTCGCGACGCGCGCCCGATGCGCCGTCGCCACGCGATGCAGAAAGGCCCAGCGTGCGTCGCGCCATTCCGCTTCATTGCGACCCGGGCGGATGGCCCGCTGCCGCACCACCGGGAGCCCAAGTCGCCGCGATTCCGCGGCCACGAGATCGGTCGCGTCGCGGGCGTGCGCGCCGGTGCCATGATCGAACGTGGCCACGGTGGCCACCCGGTCGCGTCCCCAACGGGCCATGGCGTGGAGCAGCGCCATCGAATCGCCTCCACCGGACACGGCCAGCACCAGCGGACGCGCGTCGTGCGGCAGACGTTCGATCGCGGCGCGCAATGGTTCGTCGGCGCAGGCCGCCGGCTCAATGGCCGGTCGTGACAGGCGCGATGAGGCAACTGACATAGACGAATACTACTCGGGTGATTCTGAGCGGCGGGAACGTTGAAGATCATTCGCGGCTTGACTCGGGGTCGGCGGCGGCATTACCCTCCCGCTGCACCAGGACTCGCCAGGATTGGACTTTCTTTACAACCGGAGACAGCAGCGTGGAAGAAGCAGGCGCATTTGGCACCCTTTGGGCGGCCCTCGGCATGTCAGCGTATTTCATGGCGCTCACGTGGATCAACATCCTGCTCGGCCTGGTCCTGTCGCCGCTCTTCCTGATCCCGATGACCTGGTTCAAGAGCCGCCAGGGTGGTCAGCCCGAGTAACGCGTCTGTCGCTGTTGCACATGAAAGCCCCGACCACAGTGTGGCCGGGGCTTTTTCGTGCGGGTCCGATGTGGTGGGAACGCGCTGGTAAAGAACCGGTGATGCATTGGCAAAGCGAAGGGACGCGATCAGTTCGAGCGCAGTGGCTCAAGCACAACATCACGCACCGGCAGCACCACGGGCTCATTGAGCGACAACCGGCGACCGGCGAAATCACTCAGATCGTTGCCGTGGTAGGCTTCCTCGCCGTGCTCGCTGAGGTCGATGCCCCGAAGTTCCGCATCAACCGGCACGCGCACAGGCATCACCGCGCGCACAACCACCAGGAGCACGTACGACGCGATCCCGACAAACGCCATCGTGGCGACCACCGCGATTGTCTGCGCGCCGAGTAGCGACCAATTGCCGGCCAGCACACCGTCGGCACCAGCCGCATTCACCGATTTGGTAGCGAACACACCCGTCAGCAACGCGCCAGAGATTCCGGCCACGCCGTGACACGCGAACACGTCGAGCGTATCATCCACGCGCGAACGCGCACGCAAATGCAGCGCCGCAAACGAGAAGGGCGCCGAGATCGCGCCGATCGCGAGCGCGCCCAACGGCGTCACAAACCCGGCCGCCGGCGTAATCGCCACGAGTCCAACCACCGCGCCCGTCGCGGCACCAACGGCGGTCGCGCGTTTGGTACGAATGAGTTCGGCGGCAAGCCACGCGACCACCCCAGCGGCCGCACCGGCATGCGTGGTCAACAGCGCGTTCGCGGCCACACCATCGGCGGCGAGCGCTGAGCCCGCGTTGAATCCGAACCAGCCAAACCACAACAGGCCGGCACCGAGCAGCGTGAACGGCACGTTGTGTGGAATCGTAGCGATGCGTCCGAAATCACGACGTGGTCCGAGTGTGAGCGCGAGCACGAGGGCGGTGATACCGGCGCTGATGTGCACCACCGTCCCGCCGGCAAAATCAAGCGCGCCGAGTTCGCGCAACCAACCACCTTCGCCCCACACCCAGTGCGCGAGCGGATCGTAGATGAGGGTGGACCAGAGCACGCCGAACACAAGGAACGCGCCAAAGCGCATGCGTTCGACAATCGCGCCGGAGAACAAGGCGACCGCGATGCCGGCGAACATGCCCTGAAACGCCGCGAAGAGCACGTGTGGAATGCCGGGCGCATAGGGCCCACCGGCAGCGCCCACACCGCGCAATCCGAGATAGCTCAGATCGCCCAGCCATCGGGATCCTTCGCCGAACGCGAGCGAATACCCGAACACCACCCACTGCACCGTAATGACCGCCAGTGCGCCCACGCACATGAGCATGGTGTTGAGCGCACTCTTGCCGCGCACCAGGCCACCGTAGAAAAACGCGAGCCCGGGCACCATCGCCAGCACGAGCGCGGTTGAGACGAGGACCCACGCGGTATCACCCGCCGATATCGTCGATTCAACCACTGCGTCTTGCAAGAACATCGCCGTTGACGCCAGCATGACTCAGCCCTCCCGCTTGCGCGTGACCGCGCCGAGTTCGGTGGTGCGCGACATATCGATCACATCACTGTGGACATCGCGTGTATGGTCGGCGTTGATCGGGGTGAGGGCATCGACATCGCGTTCGCCAGTGCGGATGCGCACGACTTCATCGAGCGGCTGCACGAAAATCTTGCCATCGCCCACGTTGCCCGTGCGCGCCGAGTTGGCGATGGCGTCAACGCACGCCGACACGAACGCATCGGAACAGGCCATCTCCAGTCGCACTTTGTCGTGGAACTCGAGCACCACCGTGTCGCCACGGTACTGCTGCACCACGTCGCGCTCTCCGCCGTGCCCGCTCACGCGTGAGAGCGTGATACCGCTCACGCCAATGCGAAACAGCGCGAGTTTGACATCCTGTAGTTTTTCGGGGCGGATGATGGCCGTGATGAGCTTCATGGAGAGTTGGGGGTGGAGGAAGTCGCAGAACCCAACGACGAGAAGCTGACGAGTATATTACATGACGCAGATGCGCGCCTACCAGCGGTTCCTGTGATGCCGACACCATGCCGACAGACGCACCAACTCTCACGTATCGAACAGGCCAACCATGACGCCGCGCACCGTGCTCGTATTAGCCGGACCGGAATACGAAGATCTCGAACTTTGGTATCCCAAGTTGCGCCTTGAAGAGGCGGGATTTCACGCGCCGATTGTCGGGATTGGCAGCGATCGGTATCTGGGCAAGTGGGGCTATCCGGCGGCCGTCGATCTGCAGATCACCGACGTGGATATTGCATCACTCGCCGGCGTCGTGGTGCCGGGTGGGTGGGCGCCCGACAAGATGCGGCGCGTTCCGGAGGTGCTCGAGTGTGTGCGCCGCGTCAATGCAGCAGGAAAAATGGTGGCGACCATCTGCCATGGACCGTGGGTGCTGATCTCCGCCAACATCGTGCGCGGCCGCACGCTCACGAGCACCATAGGCATTCGTGATGATGTGATCAATGCCGGCGCCACGTGGGTGAACGCACCCGTTGTGGTGGACGGCAACATCATTTCCAGTCAGGTGCCGAAAGACTTACCAGCGTTCGGCGCCGCGATGGTGCAGTGGTTGGCCGAACACGGCGAGTGATCGTGACGCGCGCCCGTGCGGCCTGCGGCTACGTCGCCGCCTCGAGCTCCGAGTACGCCCGACCGCGCCACGCCTTCGGTTGACGCGCCGTGCTGATCGTCAGGCGCACCGCCGCCGGAATATCTGACAGGAACGACAACCAGAACGACCACCCGCGCTCCACATACGAGTTGCGCAGCGCCACCAGCATGAGCAGTCGCACCGTGAGCGCGGAGAAGTTGATCAGGAACGCCGTCTCGCCGGCGCCCCACGCGTCGGGCACACCAAGCGATGTCACCGCACCGGTGAGCGCGAGCACGAGCATCATTGGAATCGGGAGCGCCTGCGCACTCCAGACCAGCGCGACATCAAACCAGCGCCGCCACATCGGCGTGGCGTCCTTGAGGTCGAACGAGCGTCCCCACTCACGCCACATTTCGCGCAGCGAGGAATACGCGCGCACCCGGATGATGCTCGAACCATCCAGAAAGCCAACGCGCGCGCCATGCGCGGCCACGTGACGGGCCAGCGACACATCATCGCAGAACGAGCCACGCGCCGATGAATACCCACCGTGCGCTTCGAGCACCGAACGCTTCGCGAGAAAACATTGACCGTTGGCCATCACACGATCGGGCGGCGGATCTTTCGCACCGGCCGCACCACAGCGATACACCAGCGTGAGCAGCATGGCGGGCTGCACGAGCCGTTCGGCGTCGGTCTGCCCAGCGAAACGCGGACCAAATGAGACCACATCGTAGCCCAGTGCGTCGGCCGCATCGACCACGGCGGGCACGAGTCCGGGCTGCGGTTCCGTGTCGGCATCGATGCCCAACACCCATTCGCCGCGCGCCTGTCGCAGCCCCGTTTCGAGCGCCCACACTTTGCCAACCCACCCCGGTGGCAACGGATCGTCAGTAATCAGCCGGATGCGCGGATCACGGAGTGCTGCGGCTTCGACCAGTTCACGCGTGCCATCGGTGGAGCGACTGTCCACCACGAGAATCTCCTGCAGCGGCGCGGGCTGCTGCATGAGTCCTTCAAGACACGGCCCGATACGATGCGCTTCGTTGAGCGTGGCGACGATGACCGACACGGAGGTGTCAGTACGCGGTGTGATACGCGGCGGCACGGGCGGGCGCCGTGTGCGGCCGGGTAGGAGGCGCAGCAGCAACGCGATGAGCAACACGCCCTGCACGGCCGCCAACGCCCACAGCGCCGAAACGCCAGGCGTCATGCGCGCACCTCAGGAAGCGTGGGCACGGGCAATCCGACGGTTCGAACGGCGGGTGCGCCGGGCATGGACAACGCCGACGCGGGTTCGGACAGCGCCAGTCGCGCAATCGCGCGAACCATGTCGCCGAAAATGAAAAGATGCGCAGGATACATCGCGTACCAATAGAGAAGACCAAATAATCCGCGGGGAGCAAACAGCGCGGTTTGGATGAGTCGTGTGCCCGAGCCCTCGGGGACCGCTGTGAACTGTAACCACGCCTTGCCCGGGACGCGCATTTCGGCCCGCAACCGAAGCAGCCGCGGTGGCTCCACGATCTCCACGCGCCAAAAATCCACCGCCTCGCCCGGCAGCAACTGCTCCGGATGGCGACGCCCGCGCCGCAGTCCCGGACCGCCCACCAGCCCATCAAGGAAACCGCGAATGCGCCAGAGGAAGTTCCACGCCAACCACCCGCGATCGCCGCCCAACTTACAAAAGGCGCGAAACACCTGTTCGGGCGTCGCATTCACATACTGCGCGCGCGTTTCTTCAAGCACCCCTTCGCGATCGGTGAGCTCGTACGAGTCGCCCGCGCCGAGGGCATCACTCCAGCGCGACTCCACCGCGTGTTCGGTCATGCGGGCCACCGCCCGCTCCACCGCCGTGCGGTACCCCATGGGTACGATGTCCGGAAACAACTCGCGAGCGCGCGTGGTATCGGCCAACACCGGGTGCGCGATTCCTTCCACCAGCGGTTGCGCCACGTTTCGGGGAATGGGCGTGACCTTGTCAATCCAGAGCGCCGCGATGGACGGCGCGAGTACCGGTGCCGCGAGAATGATGCGCTTGAGCCCACGCACCTCGCCGTACTGTCGCAACATCTCGCGAAAGCTGAGCTGATCGGCGCCACCAATATCGACAATCCCCATCGCCTCGCGTTCGCGCGCGGCCATAAGGTAGGTGAGCACATCGCGCACCGCGATGGGCTGCACCTGATTGATGATCCAGCGCGGCGCCAGCATGAACGGCAGCCGTTCGGTGAGATAGCGTACCATCTCGAACGACGCGGACCCGCTCCCCACGATCGGACCGGCACGAAACTCCGTCACCGGCAGACCCTCGCGCAAGATGGCCCCGGTATCCGCTCGACTCTGCAGGTGCCGCGACACATCGTTGGCCGGCGGCACGAGCCCGCCGAGGTAGATGCAGTGCCGTAGCTTGCTGCCGGCGTGGACGAAGTTGCGTGCCGCAATGCGATCACGTTCCTCAAAATCAGCACCGGCGGCCATGGAGTGGACGAGGTAATAGGCCTCCTCCACCCCGTCGAGCGCGCCTTCGAGCGAGGGAAAGTCGAAGAGGTCACCCTGCACCAGTTCCACGTCGTTCTCCCACCAGCGGCCGCGCAACCGCCTCGGGTCGCGCACCAGCAGGCGCACCCGCAACCCACGCTCCACCAACCGCGAGGTGAGCCGCCCGCCGATGTAGCCCGTCGCGCCCGTAATGAGTACCGTCATGCTGTAGAGTCTCCCCGCTCGGACGGCGAAGCGCAAGGCGTGGCACCGAGACACTCGGCACGACGTTCAGATAACGCACACTGGTTTCGCACACTGGTTTCGCACACTGGGCACGCACACTGGGCACGCACACTCGTTCACGCACACTGGCGCGACGCTGCTACCGGATCAAGGTTGTGACGTGTGTGCATCGTTCCCGACCCGCCGGATTCCCCTGTTCCCCGGCCTTACCCCCGCCCGCCGTGACCCCGACCGCCGACACGACCGACGCATCCGACGCATCCGTTGCCACGGCGCTGATGCGTCACGCGAACATCCGTGTGCCCTTCATTGGCGGCGCGATGTATCCGTGCAGCAACCCGGAACTCGTGGCAGCGGTTTCGGCGGCGGGCGGGATCGGCATCATCCAGCCCATCTCGCTCACGTACGTCCACAAGCGCGACTTTCGCGACGGTGTGCGCGAGATCATTCGACTGGCGGGCGGTGCGCCGATTGGACTCAACGCGCTCATCGAAGCGTCGTCGAAGACGTATCACGAACGCATGGTGCGCTGGGTTGACATCGCACTCGAAGAGGGGATCCGCTTCTTCGTCACCTCGCTTGGCAATCCGCGCTGGGTAGTGGACCGCGTATCGCGCGACGGCGGCATCGTGTATCACGACATCACCGAGCGTAAATGGGCGCTCAAGGGACGCGATGGTGGTGTGCATGGTCTCATTGCCGTGAACGATCGGGCGGGCGGACACTCGGGCACGTTGTCGGCGCACGCACTGCTCGAGAGCGTGCAGGATCTTGGGCTTCCGCTCGTGGCCGCCGGTGGTGCGGGGAGCGCGGAACCGTTTGCGGATCTCATGGGCATGGGCTACGCGGGTGTGCAGGTGGGCACGCGACTCATCGCCACGCACGAGTGTACCGCCGACGCGCGCTACAAGCAGGCCATTGTGCAGGCGAGCGAGACCGACATTGTATTGACCGAACGGCTCACGGGTGTGCCGGTGGCCGTGTTGCGCACGCCCTACGTGGAGAAGCTTGGCACGACGGTGGGTCCGATTGCCCGCGCGCTGTTTCGTGGACGCAAAACGAAACATTGGATTCGCACGTACTACGCGCTCAAATCGCTGCGTCAACTCAAGCAGTCGTCCGATGCGGGCGGCAAGGAAGACTACTGGCAGGCCGGACGCAGCGTGGCGACGATTACCGCGATTACGTCGGCGGCGGAGGTCGTGACGTCGTGTGACCACGCGTGGCGGCGGCGTCTCGCGGCGCGAAGCCAGACCTCGGTGGCGTCGTGACCACAATGCACGAGCGACGGCGAGCGACATGGCGCGCCGTGGCGTGTCTGATGGCGTTGATCATATGCTCAGCGGGTATCGCGGTGGCGCCGAGTGCAACGCTACAGGCACAATCGCGCGATTCGGTGGACACTCGCCAGCGGCTTACCACCGGCATCAAGCGGTTTCAGTCGCGTTGGCGGCGACTGTGGCAGGAGTCCATCATCGCGCGCAATGGCGGCTGGATGACCATGAGCGAAGTGCGCAATGACGAGGCGTACGGCGTCAACACGCCGAACGTGCTCCGGCTGTACGCGCTCACCTGTTACGTCGAGTATGCGCCGTTTCAGGCCGTGTACGCACCGAGACTCACGGGACGCCAGTTCTTTGACAGCCCGGCCTCGTCGATTGAGGGCGGCTCGCCGGAGTTGAATCTGCGCCTCCCGTTGCGCGTGAACGCCAAAGGAAATGATGTCGCGGTGTGTCCCCGGTGGATTCCCGCCGAAATCGGCATCATGGTGGACGAAGGTGAGCGCCTCGACCTCGCGCTGACAGTGCCGCAGCGCAAGCGCGCGCGCGCGTTGCGCGACACACTGTTGCAGCGGTTGGCGGCCGCCGCATTACGCTATCCGAACGACCAGTGGATTGCGGGACAGCGCGTGCGTTTTCTGGTGGACAATCACGCCTTCGCCGACGCGTTGCGGGTTGCCGCCTCCTGTGGCGCGTCCCCGTGGTGCGCCGCACTCGAAGGGCTCGTACAGGCGCAGTTGGGCGCACTCGTGCCCGCTGAGAACGCGTTCCGGCGAAGCATGCAAACCAGCCGATCGTCCGCCGACGTGATTGTCGCCGACGCGAGTGTCGCCGACGCGAGTGTCGCCGACGCCAGTGTCGCCGACGCGCCGTGCGCCGATACGACACCGCGTCCGCTGCTCCCGCAAGCCGCTCGCCTTACCCTGCGCAGTCGCTCGTGTGACGAGTGGCGCGACATCGCGAACCGCATGTGGTGGCTGGCACAACCGCTCTGGCACACGCCGGGCAACATGCGGTTGGTCGAGCACTACGCGCGTCGCACCATGCTCACACTTCGCACGGTCACCGACGAAGACGAGCGATACAACTGGCGCGCTTCGGCTGGCGGCGACGCGCTGCAGGAGGTGATCATGCGATTCGGATGGCCCACGCACACGTGGTGGGGTGGCTACGAAGTCGACAACTTTCTCGCCGACTTTGCGCTGCGGCAGCGCAACCAGGCCGAGTCGCCGTACACGGTGAAGGAGTATGCGCCCGATCGCCTGTCGCTGATGCCGGATTATCGCGCCATCGCCAGCCCGTTTGACGCGCAAGACGCAGACTGGCAGTGGGAACGACCGGAGCGCGTGGTGCCGGATCGCTGGACACCGGCGGAGCACATGCACGTGCCGCTCCGCCTGTCGCGACTTCCTGCGGGCCAAACCATGGTGCTGCGGCGCGACAGCTCGCTGCAGTACGGACATGTGATTGATGATCCCGTGCGGAACCTCGATCCATCTGAAACATCGTTGCTACGCGCGCATATGTTCGCGAGCGCATCGCCGGACGACATTCGCGCCATCGCGGATACGGTACTGCCCTTTGGCGTGTCACTGCGTCTGTCCGCGCGACTGCGCGCCGAGCCATCGGTGATCAGTATTGAAATCCCCAATCGTAACGCGAACGAACCCGCGCACCGGCGACGCTTTGGTTTGCGCCCGCCGCCATCGCTCGCACAAATGGGCGCGACGGACGTCGCCCTTTCCGATCCGGCGTTCATTCTGATGCCCGATTTCGGGGCCCCACCAATTCTCGATCCCGACTCCGCGATCGCGCGCCTCACGGGCTCAGTGCAACTGCCGCGCAACGTGCCGCTGGCGCTGTACTGGGAGAGCTATGGGTTTGCGGTGGGTGATACGGTAGATGTGCAACTCCGCATTCTGCGCGATGACGGCAGTGCGCTGCGGTCCATCGGCGCGTTCTTTGGCGTGGTGGAGGCGCAGCGCGACAGCGTGAGCATTCGCTGGCGCGAGCCGGATCCGGGACGCAACGCGCGGGAGATCCCGGCGATGAAACCCACAGTGGCGCGCGCGGTGTCGGTGGATATTCGCAATCTTGCGCCGGGCAGCTACGTGTTCAGCGTGGAGATGACGCGGCCGGATGGCGTGAGCGCGCGCGGCGAGCGGCGGGTGGAGATTGTGCGGTAGGGGCTCACACGGTCAATTTGCCAATCCTCCGCACGGCCAGACTCCGTATCACCGCCGCGGCATTGGCAATCGCCGCAGTCGTCGCCGCCACACCCACGCAATCCCACGCAGCGGCACCAACGGCGCGCAAAGATTCCGTGAGGGCTCGAGAGTCCCTGGCGACCGACATCTCGGAATTCCAGGAAAAGTGGCGCGACCTGTGGCTGGAGTCGATCATCGCCCAGGGTGGTGGCTGGATGAATATGACAGACGTTTTCTTCGATGAGTGGTTTGGCGTCTACTCGCCCGAGGTACTGCGCCTGCACGCGCTCAACTGCTACATAGACGACGCGCCGCTTCGCCAGCTTTTCGGGTCTCGCGCCTCACGCTTTTCCAGTCGAGGTGGCACCAGAGACGGAGCCCCACTCATTTTGAATGCGCCGCTTCGCATCAGCGGGCGCAGCAACCGCACCAGCGTGTGTCCGCAGTGGATTCCACGTGTGATTCCGGCCATACGGCCAACGGTGGCGCGCGCGGTATCGGTGGATGTGCGCACACTCGAGCCGGGCACGTATGTGTTCCGCGTGGAAATGACGCGGCGCGATGGCGTGAGCGCGCGCGGCGAGCGCACCGTGGAGATTGTGCCGTAGACACAAGCACGAACGCGAACGCGAACGCGAGTACGAACGCATGATAGGACAAAAACAAAAGCGATGACCACCGCACCTGCGTGGTCATCGCTTTTGTCGTAGTTAGCGCCTCACCGCGCCCCTGCCGCCCGCACCGCTGCCGGATGCTGCGGGATCCTGCGGCTGCTTGTCCTGCAACCAGAAGCCGAACCACTGCCGTAACCGTCCGAGACGATCTACCAGCAACCACGGTTCACCCGTGCGCGACAGATCGTGATTCGACCGTGGATAGCGCACCAACTCCACCGGTACATTGTGTTTCTTGAGCCCCAGGAACCACTGCTCCGCGTCGGTCATCGGTGTGCGGAAGTCTTCTTCACTTTGCACAATGAGCGTGGGCGTTTTCACGTTCGGGATGTAGCGAATGGGCGAGAGCGAGTCATACATCGCCGGGTTGTCCCACGGTGACCCGTAGAACTCATACTCCGTGAGTCCTTGCGCATCCGACGTGCCGTACCACGACCACCAATTCGAAATCATGCGGTCCGCCTGCGCGGCCTTGAAGCGATTCGTTCTGGCCGTCACCCACGCCGTCATCACGCCCCCATACGACCCGCCCGTCACACCCATGCGCGTGCTGTCGACATCGGCGCGCTTGGCTACAATATCGGTGGCGCGCATCAGGTCGTCGTAGTCTTCGGCAAACCAGCGACCACGCGTGCTGTACGTGAAGTCGGCCCCGTAGCCTGACGAACCGCGCGGATTGGTGAACAACACGAACATGCCGGCCGCCGTGATGTTCTGGAACTCGTCGAACCAGTTTTCACCGTACGCCGAGTGCGGACCGCCGTGAATGTAAAGCACGACGGGATATTTCTTACCGGCTTCGTAGCCATACGGCTTCATGAGCCACGCTTCAATTTCCACGTCGCCGATACCCTTGTACGTAAAGCGCTCGCCGTCGCTCCACGCGACTTCCTTGTTGAGCGCATCGTTCAAGCGCGTGAGCTGACGCTCGCCCGTGCCATCGGCGTTGGCGATGAACAGTTCCGTGGGACGCGCCAGACTCGTGGCTACAAACGCCATCGTGCGACCCTCGGCATCGTACGAGACGTCGTTGATGCGCCGACGTCCCGTCACCACTTCACGTGGCGCCGTTTTTCCCGTGAGATCCACGTTATACACCGATGTGCTGCCACCCTTCGATGCCACAAACTGCAGCGT
>JBBRDP010000101.1:0-12461 GCA_038203795.1 Gemmatimonadales bacterium
GAAAATATCTTCGATGCGCAGCCCACGGATTTGTCGCAGCGAAACCGACAGCAGGTGTGGGAATACCGCCAGTGGCGTCTCCGGTTGGTATTCTTCGACCAGACCGGTCTCGGACGCTGGCGATTGCCGCCGAGTCAGACCGTTGAGCTGGCGGCCACGATCCGGCGCCGGTTGGCCGAGACGCCCTGAGTCCTGCTTCTGCCCCTTCGCTGTGTCCAATACGCCCAAGGTTACCCTACCGTCTGCCCCGCGCTTGTTCCTGGTGGACGGGTACGCCCTCATTTATCGCGCGTTTTTTGCGCTGATCAATCGTCCGCTTGTCACGCGTCGTGGTGAGAACACTTCGATCGCGTGGGGCATCGCCAACTTTCTCAAGCGATTGCTGAGCACGCACCACCCAGAGAATTTGGCGTGGGTGCACGATGCGGGCGCATCGTTTCGCGACGAGCTGTATCCGGCCTACAAGGCCACGCGTGAAAAGCTGGCCGACGATCTGCAAGCCGATTTCGACACGGGCATTGAACGGGTGCTGCAGTTGTTGCGCGCGTACGATGTGCCGGTGCTCGCCGTCGAAGGCTACGAGGCGGATGACGTGATCGGCACACTCGCCCGTCAGGGTGTCGAGGCGGGCTTTGATGTCGTGATTGTCTCGGGCGACAAAGACTTTCATCAGCTGGTGCAACCGCATGTGTGGCTACTCAATCCGGGTCGCGGTGGTCCGGCGGCGGTAGATGAAACGTGGGTTGGGATGGAGAATGCGCGCGATCGTCTGGGTGTGACACCGGACCGCGTGATCGACTATTTGGCGTTAGTGGGCGATTCGTCGGACAACGTGCCGGGTGTGAAGGGCATTGGCGAGAAAGGCGCGATCGAGCTGATCGATCTGTACGGAGCGCTTGAAGACATTCTCGCGCACGTCGACGAGATCACGAAGAAGCGTCCGCGTGAAGCGCTGCAGACGCAGGCCGACATGGCGCGACTCTCCCGCACGCTGGTCACGATTCGCACGGATGTCCCGGTGACGTTCGAACCGGAGCGACTGGCGGTAAGCGCGCCCGATGTGGATGCCCTGCGCGCCTTGTATCAGGAGCTTGAGTTCAACTCGTTGTTGCGCGATTTGCCGGCGGCGGGTGGTGTTGCAGCATCGAGCGGAATGGTGGCGACTGACGCTGATGCGTCCGCTGCCGTGGCATCCGCGCGTGGTGACGTCAGAACCGGTAGCACGTCGCCATTTTCGGGGCAGCCGGAGCTTCCGCGTGTGACCATGCGGGCGAGTGCATCGGGCGTGTCCGTGCGCACCGATTCCACCTATACACTGGTGGACACGCTCGACGCCGTCGCGCAGGTGATCGCGCGCGCGCGCGAGGTCACACGGTTTGCCTTCGATACCGAAACAGTGAAAGAACCGGACGCACCGACTACGGTCGATCCGCTCCGTTGTACCCTCGTTGGCATCTCGATCGCCGTGGCGGCCGGCGAAGCGTACTATCTGCCGTTCGCCCACCGCGCATACGACGGTGCCGGCAACCTGTCGCTACTCTCCGGAGATGCCGGCATTGCGGGTACGCGCTTGTCGCACGCCGCGAGTGTGCCGGTGAACCTGCCGCCGATCACCGGCGATGCGATGGCGCCGCTGCGTGCGCTGTTCGCTGATGCCTCGGTGAAAAAGATGGCACAAAACGCCAAGTATGATCTGCTGGTGCTACGCAGCAGTGGTGTGGCGCTGCATGGGCTCGATGCCGACACGATGCTCATGAGCTACATCCTCGATCCGAGCCGCCGTTCACACGGCCTCGATCAGCTCGCGTTTGAGCATCTTGGCCACACGATGACATCGTACGAACAGCTGTGCGGCAAAGGCCGGCATCAACTGCCGTTTGATGTCGTGCCGGTGGATACGGCGCGCGACTATTCGTGCGAAGATGTCGACATCACCTGGCGGCTGTACGATGTGCTCGCACCGATGCTTGCCGACTCGGCGATGCAATCGCTGTTCGACGACATCGAAGTGCCGCTCGTGTCGGTGCTCGCCGACATGGAGTGGGAAGGCATCGCGATCGATCTCGAGTGGTTTGCGTCGCTCAAAACGCGATTCCAGCGCGAACGCGAGCGCGTGGAGCTGGAAATCTTCGAAGAGGCCGGCGAGACGTTCAACATCAATTCCAATCCGCAGCTGCGCACGATTCTCTTTGAGAAGCTCGGCCTGCCGGTGAAGAAGAAGACCGTCACCGGCCCGAGTACTGATGCGAGCGTGTTGCAGGAACTGGCCGACGAAGGACACACCTTGCCCACGCTGCTCATGGAGTACCGCGAGCTGTACAAGCTCGAGGGTACCTACATCGACACGTTGCCCAAGCTCGTGCACCCGCGCGATGGACGGTTGCACACGTCGTACAATCAGACCGTTGCCGCCACGGGGCGGCTGTCGTCGAGCGATCCGAATCTGCAGAACATTCCCATTCGCCGCGAACTGGGACGTGATATCCGCCGCGGTTTCGTGCCGCGTACGGGGTGTGCGTTGCTCGCGGCGGACTATTCACAGATTGAGCTGCGCTTGCTCGCGCATCTCTCCGGTGATCCGGCGTTTGTGGAAGCGTTTCTCGCCGGCGGAGACATTCACAAACAAACGGCGGCCGTGATCTTTGGCGTAGAGCTCGTGGACGTCACCAGCGAGATGCGCGCGCGGGCCAAGACCATCAACTTTGCCACCATCTACGGGCAGGGTGCGTTCGCGCTCGCGCGTCAGCTCAAGATCACGCAGGCCGAGGCGAAAACATTCATCGAGACCTACTTCGAACGCTTCGCCGGTGTGAAGCGCTTTCTTGAGCAGTGTGTGATCGATGCGAGGCAACGCGGGTTTGTGGAGACGATCTTCAAGCGGCGCCGTTATGTGCCCGAACTCAAGGACCGCAATTTCAATACGCGGGCCTTTGGCGAACGCATCGCCGCCAATGCGCCCATTCAGGGGTCAGCGGCCGATCTGATCAAGATCGCCATGCTCCGCATTCATGCGGCCCTGACCACCGGTCCGCTGGCCGCACGCATGCTGCTGCAGGTGCATGACGAGCTCGTCTTCGAGGTCCCGATCGGCGAGGTCGAGACGCTCACCGAGTTGGTCACGGAGTGCATGGAAGGGGCCGCGAGCTTGGCCGTACCGCTGGTGGTCGACGTGGGTGTTGGGCCCAACTGGTTGGCCTCCAAAGCGTGAGCGCACTCTCGCGTTTTGCCCGTTCTGCGTGGTGAACGCGATGCTCCGATCACAGACGTACGGCGCATGGGAAAGTTTAATCTGTTGCGATGTAATGACTTACAGTTTTTGAGATCGTTCGGCACCGCCCTTGCCTCTCAGAAAGCCAGCAGCCGGTGTGGACGTTGATTGGCAACGCCTCCCCACCTGACCGGCACTATTTCTGAGGGGTTTGTATGCCGTCACCAGCGTTGGCAGTCCGGCGCGGGTTTACGCTCATCGAGTTGTTGATCGTGGTGGTGATCATTGGGATTCTGGCCGCGATTGCCATTCCGAAGTTCACGAACACGAAGGGCAAGAGTTATGCCTCGTCGATGAAGAGCGACCTGCGCAATCTGGCCAATCAGCAGGAAGCACACTTCAACACGCACTCGCAGTACTCAGCGAGCTTGGCGGCGGTCGATTTCCCCGGCTCCCCGGGTGTCGTCCTCACGATTACCGAGTCATCGGTCAATGGCTGGTCCGGCGTGGCGACCCATCCAGCCGCCGACCCACTCACGTGCGCGGTGTTCTACGGCACCGCGGCGCCGGTAGCGCCAGCGCTGAGCGAAGGCGCGGTGAACTGCCAATAACTGCACGGCGGCTGTTCCGGCTCGGTATTGCGAACGCAACGGCGTAGTGTTTGGCTGCTCGTATGACCGAATCAGCAGACGAACTGCCGCCGGCGCTGCCCGGCCGCACACCGCCGCCGCGACCGCCGGCCCACGACATCGAACCAATCCGTCATCGCACACAGCTTGCACGCACGCACTTTCCGCTGCGCGTGTTCGAGCGCCGCATGGATGGCATGCGGCACGCCATGGACGGCGGCCTCTGGCTGCACTTCCATGTCTGGATGGGCCGACCCATGGCGCACCTTGTCTCGACGGATCGCGCGCTGCTGCTCGAATACGGCGCGTTCGTTGGGATTCCGGCCGATCGGCTGCAGGACAAACCGCTCAAGGATCCCCGGACGGGGGAGCGGCGACCCGCGTGGCACTGGGACCTGGGCGGTCCGTATCTGCCGCCGAGGGAGGAGACGCGGGCTCGGGAATCGGATACTCGGTTGTCGGATTCATCGCCAGCATAATCGCCTCCAGCGCGACGGCTTCCTCGCGCACCCATGCGGCCTCCGCCATCAGCGCACGTTGCAGCGCCGGTTCCTTCCGGAAACGGAAGTACGCGCGGGCTCGCTCGCGGGCGCGCCGGGTGCGGTCGCCGTAGCGGAAATCGGAACTGGCCGACGGCACCAGCGTGATTGCGTACGCGAGCGCCCACCAGCCGCCCAAGAGCCACGCCACGAGACTGGTTTGCAGCGCGTAGAACGTGAGCACGAGCATGAGTCCAAACAGCACGCTGCGCATCGCGGGCTCATCGCGGCTCTTCACGCCGCGCAACGCCAGCGTTCGCGTGAGTGTGATCGGCAGCCAATGATTGACTCGGCCCCACACACCGATCGGGCCGCGCACCAGTGCCAGCACGCCTTCACGAATCGCGAATCGCGCGCCGGCGCCGCTCCCCGGCTCCACCGCCACGTCTTCCACTGCCAACCGCTCGCGGGTGAGCTGCGTCAAGAGTGCGGCGAAACGCTGTTCGAACTGCTGGACGCGCGTGGTCAGTTTGACGTCGCGTGCGCCGATGCGCATGGAGCCTGTCGTGTGCAACGCCGATGACGGCACGGCCTCAACGATCTGAAACTCGCCGGTGATACGCGAGGCGGCGCGGTGAATGCGCTTGACGAGCTGGACCACGTCCGCGAGGCGGTAGGATTCCGCGCCGATGCGCCGTGTGGGTGTAAACAGCACCCCGAGCGCGTGTGCCAGGGTGAGCAGACGCGCCGACTCCTCGGGTGAGGAGAAGTTGAGGGTCACATCGCGCAGCCGCCGGTGGATTTCGCTCGTCAGTGCCGCCACGCTTGTGTGTTCGGCTGGCCAGTCGTTGAGGCGCAGCGGTTCACCCACCTGCAGCAGCACGCGCGTGCGCGGGGTCTCCTTCGCTTCGAACACAAGCCCCAGCGGCACGATGGTGATGTCGTGCACCGCATGGACATCGCGTGCTTCAAGTGCCATGCGCGCGAGTCCGGTACGAATGGGCGCGAGCTGCGGGTCGTCGTGACTGGTGCCTTCGGGAAAGATCACCACCGCGCCGTTCGTCGCGAGCGCATCAGCGACGGCGCGGAAGGAGTGCGCGTTGCGCGACAGATCCGCGGCAACATGTTGCGCAATATCCGGTGCAACATCTCGTGCACGATGCAGCGGAATCACGCCCGCTGCGCGCAACACCGCACCCGCCACCGGATTCTCGAACAGCGTCGCCTTGGCGAGCATGCGTACCGGACGCGGGACGAGCACGCCGATTACCAGCGCGTCCATCAGCGCATTGGGATGATTGCCGGCGAGAAAGACCGGCCCACGCAACGGAATGCGCTCGAGTCCCACCGCTTCCACCGATTCGTAATACCAACCGAGCGCGATCCGCGCCAACGGACGTAACACCGAGTAGAGCACGCGCGCTCAGCCCACGGTGCGAACGCCGGCTTCCGCGTCGCGGGCCTGACGTTGTCCCGCGTCGACATCCACAAAGGTGAGCACGATGCCACCCACCACAAAAAACACGATCACGCTCAGAATGGCGAGTTGGCTTGATTGGAATTGCCGAATGACCAACGCGAACACGAGCGGTCCCAGAATGCCACCGAACTTCTCGAACACGGAAAAGAATCCGAAAAACTCACCGCTTTTGTGTTTGGGAATAAGGGTGGCAAACAGAGACCGACTGAGTGCCTGCGTCCCGCCCTGTACGAGTCCCACGAGCACAGCCAGGAGATAGAACTCACGGGCTGACGTCATGCCGTACGCAAAAATGCAAATGCCAGTGTACATCGCGAGGCCGATGAACACCGATCGTTTGGCGCCGATGCGTCCGGCAATCGCGCCGAAGGCAAACGCACACGGAATGCCGATGAACTGCACGAGTAGAATCGCGGTGATGAGATCACTCTGACCAATGCCGATTTCTGCGCCATACACGGTGGCCATCTTGATGATGGTCTGAATGCCGTCGTTGTAAATCGTAAAAGCCAGCATCATCAGAAAGGCCTGCTTATAGCCGCGCAGCTCGCGTAGCGTCTCGCCAAGTCGGGTAAAGGCGATCTTCCAGGCACTGACATCGAGTTGTTCGTCGGCTTCAAGGGCGCGCGGTGGTTCGGGCACTGTGCGCAGCAGCGGCAGTGAGAACAACAACCACCACACACCCACACTCACGAACGCCAGTCGAGCCGGAAGCGACGATTGTTCCGGCGTCAGACCGTCCCCACTTGGCAGGCCGAACATGCCGGGTTGCTGTATCCAGAAAAGGTTGAGCGCGAGCAGCAAACCACCACCGACGTAGCCGAACGCATAACCGGCCGTGGACACCCGATCAATCTCGTCTTCGCGGGCGATGTGCGGCAGCAGCGCCTCGTAGAACGTCATGCTTCCGGTCGCGCCCGCCAGCGTCAGAATGAACAACGCGGACGCCAGCATGATCTGCCCTTGTCCGATGAAGAACATGGCGATCGTTGAGCCGACACCGAGAATCATGAAGAGTGTCAGGAATCGTTTTTTCGCTGCCTTGTAGTCAGCGATCGCGCCCAGCAGCGGCGCGAGGATCGCGATGAGCACGGCACCGATCGTATTGGCGTATCCCCAGGTCTCCGTCGCGCGGGTGTTGTCCATCCCGGCGCCGGCATACGCCACAAAAAAGATCGGAAACACCGCCGTCATGATCGTGGTCTGTGCGGCCGAAATGCCCCAGTCATACATGGCCCAGGCTCGGAGCTCGGGGCGGTGCAGACCGAGCGTCTCAAGCAACGAGCGGCGTGTTTTTGTGGGCGAGGCCATCGGCGGCGGGAAGGAGAGAATGCGGGTTCTGTCGCGGCGGCGCTGACGCTCGCGCCCCAACGTGCGCAGATTAGTGTCCGTGTCTGCGCATCCGAAGTCCAGTCGTGGGGTGATTTCTTTTCCGGCGATGGCGGTCGCTGTTTTTTGGTGCGCCGTGTTGTCGGCCTGTGATCGACCCGCCGCTGAGGACGTTCCCTCGGTTTCGCTTGATGCGGTGGTGGATTCCGTGCCAGCGGTCGATGAGTTGCCCGCCACGGTGTCCAGCTACAACCCGGCCCTCGGCGCCGTGCTCGTGCTCCCGCTCGTTTCCGACGGCGGTGTGGGCGATCCGGTTGCCTTGCTCAGCCCGCTGCTGTCGCCCGACACGCCGCTCGATGATACGACGGCCATGGGCGATCGACTCGGTGGCGGCCGCGTACAGCTCTTTGAGCGCTCCGGGATGGTTGGTGAACGAACCATTCTAGCAGCGTCGGTACAGACCCACCCTGAGGCCTCGTGCCCGGTTTGGCCCAACGCCCGACTGGCGGCTGATGACGCTGGGATGACCAGCGGCGGTCGCCGCTGGTTTGTTGGATTTCCGACGGGGCGCGTGCAATCGGTGCCGCTCGACTCCATCGAAGCGCTCCCGGCGCGCGACTCGGCGGCGCTGGCCGCAGCCCTCACCCGACTCGTGTCGGCGCTACCCGAAGACTCGATAAGCTCGTTCCGAGGGCTGCCGTTTACCGTCACGCGGGCGTACCGATCGCGTGATCTCCCGGACGGGTTCGCGGTGGGCGTGCTCGTGCGCCGCATCCCGCAAGAAGACCGACCGCTCGAAGAACGCGTGTTTGTGGTGGTGTCCACGCGGGACACGCTCCCTCGACGGTGGCGCGTGGTGTGGAATAGCCGTGAAAGTGGACGGGAAGAGGAAGTGATCGCCACCGAACCGCTGGCTGTGGTGCGCGCTGTGGGCTCGGCGCGCGTCTCGCTGGTGCTCGGGCGGGACGACGGCACGGGCACGTCGCTCCTGCTGCTGGAGCGTGTGGGCGACCGGTGGCGGGTACGATGGGAGAGTCCGGTGTCGGGCTGCTAACGGCACCCCTTGCGCCGTGATTTATATCTCAGTACTGTGATAATGTCTCTCACAGGATTTGTCTCATGACCTTCCCTTCCCTCGGCGGCTTGCACCATCTCACAGCCGTCACGGCTCGCGCCGGCGCCAACCTGGCCATGGCGACCGACGTGCTCGGCATGCGCCTTGTCAAGCGCACCGTGAATCAGGACGATGTGTCGGCCTACCACCTGTTTTATGGCGACGCGATCGGACGACCGGGGACGGAACTCACGTTCTTTGAGTGGAGCCACGTGCCCAAACGGAAGCCGGGCACGGGCGAGGTCGCCGAGACCGGGCTCCGGATCCCTTCTGAAGCGGCGATGGATTGGTGGGAGGCCCGCTTGCGTGCCGACGGACGCATGATTGTGCGTGGGCGAACCACTCGGGCTGGCCGCTCCACGCTGCGGTTTTCTGACGCCGAAGGGCAATCGTTTGCGCTGATTGTTGACGCCGAGGGGACGGCACCTGCGGCCCCCGGCAACCCCGCACTGGCTGCGGCCGAAGAGGCCTGGTGGCAGTCGGCGCCGGTGCCGCGCGAACACGCCATTCGTGGACTCGGCCCGGTGCTGCTCAATGTGCGGTCGCTGGAGCCCACGGCGCGGTTCCTCACCGAGGTGATGGGTATGCGCGACGTGGGCCGCTACGCCGATCCCGACCGGGCCGACCGTGAGGTCGCTGTGTTCTCCATGGGTCCGGGTGGTGCGGCCGCCGAGGTGCACGTGGTTGTGCGATCGGATTTGCCGCGCGCGCAGCAGGGCTTTGGCGGTGTGCACCACGTGGCGTTCCGTGTGGCCGACCACGCGGCGCAAAAGGAGTGGCTGTCGCATCTCCAGTCGCTCGGCGTGGGCAACTCCGGGCTGGTGGAGCGCTACTATTTCGAGTCGCTGTACTTTCGCGAGCCGGGCGGCACGTTGTTTGAGCTGGCCACCGACGGGCCGGGCTTCTCGGCCGACGAGGATCCGCTCACGCTGGGCGAGTCGCTTGCACTGCCACCGTTTCTCGAGCCGCATCGGGCGGCGATCGAGGCCGGACTCAAGCCGTTGCCGTAGTCCTTCCTGAAATCAGGGGCTGTGTTGTGCGCAATGGTTGTGCTGTCTGCGGGGGGCTGGCGTGACGGGACGGCGGGCGGAGATTGGGGTTGTGTGGGGAGCTTCGAAACGGGCGATGCCGAATGGCCGGAAAGTCTCAGGCGCCCGCGAGGCCGTAAGACCGAATCGGGGAACTAAAACGGCGCACTACAACGGCGCACTACAACGGCGCACTACAACAACAACTGCAGCACGTTCGCAGCAGGAGATGAGCGCGATGGATGCCATACGACGGTTCTCGAATACCTCGCTGGTCGCGATCAGTGTCTTCACAGCGGGCGCACTTCCATTGCCCGCACAGCGCGCCCTTGATACCGGATACGCCGCGCGAATAGACGCAATTTTTGCGCCGTACACGGCAGCCGGTTCTCCCGGATGTGCCGTTGGTGTGTACCGGGATGGCGAGGTGGCGTTCGCGCGCGGTTATGGACTCGCCGACCTGCAGCACGGCACGCCGATTACGCCGAGTACGCCGTTCACCACCGGGTCGCTCTCCAAGCAGTTCACGGCGGCGGCTGTGATGTGGCTCGCGCGCGAGGGCAAGCTGTCGCTCGATGACCTCGTGCGCACGCATGTGCCGGAGTTGCGCGACGCAGGTCCGGTGACGGTGCGTCAGATGATTCATCACACCAGCGGACTGCGTGATTTCTGGGCGCTTGTCGATCTGTCCGGACGGCGTTTCGATGACGGCTATCGGACGAGCGACGTCCTGGAGCTCGCGTCGCGTCAACAGGCGCTCAACTTCTTGCCAGGCAGCGAGTACGCGTACAGCAACACCTCGTACATTCTGCTCGGATTGATCGTGGAGCGCGTGAGTGGCCGTTCGCTGCGCGCGTTCGCTGATTCGGTGTTCTTCAAGCCGCTCGGTATGCCGGTCACGCGCTTTCTCGATGATCACACGGAGCTGATAACCGGACGTGCCGGCGCATACTCTCCGCGCGCCGACGGCGGCTGGCAACTCAATGTGTGGGCCAACGATCTCGTGGGGCAGGGTGGACTCGTCACCACGCTCGAGGAGCTGCAGCGATGGGACGAGAACGCGTACAGTGGTCGCGTGGGTGGTGCGCAGTTCGTGCGCGCACTCGAGGTACCGGGCCAACTCGCCAATGATTCCTTGCTGAGGTACGCGTACGGCGTGAACGTGAGCACATGGCGCGGACAGCGTGAAATATCGCACACGGGATCAACCGGCGGATTCCGCAGTGCGTTGTATCGCTATCCCGATGTGCACACGAGCGTGGCGCTGCTCTGCAACGTGTCCACGGCGAACACGACGACGTTTGCGCATCGTGTGGCGGAGGCGGCGTTCGGGTCGGCGCTGACGATGGTCCCGGCCCGTGCGGCAACAACGGCCAGCGTCACCGGCGCGGCGAGCACGGGGGCCACGAGCACCGCCCAAGCTGCGAGTAGTGCGTCGGCCCGTCAGGCGCCGCGAGTTGCCGCAGACTCCGGCGTGAGCGCAGCGCTGACGCCTGCGCAGGTTGCAGCGTATGCAGGGGTCTGGTACAGCGAGGAACTCGACGCCGAGTGGACGCTGGAGGCGCAGGGTTCACGTCTCACGTTGTTGGTGCCGCGTCGCACCACGCGTGTGCTGACGCCCGGTTCATCGCGCACGCTGTCGGCTGGTGAGTTGCAGCTCGTGTTCGATGCGGCGGCAACACCGCAGGAGTTTTCGGCGTCAGTCGCGCGTGTTCGCGGTATTCGTTTCGTGCGACGTTAGTTGCGGCGGCCGTTGGAGCAGAAGTCGCAGTGCCAGTAGCCGTGGCAGTAGCCGCGGCAGTCGCAGTGCGCGCCTACCGCTGTCCCGTCAGCTGCTGACTCAGCGCTCGGAGCCTGGCTTGCGCGGCCGTGTCCATCGCTTGCGCGTGCGGCGTCGCTACAATCTGCCCGTTGAAGTACGTACCACTCGGGGCGTCGGTGTTGTCGATCGTGTGCAGCACTGACGCGAGTCCTTCTTCAACCGTGCTGCGCGGCGCTGCGCCTATCGAGAGCACCATGGTGGTGTTCATCATGGACGCCGGATGCAATGCGTACACCGACACGCCACTGCCCGTGAGACGTTCAGCGAGATCTTTTGTGTAGGTGATCTGCGCCAGTTTGCTCTGTGCGTAGCCGCGTCCGCCGGAGTAGCCGGTTTCGAGCATCACGTTGCTGAAGTCGATCGGTTGTTGCGCGCGCGAGGCCACATTCACAATGCGCGAGGGGCTGCTTGATCGTAGCAGCGGCAGCAGACGTTCGGTGAGCAGAAATCCCGCGAGATAGTTGACCGCGAAGTGCAACTCATGGCCGTCGGTGCTGGTGCGTCGTGGTGTTTCACCACCGAGCACACCCGCGTTGTTCACGAGCAGATCGAGACGCGGATGGTTGGCGATCACACTGTCGGCGAAGGCGCGCACCGCGCTCAGCGACGCGAAGTCGGCCGCGTAGAATCGCGCGCGGCCTTTGCCACTCTTCGTGATCTCGTCGACAAGTGCCTTGCCACGCTCGGCGTTGCGTCCGTGCACGATGACAAAGGCACCGCGCGAGGCCAGCACGCGCGCGGTCTCGCGGCCGAGTCCGTCGGTGGAGCCGGTGATGAGGACGGTTTTGCCTTGCATGGATGGCGCGGGCGTAATCTGTGCGGCTGCGGTCGTCGGATCGGACACGCCGAGCGCGAGGCAGGCGCCGAGTGCAGCGAACGAACGGAGGGCAGATCGGCGAGTCGGCATGGGGACGCGGTCGGAGAGAGGAGCGGCAGCGCGGATGCTCGACTGCACGATCGGGAGGCTGTTTTTGGTACTATGCGAGTAGTTGACAAACGTTCTGGTTGGTTATACACTACTAGTCAGATAGTAGGTCCTGCCTGTGTGAGCGCCCGATTCGATAGTGCAGGCGCTCGTTTCTTCCCCGTTGGGGTGTGGAATGTCCGTTCGTGGCTGTTGCAGAATGTCGAGCTGCACGCTGGTGAGCGCAATGTTGCTTGCCTCGCAGGTGTCCAGCCTGCCGGCGCAGGAGCGCGTGCGCGACCTTGGAACCGCGAAGCTCACGCCGGTGGCGATGCCCACCCTCGTCGGTGCGCCTGCAATGTTCGTGGGCGCGGGTGATCGTCTCGTGCTGCTCGACTACAGCGACATGTCGGTGCACTGGGCCGACGCCTCGGGGCGGTGGCTGGGCAAACACACGAAGGTTGGTGG
>JBBRDP010000102.1:0-12404 GCA_038203795.1 Gemmatimonadales bacterium
ACGCGCTTTGTCGATGTCACCGATGATCACGACTACGAACTCCCGACGTACGGTGTGGCGGGATGGAGCGCCGACGGAAAGCACGTGCTGCTGAATCATCAGTTCGATCTCTGGCAGTTAGCGCTCGATGGATCACGCGCGGTGAATCTGACGCGCGGGGTGGGCGAGAAGGAGCAGATCCGCTTTCGGCTGGTGCGCAACGCTGACGGTGGTCGACGTGCGGCTGACGAACAGGGCGTAGACCTGAGCCGGCCACTGCTGTTGACTGCGTACGGCGAGTGGACCAAGAAGAGCGGCTACTTCGAACTCGCGCCCGGCAAGTCGCCTTCGCCCAGGATGTTTGATGATCGCGCGATTGGTGGGTATACCGTGTCGGACAACGGCTCGCGCGTGGCGTTCACACAAGGCAGCTTCACCGAGTATCCCGACTGGTATGTGTCTGATCGCCGCTTTGCCGCGCCGCGCAAGATGACCGACGCGAATCCGCAACTCGCGGAGTATGCGTGGGGACGCAAGGTGCTCGTGGACTACACCAACAGCAAAGGACAGAAGCTGCAGGGCACACTCACCTTGCCGGCCAACTACGAGCCCGGCAAGAAGTATCCGATGCTCGTGTATTTTTACGAGAAGATGTCGCAAAGTCATCACGCGTTCAGCATGCCGGCGTTCGATGACCGTCCGCATATTTCCACGTACGCCAGCAACGGCTATCTGGTGTTGCAGCCCGACATCGTCTATGAAATCGGCAAGCCGGGCTCGTCGGCGCTGGACTGTGTGACGAGTGCCGTGAAAAAAGTCATCGACATGGGCTACGCCGACGCCGCACGCATCGGTCTGCAGGGGCACAGCTGGAGTGGGTACCAGTCGAGTTTCATCCTCACGCAAACCGACATGTTCCGCACGGTCGTGACCGGTGCACCGCCCACGAACCTCATGAGCTTTTACGGCACCCTGTATCGCAGCAGCGGCACGATTCAGCAGGGAATTTCCGAAGTCGGCCAGGTGCGCATGGGGCGCAACGTGACGCCGTGGAGTGCCAAGGAGCTCTACGAGAGCCAGTCACCCGTGCACAATGTGCAGAACATCAAAGTGCCTTTCATGATTCTGCACGGCACCGAAGATGGTGCCGTGGATTGGATGCAAGGGCTCGAGCTGTACTCCGCCGCGCGGCGCAACGGAAAAGAAGTGATCCTGCTCTCGTATCCGGGCGAACCACATCACCTGGCGAAGAAAGAAAACCAGAAGGATTTCCAGGTGCGCATGCGCCAGTACTTCGATCACTACCTCAAGGATGCGCCGGCCCCCGCCTGGATGACCGACGGGGTGCCGCAGGTGCGCAAGGCGCGCTGATCAGCGCGAGCCTTGTGCCACCTGTTCCACGCGCTCCATCACGCGGAGCAGATTGCCACTCCAGATCTTGGCGATCTGCTCCTCCGTGTATCTGCGGCGCACGAGCTCAAGCGTGACGTTGAACGTTTCCGTGGCGTTGCGCCACCCGTCAACACCGCCACCGCCGTCAAAATCGGAACTGATGCCGGCGTGATCGATCCCGATGCGTTTGACCACGTAGTCGATGTGATTGGCGAAGTCTGACACCGTGGCGGCCGGATCGGCGGGATACCGGCGCGCTGTGATGTCTTCCTGCTTGGCGAGGAACGCATTGCGGCGGGCGTCTGGCAATGCGGAAATCGCGGCGCTCACCTCGCGATTGTTCGTGGCCGTGATACCGAACTCCTTGCGCAAATCGGTAATCGCCGCTTCCCGCGCCGCCGTCTTGCGCGTATCGCACTTCACGTAGCTGTTGAAGGCCACGAGCTGCACCACACCACCGTTGGCCTTCATCGCGTCGAGCTGTTCGTCATCGAGGTTGCGGCTGTGATTGCAGATCGCACGCACGCCGGAATGCGACGCAATGATCGGTGCCTTGGTCAGGGCGACGGTCTGCATCATGCTGGCTTTTGACGGATGCGAGATATCAATCATGATGCCAACCCGGTTCATCTCGGCGACCACCTGTCGGCCCAGCGGGCTCAGGCCGTTGTGCAACCACACGTTGTCACGCTCGCCGGTGTTGGAATCGGACAGCTGGCTGTGTCCGTTGTGCGACAACGACATGTAGCGACCGCCCAGGTCATAAAATCGCTTGACGTTCGTGATGTCGCTGCCGACCGGAAACCCATTCTCGATGCCGATGAAGATCACCTTGCGTCCGCTGGCATAAATCGCGCGCGCCTCGGCGGCCGAACGGGCGAGCCCCACGCGCGTTGGCGCGATGGTATCCGTGAAGCGATTCACCGCTTCGAACTTCTCGAGCGCCGAGGCCTTCGCGCTGGCAAAGCCCGCGTCATCGAGGCGGGGTGACTGCCCCACGTACACAATCAAAAATGCGGCGTCGAGGCCGCCCTCTTCCATCTTCGCCAGATCCACCTGCGTGCGCGGCAGACGCTGCGAATAGTTGAGTGTGTCGGCGCGGAAGTTGGCCGGACTGATATCCACGTGCGTGTCGAGCGTCATGACCCGATCGTGAATGCTGCGCGCGCGGGCGATCAGGGCGGGGTCGTCGCCGGTGCGAGGCTGGGCGGCGGCGAAGGCCGGAAGCGAGAGCGAGATCGCCGCGAGGGCGGCGCCGAGGCGTAGGGAGCGGAGCATGGGCAGGCCGGGCAGTGTGGGGACGAACGCGAGGGCACTCGCTCAAGATACGTTCGCCGCGAGGCACTCGTTGCAGGCGTGGCAGACGTTGCGGGCGTTGCGGGCGTTGCGAGCGTTGGCGCCAGGCCCGCCGTGCGTACGGCCGCGAGCAACCGCATATTGCGAGCATCGACCCTTTTCGAGGAGATGCTCCGCCCCATGCCCGTCCAGACCCTGATTCCCCGCGCCGTGCGCTCACGCGGCCCCCTGCTCGCCACCCTGCTGCTCGCCGTGCCTGTATGTTTGCCCGCGCAAGCGCCAGTCGCGCCCATCAAGTTTGCCCGCTACGCGCACGTCGCCAACGACGGCCGCGTGGCATTTACGTATCAGGACGACATCTGGTTGGCCGATGCCAACGGCGCCAATGCGCGGCGGCTGACGGCGCATGTGGCGCGCGACATGATGCCGCGTTTTTCGCCGGACGGACAATGGATTGCCTTCACCAGCAATCGCATGGGCAACAACGATGTCTATGTGTTGCCGGTAACGGGTGGTGAGCCAAAGCAGCTCACCTGGCACAGCGGCGACGATCAGGCGCTCTACTGGAGTCCCGACGGCCGCGAGGTGGTGTTCACGTCGGGACGTGGCGTGAAGCAGTGGGGCTCACCGCTCTACCGCGTGGCGCTGGACGGCACGATTCCACGCGCGATGCCGATGGACGCGGGACGCAGCGGCATGATCAAGCAGGACATGACGATGGTGGCGTTCAATCGATCGGTGCCGAGCTATTGGCGCAAAGGCTACCGTGGCAATAGCAACGCCGACATTGCGGTGCAGGATCTGCGTAGCGGTGCGATCACGGAGCTCACCGATGTCGACATGAAACGCTACCAGGAGAATGTGCACGACGTGCACCCCATGTGGGGCGCGGACGGACGCATTTACTTCGCCTCGGAGCGCGACGGAATTTTTAACATCTGGCGCATTGCGTCGAGTGGTGGCGCACCGGAGCAAGTCACGCGTCACACGGATGACGGTGTACAGTTTCCGGCCATCTCGCCCGATGGCACGCGCATGGTCTACGAAAATGCCTTCGATCTCTGGACGCTCGATGTGCCCGGCGGACAACCGCGCAAGCTCGAGATTCGCATGGCCGTCGATCCCAAGGAGAACGACATCGGCGTGATATCGGCAGGCAATCGCGCCGATGGTTTCACCGTGTCACCCACGGGTGATTACGTCGCCGTAGATGTGCATGGCGAGATCATGATCGTGCCGTCGGAAGACGGTGTTGGTGAACTCACCCGGGTGACCAATTCCCCGTGGCGCGAGCGCAGTCAGCTCTGGTCGCCCGATGGGCGTCGTATTGCGTACATCTCCGATGAGAGCGGCGAAGAAGAGATCTGGGTGTGGGAGCGCGGGACCGGCGCGCGTCGCAAGCTCACCACGCAAGAGTCGATCAAAGCCGATCTCACCTGGGCCGCCGACGGCCAGGAGTTGGCGTTCACGGCCAACAATCGCTTGTGGGAAATCGATGTGGCGAGCGGTTCGCCGCGCGAACTTTCGCACAATCCCGCCGGCGGATTTTCCATCGCGCAGTACTCCGCAGATGGTCGCTGGCTCCTGTACACCCGTCGCGATGACGATCAGAATGCAGACGTGTACGCGTTCGATGTCGCGACGCGTCGCGAATACAATCTGAGTGTCAATCCGTTCAGCGACAGCAATCCCGTGCTCACGCTGGACGGCAAGCATGTGGTGTTCACCTCATCGCGTGACGCGGGCACGAGTCATCTGTTTATCGTGTCGCTCTCCCGACTCCGTGAAGATCCCAACGATCCCCTGGTGCGGGAACGCGTGCGCCGCGCGAGCAATCGAACGGAGCGCGCGGACTCGTCGGCTGCGGGAAATGCGGCCGCAGCCGTCGCGCAACCCGCTATCAGTGTCGATACGGTGGGCATCGCGCACCGCGCGGTGCAACTCACGCGCGGTGCGGGTGGCGCGGGGAACGTCTTTCTTTCGCGCGATGGTCGCACGATTCACTTCACCGTGACCGGAGGCGCGGGCGAAGACGCGAACGGCCTGTTCGCCATCGGGCTCGACGGACAGAATCGTCGCCGCGTGGCGGCCGGCACCTTCCCCGGACTCACGCCGACCGCCGACCGGCGCACGGTATTCTTTCGGCGCGCCGCGACCGGCCCCGCCAGCGATGGTCCGCCGAGCACTGGCGGCAGCGAGATCCACAAGCTGGTCATTGCGACGCCGCAGCGCACGGAACGCGTGAATTTCAATTTCACGGTACGCGTCGATCGCCGCGCTGAATGGCGACAGCTGCTCGCCGAATCGTGGCGCGTGATGAAGTACCGCTTCTACGACGAAGACATGCACGGCCGCGATTGGAATGCGATCTGGCGTACGTATGAGCCGCTGCTGGCGCATGTGGGAACCAACGAAGACGTCTACGATCTCGCCAACGAAATGATCGGTGAACTCAACGCGTCGCACACGGGCGTCAGCGGTCCGCCATCGCGGCCGATGCCTCGCCTCGCGCAGACTCGCTTGCTGGGATTGGAGCTCGAGGCCGATGACCAGGCCGGACGCTACCGCATTGCGCACATTCATCGTGGTGGACCGGCCGACAAGGAATGGCTTGATCTGTCCGTTGGTCAGTACGTGCTCTCGATTGACGGCCAGGAGGTCAAGACCGGCGACAACTACTGGACGCTGTTGAGCAACACGCTGAACACGTATGTGCCTGTACGTGTGGCGTCGCGCGCGACCGGAGAGGATGCGCGGACTGTGCGCATCAACACCGTCACCACACTGGGCGACATCAAGTACGAAGAATGGGTGGCCGAACGCCGCGACATCGTGGAGCGCGAGAGCAAGGGTGAGATTGCCTACGTGCACATTCGCAGCATGAACCAGCCGTCGCTTGAGAAGTTCCGCAACGAGATCAATCAGTTCAGCAACAAGGCGGGCATTGTGGTTGACATCCGTTTCAACGGCGGTGGCAACATCGATCAGGAACTCATCGATATTCTTGAGCGCGAGCCCTATCAGTTCTGGAACAATCGCAGCGGATCGCGGGCGTGGGGACGTCGGCCGCGACAGGCAATCGCCGGACCCAAAGTGATGCTCGTGAATCAGCGTTCGGGCTCCGATTCCGAAGTCACGCCCATGGCGTTCCGCCAGCTCGGGCTTGGCCGCATCGTGGGCAACCCAACGGCCGGCGCCGTGATTGCGACGGGCAGCTATACGCTCATCAACGGCGGCAGTATTCGTACGCCGGGCTCGCTGGTGGTGACGTACGATCCCACGAAACCCAACAACTACGGCGTAAATCTCGAGAACTACGGCGTGCCGCCGGATGTGTGGGTGCGCAACTCGCCGATGGATGAACTCGCAGGCCGCGATCGTGAGCTGCTGGAAGCCGTCGCTGAAGCCATGCGCATGCTCCGCGCCGCCCGTTCGGCGGGTAGTGAGGAGAACGCCGGTGCGCGCTGATCGGTTCGTGCTGGTGCTGAGTTGTGCGGGGGCCGTGCTGGCAGCGGCGGCCTGCGGGGCACGTGCCGCGGCGTCTGTAACGCCGTCTGTTGCGCCGTCAGTGTCTCCGGATACGACTACGATTGACGCCTGCTGCGGCGACAGCGCGATGGGTGTCGGCCTGCGCATTGCGGCCGACTATCGCGAGCCCACCATCACGACTCGGCGGTTCACGCACGAGCAGTTTTGGGGCGCCGTCCTGCCGGTGGTCACGTACGCTGGATTCCGCGTGGAGCAAGTGGGCACGTCGCTGTTGGGCCGTCCGCTGCGCACGATCACCATTGGCAGCGGGCGCGACACGGTGCTGCTGTGGTCGCAGATGCACGGCGACGAATCAACGGCGACCATGGCACTGGCGGATCTGTTCCGCTGGTTTGCCAATACGCGTGCTGAATCGCGTGACGATGCCTTGCGTGCGCGCATCCTGAAGGGTGTGACGCTGGTATTTCTCCCCATGCTCAACCCCGATGGCGCGGAGCGGTTTCAGCGGGAGAACGCGGTGGGCGTGGACATCAACCGCGATGCACGGCAACTCGCCACGCCCGAGGGGCGCGCGCTCAAGTCGGTGCGTGATCGTCTCAGGCCGAAATTCGGATTTAATCTGCACGACCAGAATGCGCGCACGCGCGTTGGACGTGACGGCGAGCAGGCGGCGATCGCGCTGCTGGCGCCGGCACATGACTCGAGCCGCAGCTACAATGCCGTGCGCGCACGCGCGCGCCTCGTTGCCTCGACGCTCGCCACATCATTCCTCTCGGAACTCCCCGGCCGTGTGTCCAAATACGACGATGGATTTAATGCCCGTGCCTTCGGCGATTTGATCCAGCAGTGGGGAACGAGCACGGTACTGATTGAAAGCGGGGCTTTGCCGGGTGATCCCGAAAAGCAGCGACTGCGTGCGCTGCATGTGGCCGCCTTGCTGAGTGTGTTTGATGCCCTGGCAACGGGTGCGTATGCGAACGCAGATCCCGGCGTGTATGAGTCGCTGCTGTTTAACACCAGCGGCGCCAGCGATGTGCTCGTGACCGGCGGACAGTTGGTGCTGCCCGGATTGGTGCCGGTGCGCGTTGACCTCGCGATCAACTACGACGAAGCCGTGGCGCGCACCGGCGGGCGCGTGCGGGAGGTGGGCGATCTGGCCGGCGTGATTGCCATAGACACGATCGATGTTGGCGGATTGTTTCTGCATCCCGATACGGCCACACTGGCCCGCACATCGCTGGGTGCCGTGCTGCCGATTGGTGCGCCAGCGCTGTTGCACGTACGACGTGGTGCTGCACCAACGAGCGAACTGGTGCGCACGATCGGCGGGACGCCGTCGCGCGACTGACGGATCGCTCGACCGCCGCGCAGCCGCGCATCGTGTGTGCGGTCACAACCAACGTCCGGTCGATGCGGTGCGTAAGGAGAACAATGACAGACGCCTGTCCCCGTGTACCGGGCACGCGCCGGTTTCAGTTTTCCCTGCGGAGTTTTGAGTGATCGTCCCGACCCGACGCGGTGCAGCCATGCCGCATGTAGCGATTATTGGTGGTGGTATTATCGGGTTGTCCGTCGCGTGGCGCCTGATGCAGCGCGGCTGTCGCGTGAATGTTTTCAATGCGAGTGGTCCGCGACAAGGGCGCAATTGCGTGGCCGCGACATGGGCATCGGCCGGACTCCTCGCGCCAGGCGTTGAGGCTGAGCCCACCGAAGACGCGCTCCATGAACTCAGCGTGCGCAGTCTCACGATGTGGACCGCGTTCGCACGCGAACTCGAGGCCGCTGCGCACGTGCCACTCGATTTTCGTGAGCACGGTGCGCTCGTCGTCGCGCTCACGCGCGATGATGTCCGTCGGCTGGAACACGCGCACCGATATCACGAGCGATTGGGCACGCAACAGCAGTGGCTCACCCGAGGCGAAGTCGGCGCGCTGGAGCCCGATCTGGCCGCCACCGTGCTCGCCGCACGCCTTCTCCCCAACGATCGGCAGGTCGATCCGCGCGCCGTGCTCGTGGCGCTGCGTGATGTTCTCCTGGCGTCCGGCGTGACCATGCACCAACGGTGGATCGACGGTGTGTCGCTCGATGGAGAGCAACCGCGCGTCGTCGGTCATGAGCTTGATTTTCCGGCAGACTATGTCGTGGTGGCCGCCGGCGCATGGTCGCGTCAACTCACCGGCATTCCGGAACCGTGGCGACCGGCGGTGCATCCGGTCAAAGGCCAGATGCTGTCGGCGGAGATGCCCAACGCTTCGCCGCTGCTGCGCCACGCCGTCTTCACACCGCGGGTGTATCTTGTACCCAGAGCATCAGGACGGCTGCTGGTTGGCGCAACGGTTGAAGATCGTGGTTTCGACGATAGCGTGACGGCCGGCGGCTTGCTGCATTTGCTTGACGGCGCATGGCGTGTGCTGCCGGCTATTGAAGAAGCGCGCATCGTGGAAACGTGGTGCGGCTTCCGGCCCGGTTCACGCGATGATGCGCCGCTGCTCGGCTTTCGCGACGAACGGCTCGTGTACGCGACCGGTCACTATCGCAACGGAATTTTGTTGGCGCCGGCCACGGCCGACGCGATTGCGTCCACCATCTGTGATCAGGTCGAACCCGAGTGGATTCGCGCGTTTGCCCCCAATCGATTCGACGAAGTGCCGGCGGTGTCGTAACGCGGTTCGCTTCGTCGTCACCACTGCTCCGCATCGCATGCCTGACGTCGACGTAGACACCCACGCTGTGGCCGTCACCATCAACGGCGTCGCCATACCGTTGGTGCCGCCAACCATCGCCGCCGCCCTGGCGCACCTCGGCGTGTCGATGAACACGAAACACGTGGCGGTGGCCGTCAACGACGCCGTGATATCGCGCGCCGCGTGGGACTCCGTCAGGCTCGTGGCCGGTGACCGCGTGGAGATTATTTCGGCGGTGGCTGGTGGGTAATTCGCCCGACGCATCAAATGATGCGTTCATGCTCGGCGGTGAGCGCTTTGGCTCACGACTCCTGCTCGGGACGGCCGGCTATCCCAACCGCAGCACGATGCTCGCGGCCTTGAGCGAGAGTCAGACGGAAATGGTCACGGTGGCGGTGCGACGTATCGCGCTGAACAGCGATGGTGAATCGCTTCCGTCGTTGCTGGAGGGACGCTATCGTTTGCTGCCCAATACGGCGGGGTGCTTTACCGTACGCGATGCAGTGCTCACCGCGCAGTTGGCTCGTGAAGCACTCGGCACACCGTGGATCAAGCTCGAACTCATCGGCGATCGTGAAACGCTGTATCCCGATGTCGTACAGCTCGTCACCGCGGCAGAACAGTTGGTGCGCGATGGGTTCATTGTGCTGCCGTACTGCACCGATGATCCCGTGGTGTGTCAGCGACTGGTTGATGTCGGGTGTGCGGCGGTGATGCCACTGGCGTCGTTCATCGGCTCCGGACGCGGCGTGCTCAACCCGTCCACTCTCGCGTATCTGTGCTCACGCAGCGCTGTACCGGTGATTGTTGACGCGGGAATCGGGACGGCGTCGCACGCCGCACTGGCCATGGAACTCGGCGCGAGTGCGGTGCTCGCCAACACGGCGGTGGCGCGCGCCGACCATCCCGTGCGCATGGCGGCCGCGCTGCGCGATGGTGTGCGAGCCGGTCGTTCGGCGCGTCGGGCGGGACGCATTCCGGAGCGCGACTTCGCCGATCCGTCGAGTCCGGAAATCGGGATGATCGGGAGTTGATGGTGTTGCACGGTCACACGTCCATGCGCGAGCACGAGCACGAGCAGGAGCACGAGCAGGAGCAGGAGCACGAGCAGGAGCAGGAGCAGGAGCACGGAGCAGAACACGAGCCCGTGCCACTGCCGTCATCATTGCTGGTGATCACAGATCGTCATCGCGCGATCGAACCACTCACGTCCGTGTTGTTGGAAGCCGCACGTGGCGGTGCTCGGTGGTTGCGTGTTCGTGAGCCGGACCTCGAACTGTTCGCCTACGTTACGTTGTGCCACGAGCTCATTGAGTCGGTATCTCAGGCGCGCGTGGTGTGGAGTGTGCGGCCGCAAGCCTACGCCATATTGCGCACGGCGCACCCCGAGTTGCGACTGGCGGTGCACCTGACGAGTCGAGATGCCGCATGGGCGGGTCCAGATCGGTCGCTGCTGATCGGTCGGTCGGTGCATGAGGCATCGAGTGCCATTGAGCCCGCGTGGCAGAACGCCGATTATGTGTTGTTCGCACCGGTGTTTGAGACGGCGTGCAAGCCCAACGCGACACCTGCGGGTGTTCCCGCACTCGGCGAATGTGTGCGACGAAATACTTGCCCGGTGGTTGCACTGGGCGGCGTCACGGTCGATCGTGTTGAGGCGTGTCGTGATGCGGGCGCATCGGCCGTTGCGGTGTGCGGTGGCATCATGGAGACGGCTGAGCCGGCACAACGTGTACGTGCGTATCTCGAGGCGTGGGCGCAGAGTACGTCGCCGCGCGTGTAGGTGTCGCACACGCCGGCGTCGCACGCTCAGGCGTCGCACGCTCAGGCGTCGCACACTCAGGTGTCGCACGCTCAGGTGTCGCACGCTCAGGTGTCGCACACTTCTGTGTCGCACACTTCTGTGTCGCACACGCCGGCGTTCCACGCGTAGTTGCTACACGCGCATATGGTACACGCACAACGCGGCGCGACCCCGAAAGATCGTGCCGCGTTGTGGAACGCATCAGAACGATGGTGTGTGCTTACACCGGGAACAGCATCTCGCGATACCGCGGCAGTGGCCAGTACGTATCACCAATCGTGAGTTCCAACGTATCGGATGCCACGCGCACGGCATCCATCGCCTCACGACCAGCAGTTGAAATGATCTCACCCTGCGCCACAATGTCGTCGTGCTGCGCTTCGGCCTTGGTGAGCACCTTGCTCAAGTCGGTGCGCGCCTTCTGCAGCGACGCGACGAGATTACTCACCGTGTTGGCGGCGTTGATCAGCGGCTGCAGATTGATGCCGGACGACGCGCCACGACCCGCGTTGGCAGCCAGATCGCCCAGGTACGTATAGCACGCCGGCAGAATCTGCGTGTCCACCATCTGCTGCAGCGTGTGCATCTCGATGAGCAGATCCTTGTTGTAGCGCTCGAGACGAATGTGATAGCGGCTGTCGAGTTCCGGTGCGGTGAGCACGCCCGTATGCTCGAACAGCGCGCGAGACGAGGCGTTCACCATTTCGGCGAGCGCTTCGGGCGTGCGGCGCATGTTGGGCAGTCCGCGCTTCCGGGCGTCCACCACCCATTCATCGGAGTAGTTGTTGCCTTCGAAACGGATGGCGGCGGTGCTCTTGAATGCGTCCCGCACCACGGCGAGCACAGCATCGCCGGTGGTCTTGGCTTTCTTGAGGGCCGTCTTGAGGTCGCCGGTGATCTCCTCGATCGCTTCTGCGACCGCCGCCTGCAGCAACATCACGGGGAACGCGATGCTCTGCGAACCGCCCACCGCGCGGAACTCAAACTTTGCGCCCGTGAACGCAAACGGTGACGTACGATTGCGATCGGTGTTGTCCTGCACCACTTCCGGCAACTTGTCGACCCCCAGCTTGAGCATCGTCTGCTCCGCTGAGCCCTTACCGGTCTTGCCGGCGGCGATTTCGTCGCAGACGTGCGTGAGCGAACGGCCAAGGAACACCGAAATGATTGCTGGCGGTGCTTCGTTGGCGCCGAGGCGATGCTCGTTGCCGCTGGTGGCAATGCCGGCACGCAGCAGCGCACCATGCTTGTGCACCCCTTTGAGCACGGCCGCCAGAAACAGCAGGAAGCGCAGATTTTCGTGCGGCGTCCGGCCGGGCTTGAGCAGGTTGAGCCCGTCGAGCGAGTTCTCCGACGTGATCGCGAGCGACCAGTTGCAGTGCTTGCCTGAGCCGTTGATGCCGGCGAATGGCTTCTCGTGCATGATCGCTTGCAGGCCGTGGCGCATCGCGACCTTCTTGAGCACTTCCATGACCAACTGGTTGTGATCGACGGCTACGTCGGTCTCTTCGTACAAGGGCGCCATTTCAAACTGGCACGGCGCCACTTCGTTGTGACGCGTCATGATGGGAATGCCGAGCTTGTAGAGCTCCGTCTCCACCTCACTGATGCACGCCTGCACGCGCTCCGGAATGCCACCGAAGTAGTGGTCTTCGAGCTGCTGCCCACGCGGCGGTTCCGCGCCAACCAGCGTGCGACGCGCCATCACCAAGTCTGGGCGCAACGCGAAGTGTCCGCGGTCGATCATGAAGAACTCCTGC
>JBBRDP010000103.1:0-12314 GCA_038203795.1 Gemmatimonadales bacterium
CCAGACGGTGCGCATACGGCACATGTCGCTCAGCGAACAGGGGTATCGCTTCTACCTCACGCTCAACAACGTGACGCTCGCGGACGGCTCGCCGTTCTCGTTGCCGCCGGCCAGCCTGCGCGGCAACGTGGCCAACCTCACCCGGTCGGAGGAGCCGGCGTTGGGGTACTTCCTGACGGCGGAAGTGGATGAGCGCACCGCGAGGGTGCCGTAGAGGACTGCGTAACCTCATGCGCGGTGGGCGACCGCGCATGCTCCAGCTCGCCAGCCGGGGACCGTGCGACGTAGACGGGCTCCCGGTCTGGCATTTCTCGCTCAATGTCACGTGTAAATCCCTGACAAATAGGGATTAATGCCATTCTGGATGTGGAAAGGCTGGGGACGCGTGAACCGTTTGCGGCGCGGATGCCGTCGCGCGGAACTACACCTCGGAAATGAAGGCGCGCCTCGATACACCCAATGGTCACCGACAATAGGGCGAGCGCTTCGCCGCGGTGGCACCCGTCTTCGGCAATCTGCGCGCAAACAAGCGCTTGGATCGCTTCACGCCGCGCGGGCGGGCGGGCGAAGGTCGAAGCACACTGGAAATAATACCCTGGTGCAACGTCGAGTTGCTCGCCAACGCGGGCTAGCCCGAATTTCTCACCAGGGTATTGCATAACGGCCGTTCCAGGTGGCATAAGGTGTTTGTCAAGAACGCCTTGCACATCACGCGGAGACGGCCGTTATGTCTACAGAGTGGACGCCCGAGTCCTTGCACTTTCAAAAGGCCCATGGCCGCGATGTGGTGGCCCGCTTTGACGGCGGCACGCTGACCTCCGCCGCCCCACGCAATGAAAGGAGCGCTAAGGCGCCCACGTGCCGATGACATGCACTTCCCGCGTGTTGGGTCGACCGATCACATCGGCGTAGCCGCCAATTACTTGCACGCGCGACTGCGACTGATCGTCGTTGAGGTCGCGCAGGGCGAACGCACGCACGAGCTCCTCGCACCAACGCCGCTAGCCATGCAGCGTGAGCGACACCGCGCCGCCCGGTGAGACTGGTATGGCCTTGATGGCGTCGCCCCGGTCAGGCGTGGCGATCGCCACTGTCCAGTCCTCGTCAAACCGGAGATTACGATAGTTGGGACGAATGGCTGCTGCCGTACGCGCGCACGGTATGCGAGCGCGCGCGCCCGTGCGAATGCGAGCCTCCAGTTCGAGGTGCGTTCATGTGCCGAACGTTCGTTTGCGCCGCAGTCACTCAAAAGAACCCGGCCCCGCAGCCCGCATCACCACGGCGCCCTCTGGTCCGCCGCGTGGGCCGTGCACCTGCTGCACCTCTCCACCGGGGCTTGGGTCGTGGCCTTCGGCCTGTATGTGGTCCGCTTTGCACCCCGGATGTTTCGACACACACCGACCACCTGACCACGCATGCGCCTCACCGTAATGACCGACTACTCGATGCGTCTGCTCATGTATGTCGCGCGCCGGCCCGACCGCCTGTGCACGACTCCGGAAGTCGCCGAGGCGCACGGTATTTCGGAGGCACATCTGCGGAAGATCACGCATCGTCTCGGACAGAGTGGTGTGCTGCAGACGGTGCGTGATGTTGGCGGTGGCATGCGGCTGGCGCAGCCAGCGGCGCGCAAAAACATCGGCGCGGTGATTCGGGAGATGGAACCCGACTGGAGTCTGGCGGAGTGTCACCAGAGCGCGGAGAACGGCTGCTTCGTACGCAGCTCGTCCTCAATCCGTCAGTGCCGCTCACCTGGGGTGATAACACGCAGGAAGATGGCGCGTGGCGAGTGCGCGTTGTCCGGGACGACGCGGGCGGGTGCTGCGTCGGGTGCGCGTGCGAGGGAGGTGATGCGGCGAAGGCCGTGCTCGCTAGTGGAACAGCTACGATCGCGGTTTCACCAAGCGCTTGAATCGAGGATTGTCGCGCAGTGCAGCGAAGGCCGGATCGCTGTGCAGCAGGCCCAAATCGTACGGGTGCGCGCCGTGCGGCAGCGTTTCCAGGAGACCGAGTGCGGCGGTGGCATCGCCGCTCCGGGCCGCAATGCTCGCCCGATAGAAAGTCGGCATGCCGATCGGAAACTGCGGCGGTCGTGACGCGAGCCACGTCGCTGTGCGTTTTGCGGTGACGCGGTCCCCCGCTGCGGCGCTGATTGTCCCCAGCGCGCCGCGCAGCGCGACGCTCGTTGGCGCGGTGCGAACCAAGGTGTCGAGTACCGCTTGCCCTTCGTCCGCGCGACCAAGCAGCACCAGCGCGTGTGCCAGCACAAACCGGTGCTCTGGCGGAATCGAATCTGTGGCCGATCTCTGTGCGTACCAGGCGACCGCCCGTTCTGCGGCGGCGTGCGACGCGTACGCCGGCGCTCCGTGCGCCGCGAGCTCCGTCGCGATCTGATACATCACCCAACCAGGCGACGCGAGTTCAGGGGCGCGCATCCATCCGCCGGTGATGCCCGCCACCAGCGCCGGTGCGGGCAGCATGGCAGCAGTGCTTTCGAGCGCCGCGAGCGCATCGACGTCGCGCCCCGCTCCGGCCAGCGCACGTGCCCGGATGTAGGCCGCCGCCAGTGGCGCGCGCGCTTCGCGTGTGAGTCGGTCGCCAATCGCGAGCTCACCGGTAAAATCACCGAGTGCGTGATAGTCAGCCGTCAGCTCGCGCCAGTACAGCAGCTTCGCATCGTCAGACATCCACGCCAGGTCGCGGTCCGCGTTGAGCGACGTCAACACATCCCGCGCTACTCCCGGCATGCCGAGTTGCCGGTATCCAGCCGCCAACGTCCACTTGACGAGCGATGAGTGCGGTTGCAGCTCGAGGCGTGCGCGCTGCAGTCGGTTGTGCTCGGCCCAGTCGCTCGCACACCGCGCCTTCGAGACCGAGATGGTGAAGCCTTCCCATTGTCCGAGCGTGGCCGCGCGCGACGTCATGGCGCTGTAGACTGAATCCACGATATCGCACCGCGCGATGCCCGCCGCATTCACCGTCAGCCATGCGGCCGCCGCGTCGAACGCGGTATCGAGCTCGGCCGCGCGGCGAAAATGTGCGAACGACGCACCAAATGCTCCGCGCCAGTACAAGTCCTGTGCGACCACGTACTCCTCGTACGCACGCAAACTCGGCGGTTGCATCGACGGCAATGTGAAATAACTCGTGCGTGGGTCGACGATCGTGCCGAGTGCTACGGTGACGCGCTGCCGGAGTTCCTCGACGGCCGCCAGCGGGTTGGCCGCAGCGGCGCCGATCGGATCAACCACGCGGAGCACGCGGCCTGTGCCGACATCGACAACGCGCGCGGTGAAACGCACCGTGTCAACCGTTTTGTAGTAACGTCCTTCGACGACCAAATCTGCGCCTGACCGTCGGGCCATTTCGCGCGGATCGTTGCGTTCGTCCGGGGGCGCGCGGTGCTGCGTGTACAGCGTGCCGTCGTCGAGCACCTCCACGAGCGCCGAGCGGGTGAGACCCCGACTCACCCAATCGGAGGCCATGAGCCCAAGTGATGCCAGCGAACTGTCGCCCGTTTGATTCTCGAAGACCGCGATGGCAACGCGCGTCGGCGCGAGTGCGGTCACCGGTGCCGTCACCGGTCCCATCACAGGCGCCGTTGGGGACAACGCGTTGGGTTCAGTTGTGTCACGGGAGTTGCGCCGCACCACTGCCACGAGAGTGGCCGCAACGGCGAGCCCGAGTGCGAGGCTCGCCGCGATGCGCCAGCGTCTGCTCCTTTGAAGCTCGCGTTGCGCAACGATTCCATCGGATACTGGCGGCACATCGCTCGCCAAGGTAGCGACACCGGCTGCGGCATCCGTTGAAACGGCCCGAGTGTGTGCAGTCTCGGTACCTGGTCCGTACCGTGTTGCGATTGCCCCGCCCGTCGCCGCAACTCGTGCACGTTCGGCCAATGCGATGGCCGCAGCGGCCTCGGCAACGCAGACGTCGGCTGACGATCCGAATTCCTGTCGCACGAGCGCCTCGTGCACGTGCGCGTGGCGGAGCGCGGCCGGCCCGTCGCCCGTCGCGTGGAGTGCTCGCATGAGCGCCACCGCGACACGACTGCTCAGCGGCTCAGCGGCCTGTCGGCGGCGCCACCACTCCACCGCTGAGGTGGAGTCGCCGGCTGTTTCGGCGGCGCGCGCCAGCTCTTCCAGCGCCGCCGCGAAATCGTCGGCCAGCTCCTGACGTCGCGCGGCCACCCACCGCTCAAGCTCGTCGGCGCCATCGACGTGTACACCGTCGAGGAACGGTCCCGCGTACAGTGTGACAGCCTCGGCCGTCCGTCCGCTACGTCGCGCCGTGGTGTAGGCAGCGATGTCGGAGTCCATGTGCATGGGGTCGAGCGACAGAGACGCGGTACCCGCCAACACCTCGTCCGGACCCATCTGACGCCGCAGCGAGTGCAGCATCTGCTTGAGCGCGCCGCGTGCGCGATCAAGGTCGCTTTCAGGCCAGAGCAAAGAAAGCAGACGGTCGCGCGCAACCCCCGAGCGACCGCTGGCGGCTACGACGGCCAGCAACGCCATCGCTTTCCGCTGAGCTGCCATGGCTGGCAGCGAAGCACCATCCCGCTCAACGTTGAGCCCACCGAACGTGATTAGGCGATACATGGATCCCTCTACTCTGTTCGCCTGACCATGACCTGACCGGGCGCTGACCGCGTCGTCGTAATTAGCCGCAGTCTGCGGGCTGCAGCAAGAGTGCAGCTCGTCCATAGCGCGCGACAACTACGCGCGCACCACTCCGCCGAGGGAGAGCGCCATGTCACAGTATTCAGAACGGTCATCAGTCGCGCATGCGTACAGCCGGGTCGTCAAACGTCGCGTCGCCGGTGCGCTGACGGTGGCGTTGGCCGGAGTTGCGTTGGCCGCAATGGTCGCGTGCAGCGACGATTCGCCGACGGCCGCCAATGTCCAGACGCTGAAAGGCGTGGACGTGGCGTTCGGCAACGGTTCGGCGCGGACGGAAGTGCAGGTGCAGGGCACGACCGTGGTCTCCGTCGCCGTGGTGCTTTCGGAGAATGCGTTGGACGGTTTGCCAGCGCAGCTGCCGCCGATGACGAGTCAGGAGTACATCCTTCCTCTTCCCGCAGGCACGCCGACGATGGTGTTCAATCAGGTGGCCGTGAACTGGCAGCCGGTCGGCCACCCACCGATGAACATCTACACGACGCCGCACTTCGACGTGCACTTTTACTTGATCACGCCGCAACAGCGTGATGCGATCACGCCCGCCGATCCGGCGTTCGCCGCCAAGACCGCACGGCAGCCGGCTCCCGATGAGCTCCCGGCCGGCTACACCCTCGATCCGGCGGCGATCCCACGCATGGGTGTCCATGCGGCGGCTACCATGGGGCCAGAATTTCACGGCGCGCCATTCGCCTCCACATTTATCTACGGCTTCTATGATGGTGGCATGATCTTTCTTGAGCCCATGATGACGCGCGCGTTCCTGTTGTCGCGGCCGGACACGACCATTTCGATCGTGACACCCGCCCGATACCCGAAGCCCGGTGCGTATCCAACGGCGTACGCCTACAAGTACGACTCGGCGACACGTGAGCGCCGGATTGAGTTGCGTGGCTTCGTGCAGCGCTAGCGACCACGCACGGGGACGTCGGCACTGCTCAGGTGCCGCGAGCCACGAGGCGTTGCGTGACCTCCGGGGCCGGGATCGCCGCGTCGAACTCCACAATAAAGGGGTGGCCACCGGCGTGAGACGCACCGTGGCCGTCTTCGCCGCCAACCTCGTCATCTGCAGCCGCATGATTCCCGTCCTCGGCGGTGTAGAGCTCCGTCGCGTACCGACGCGTGCCATGTACGCCTTATGCCAACCGATTGCTCAGAGACCGACGAAGCCCAAGGGAGCGAGCACTGGAACGCAGGGGCGTTCGGCGTTCTCCTGTCGTTGTGGGCCGAAGCGCACCGAGCGGGATGTCGGGCCGCTCGAGTGGCGGCGCTCGGCGATTCTCACCTCCTCACGCCCGCCGTTCCGAAGTACACCACGTTGCGCGCGTCCGACCGCGCCATGGCGATGTCCAGTGCGCCGTCGGCGTCGAGATCAGCAATCGCAAAGCCGTACGCCGATCCGTCGGCATCACCGAAGCGTACGCGCTCGAACACCCGCCCCGTCGCGTTGTTGTACAGCACCACGGGCTGCGCGCGCACATAACCCACGATCACGTCCACGGCACCATCGGCGTCCATGTCGGCCACCGCCAGCGCGTACGGTTGACCACCCGGGGCACCGATCGGCACCGCGTCGCTATACGTCCCGTCCACGCGCGCAAAGTACACGCGTACACCGCGCTCTTCGTCGATCGCCACAATATCGAGGCGACCATCGCGGTCGAGATCGGCAGCGACCGTCAGGCGGATCGTGGCGTCGGCGTCACCGAATGGCACGCGACGGAACGTGAGCGAATCACCGCCTGCTCGCTGCAGATACACATGCCCCTGCCCGCCATCGCGATGCGGCACAACGAGGTCGATCAAGCCGTCGCCATTCATGTCGGCCGGAGTGATACTGGTGGACGATTCGGTCGAGAACTTTTGGCATGACCGCTGCAACCGTCCCTGGCCCATGCCGAGGCAGATGTAACTGCCACCGGGCCGCTTGCCGGAGCGATTCGCGGCGATGAGATCGAGCGTGCCATCGCCGTTGATGTCGGCGACCTGCACCTGACGCGTGCTCCACTCGGCGTCGCCCCACGTGGAGCCCACGGTAAACGTGCCGTCGCCGCGATTGAGATACACAAGTCCCGGATCGGGGCGATCGTTGCTGACCACCACATCGAGGTCGCCGTCGCCATCCATATCGGCGAGCAGCGCGGAGTAGGTGCGGTCGGACGCGGAGCCAAGGTCGTACGCGCGCGCAAAGCCACCGCGGCCGTCGCCCAAGTGCACGCGATCCACGAGCGGCCAGTGGCGCCCCTTGGCCAGCACGAGGTCGAGGTGTCCATCGCCGTTCACGTCGCCGGCGCTCACGTTCGCCGAGGTGAACGCCGAGTCCTCGAGATAGCGCACGCGCTCAAAGGTGCGTCCCGGGCGCTGCGCGGTGAGGCTGGGCGCGGCGATGGCGAGCAGGGCGAGCGCGGTGAGCGCGTGGCAGCGTGTGTGCATCGAGGTGTGCATCGAGGTGTGCCACCGGTGGGCGGAGGGTCGGGCGCGACGGGCGTTTAGGAAGGTATCGCCGAGTGAAGCGAGGCGGGACACAGGGGCCGTGGGCGATGCGGAGTTCGCGCCGCCGCTCGCCGGCCGGACTTCGCGCGGCCTTTCACCACGTCATATTCTCTGTCTGGCTCGATTGAAGGTCCCAGCTCCAGAGGTGACCTCCAGGACGAACACGATCGAAAGTTTACAGGTGCCTCTTGTTTGCGGTACTCACCTTCCAATCGTTCCTCCCATGCGCGCATCGCACCTCCGGCGTTTTGTCGCACTCCTCCTCCCGACAGTGCTTTCCGCGCAACCGCAAACGCAGCCGCCAACACGCCCGCGCGCACGCGAGCTCGGCATTCCATTCCCCGGCACACCCGGACCACTCAATGCGATCACCGACGTCGCTGGCGTTGCCGTAGGACGTACGACACTCGTGAGCGGTGACTCTGGAACTGTCGTCCGCGGCAAAGGAAAGGTACGCACCGGCGTCACCGCAATTCTGCCGCGCGCCAAAGGCGATTGGGATTTTGTCATGGCCGCCACGTTTAATCAGAACGGCAATGGCGATATGACCGGCGTGAATTGGGTGAAGGAATCTGGCTTTCTCGAAGGACCCATTCTGCTGACCGGTACACATAGCGTTGGTACTGTTCGCGATGCGGCCATTGAATGGCAAATTCGGAATGGTCGGGAGTTCATCTTCACCTATCCGCTGGTGACGGAAACGTTCGATGTGCTGAACGACGCGACCGGCGCGCACGTGAAGCCCGAACATGCCTGGGCTGCACTTGATGCGGCGAACACCGGCCCGGTGCGCGAGGGAGGTGTGGGCGGCGGCACTGGCATGAGCTGCAACGGATTCAAAGGCGGCATCGGCACGTCATCGCGTCAGATCCCAAAATCCGGCGGCGGGTATTACACGCTGGGCATACTCGTGCAATGCAACTACAGCGGTGACCTCGCCATACTCGGCGCACCCGTTCGGCGCGAGCTGCAGGACATTCCACGGCTCTGCACCGTGTTGCCCGGTACGCCAACACGCGCGTTCCTGCGCTTTGTTCCGAAGTGCACGGCAACGGCCCGCGGACGCAATGACGATGATGACGGTGTGACCGGTCGCGGGTCGATCATCATCATCATTGCAACAGACGCGCCAATGCTGCCGCATCAACTCGAGCGCATCGCCAAACGCGCGGGAATGGGACTGGGCAAACTGGGAAGCGCCGCTACGAACGGATCGGGCGATTTGTTTCTTGCGTTCTCGACCGCGAACCGTTTGACTGCCGACGTGTTCGCAGAACGCGCGATACGCATGCTTCCCAACGACGCGTTGGATCCGTATTTCCGCGCCACGATCGATGCGACTGAAGAGGCCGTGACGAATGCGATGCTCGCGGCCGAAACGATGGTCGGTGCCGATGGACTGCGTGCCACGGCCCTGCCCGGCGATCGGTTGGTGGAGGTGTTGCGGAAGTACCAGCGGATGCCATGACGTCCGCTGGGTGTGTTCATGCAGAACGTGGACGAGGTCGTGTACACGTCACGCACCATCACGCACCATCACGCACAAAACCTCGCGGAAAAGTCGACACGCACGTGCGTCTGTGTGCGGCAGGCGAAATGATACGAACAGAAAATCGGTGAACGAGGTCGGTCAGCTGCGCACGAGACGCCGTTTGTAGCCTCAATACCTTTGCCCGCAGCAACGCTCGTCAGGTTGGCCTACGCGACGAACATGGCTTGCAGGACGCCGAGAATCTTGGTTATCGTCGTCGCGGTGAGCGCGCCCAATCACTTACCCAATCGTTCTTCATCGACGGTGCGTATTTGAGCGGGTACGACGTGCCCATTCGTTCCGGGCGATCGGCAAGCCACGCGAAATGGATACGGATGACTCCCGCTGGTGAGCGGTGCGACTATGAACGTGCTTAGTGCGCGTTCAACTCGTCCGGCGAGACGACGACACACAAGCGCGCCTTGCGACTTTCGCGGCCGTGCGTCGGATTCAACGTGACCAGAAACACGTTGCCGCGCTGCACGGGCGTCTCGCTCACCAGGTTCACTCGTCGTCATCAAACTTGGTGTTGCTCGGGGCTTCGATCAGTTTGGCGGGCCCGTATTTCACCGCCGCCTCCGCCCAGCTGGCCCGCAGCGATTGCACGGACGTGATAATCAACGCCCCCGCCCGCGCACGAATTTCGACTTCGTCGTGAGGCCGGCCTCTTCGAGCAGCGGCTTCGCGAGCATCGCAAGGGCTTCGTCCGCTGCATACGATTGTTAGACACCGTTAGCTAACGGATGCGGAGTGTTTAGCTCTCAGCGCGCGGTGTCCACGCCGGCGGTTTCTTCCCCATTTTTAGAATGTGTTTACGGAACACGAGCGCTCCGCTGCTCAGAGCGTTGGTCTTTACGAAGGCGATCGGAAGTCCGGGTTCTGCGTTAAGAATGACCTCCGCCTGCAACCCGGCAGCCTTGAGTAGTTGCGCAGACTCACGAGCCGCGCGATCCGGATCGCGGACGACGAAACCAAGGGCGCCACCGGGTGAGCCCAAGGCAGCTGATATTTGCGAATGCGGATGGTTGATAATCGTGCCGTTACTGAAAACTGTACGATCAACCTCGTCTGAATCGATACGGAAGCGCGGGCGATGTCCAAACGTTTGCATGAGCCGTTCGAGAGCTGCGAGCGCCGGCCGGGAACTGGCCGAGAAGACGTGGTAGTCGCGATCCGGAAGAGGCAGAGGGTTCCGGTCGGTGATCAGGACGACGAGGAACGCGATGAGTAGTAAAACTCCGAGCCCAACCATCAAAATTACGATGTTCGGAACAAGCGTGGCTCCACTGAACATTTTTCCACCCGGTAAAGGTTGGACGACAGATAGACGCTGACTCGTGTGTCTACTTATGCACGTGTTATGCAGCTTCGGGACTAACGCCCCTTCGCCGTCGTGAGTGACGCAGGCGCCACCCCATGATCGTCGCCACCAACAGGATGGTGACAGCGATGCCGAAGAGGCTTGGCACCATGCGCTTGACCTCTCCCGGCATACTGAGAAAATCGGGAAGCCCCGTCTGCCAGAACACCCAATCGGAACCGAGTTGCGATGCCAACGTCCGGCTACCAGTCACCAACACGATGATGCCATCACGAGTGACGGGGTTGATGTGGACGGACGCATTGATCGCCGGGTCATTTGCACCATCGTGGCCAAACATAAACTCACCGCGCCCTGCAGGCGCAGACAGCATCGAGCCGAGGCCCCAGATCTCGATGCCCCACTTGAACGCCTGCGACTCGCGCATGGCATTCATGTGCTTGTTCCGAGCGGCGCGTTCGTGGGGATGGCCAACTGTGCCAGAACCAATTTCGACATGTCGCCTACGGAGGCCGAGAAACCCGAGGCACCGTTGGAAGCGTAGCGGTACACCGCGGCGGGGCGACCCTCGACATCGTAAGATCGCGCAATGTTCCCTGTCGCACCGATCGTGTCGTAACCCGAGCCGGTCATGGCGAGTGGTATGAGTGTCGTGTGTTCGATGAACGCCTTAAAGGTCTCCCCGGACACTTCCTCGACCAGTAGTGCGAGGATCAGGTCGCCGCCGCCAGAGTACCGCCACTCAGAACCAGGCTCGGCTCCGACCTCAATTTTCGTGGGTTCACCCGATGATGCTTTCGGGTTTGCAAGGGCCTGTTCAAGCGTTGGCAGGGTTTCGTCCAACCGATAATCGCCGAACCCCAGTCCGTCCGTCAGCCCGGCGGTATGACTGGGGAGTCGTCGAGTCGTGACGCCCCGATTGTCGAACTGGCCAGCTGGACGATGCCAACGGATCAGGTACTCATCAACCGGACGGTCCAAGTCGAGCTTTCCGTCCTCCACGAGCTTCATGATGCCCCACGCGGTAATCCACTTACTCATTTGAAGCGGTAGGAAACACCGTGTTCCGATCTATCTTGCCCGCCGTGGCAGCGTAGTGCTCATCCCATATTACCGTTTTCAATCAGTATTAGCTCCGCATGCCCGCGGTTGTTCTGCTCGCTGACGTCGACTGCGGCGCGCATAAACGCCTGGCCGCGTAGCGGGCGGGGCGGCTTCGCAGAAGTCTTCTTCATATTTCCGTCGCTCGCGCGAGGTGGCGCAGCGGGCGCTGATGGTGCGAACCAGCTCGTCGCCGCGGCCGGTGAAGAGCACTGCGGGCAATCGAGTTTCGGACGATCGCCCCAAAAGCAACAACCGATCCTCGCCCAGCGAGTGCTCGGCGTCCGGTTAGAACAACGCCAATGGGTCGCCAAACTCGGTCGACGCTTCCTTGAACGCGACCCCATGTTTTTTCTCGTTGGGGCTCCGCTTGAGCGCATGGTTAGGCCTCGTTTGGCGAAGCATGGTGCGACTGGCGCTACAGCTATACAAAACCTTGCGCCTTGTAGCTCGCATGGCTGGCTTTGGTGAGCGCGGCCAGTTCTTTGAGAAGTGGCTTCTCTGACTCTCTGAAGTTGAAGCAGGACTTTCCTTGCATCCGTGCTTGCAGTTCGGATGACATACCGTCCAGGAGTTCCGGCGTCAGGTAGACCGGCATCAAGTGGTAGCTGACGTAGGATTTCTTGATCTGAACCGCGCCGAAGAAGAGTGGCTTCTTATTCTTCTGAATGTGCTTGGTGTCCACATAGAACTCTGTGGCGTCGTCCTTCTTCCTATCGAGACCCTTGGCGTAGGGCTCCATGATTGCCCGTAGGTCAGTGAAAACGACATCAAGATTCGGCATGGTGTTCTCCTTGGTGGCGGGGAAGCAAGGAATGTTGATTGCGAGGCCTAACGTGTAGGGTTCAGTTGCAGCCAAATGAAATAGAGCGCGCGAAGCGTGCACACAATAGCTCGGCTGTCAACTGCCACCCGTTGTTAGGCAATGCGTCGACGGCGCTTGGTCGTCACCGTGACTGCGACATCGAAGCGCGTGAGCATCTCGACTAGCGTATCAATGCTGAACAGCTCGATGCGCCCTCGCACCAAATCGCTGACGCGCGGCTGCGTCACGCCGAGCGCCTTCGCCGCCGCTTTCTGGGTCAGGCCGCGCGCCGCAATGACCGCACGCAACTGGCCCATGAGATCGGCGCGGATCAACAAGTGCGCGGCCTCCTCCGCCGGGAACCCGAGGTCCGCGAACACATTG
>JBBRDP010000104.1:0-12198 GCA_038203795.1 Gemmatimonadales bacterium
ATGAAGGAAAAGAAGGCCCGTGTCGAAGACGCACTGCACGCCACGCGCGCAGCCGTCGAAGAAGGCATCGTCCCCGGCGGTGGCATTGCGCTCATCCGCGCGCAGGTTGCGCTGAAGAACGTGAACCTGACCGACCGCGACGAGCAGATCGGCGTCGAGATCATCAAGCGCGCCATCGAAGAGCCGCTCCGCATGATCGTGCAGAATGCGGGTGGCGAAGGTTCGATCGTCGTGGAGAAGGTGCGTCAGGCGAAGGAGCAGAACTTCGGCTACAACGCGCTCACCGACACGTACGAAGACCTCGTGCAGGCCGGCGTCATCGACCCCACCAAGGTGACGCGTACTGCGCTGCAGAACGCGGCCTCCATCGCGTCGCTGCTGCTCACCACAGAAGCGCTCATCGTTGAGCGTCGCGACGACAAGCCGGCGCCGGCTGGTGGCGGCGGCGGCGGCGGTATGGGCGGCATGTACTAAGCGCACACCGCGCTGCTGGAAATACAATGGGCGTCTCTCGCGAGGCGCCCATTGTTTTTCACAGCCACGAATTGTTCAGAGCGCGAGCGCCAACTGCTGTTCCCGCCACGGCTGCCGCCCGTACGTTGAGATCGGGCCAAGGGCAGTCCGCTGCGTGGCGGCACTGATGTGATCGGCCGCCGCTGCACCAGCTCGACCGAGACGGCGAAGCGCTGCCCGCACCGCCGCGACCGCCAACGCCGGCGAGTTATTCGTTTCGCTCAAGTGCGCAAGAATCACTGCGCGTAGCCCCGGGTGCGCGCACGCGCTGACCAACTCGGCAGTCTCATGGTTTCCCAGATGACCGGTGTCGCTCGTGATGCGCTGTTTGAGCACCCACGGATACGGACCACCCATAAGCTGCGCCATGTCATGGTTGGCCTCCACGACAAGCATGTCCAATTGCTGAAACGCCTGAATCAGCGTTGGCGGCACATGTCCCAGATCGAGTGCGATCCCGAGTCGCTGACCCGAGCCCTGCTGTTCGAACACGAACGCGGCGCAGTCCGTCGCATCATGTGGCACGGCCACCGACTCGCCATGCACGTCGCCGATGGACCAGCGCTGGCCATGGGTGAGCGTGCGAACGGGCACCAATGGGGGCGGCAACTGCGCGAGCGTGCCTGCGGTCGCGTGAATCGGCCAGCCCCATTTCGCACAGGCCTGAAGCGCGCCCTGGGCGTGATCGACGTGCTCATGCGTGAGCACCACACCGGAGATGGATTCGGGCGCGCAGCCAACGGCGGCGAGTCGCAGCGCCAGTGTGCGTGGACCAAATCCGATGTCCACCAGAATGCGCGTTTCGCCGGCGTCGATAAGGATGGCGTTGCCGCGGCTCCCGGAGCCCAGCACACTGACTCGCATGGCCGTGTTAGCCGAGCGTCCAACGACGCGTGTGCGCCGCCCGCAAATGACGACGCATCGTATCGTCCAGTTCAACATGGCGCCGTGACATCACGCGCGCTGCGGTCTCGAGAAACTTGTCGGCATCGTAGTATGCATATGGCGCTCCGCTACCCCACGCAAATGGCTCCACGGCTTTGGGGGGCATACGATCCACCACGTTCGCGCCGGCACCAAGCACGCACCCGGTGGTGAGTCGCAAGCCAATCCCGGTCTTCACGTGATCGCCGAACAGCGTGCCGAGGAACTGCAGTCCGGTATCGCGTACACCGTCGGGCGTCCACATTGCCACGCTGCCGTAGGTGTTCTTGAGATTGCTCGTGGTGGTGCCCGCACCGAGGTTCACCCATCGACCAAGTACCGAGTGTCCAACGAAGCCCTCATGCCCCTTATTGGCGTGGCCAATGAACACGGTGCTGCTCACTTCGCCCTGCACCTTGCAGTGATCGCCAAACGCGCTCGTCGCAATGCGCCCACCGCTCACGATGGTGCGCTGCCCGACGCTGCACGGTCCGGTGATGCGCGAGAACGCTTGCACCACAGATCCCGCTCGCAGCAGCACCGGGCCGGCGGTCGTATCAAACACAGTGTGCGGTTCGATGTGCGCGTTTCCTTCAAGCCACACGGGATGTGTGCCCATGATGGTCGTGGTGACGCTGCGATCCGCGTCGGCGGCTACACACTGCCACTCGTGCGCGAGACGCGGGATGTCTTCGTTGAGCAGGGCGGGTAGCAGCCGGATCACATCCCACACCTCGTCACACCACGCACCGTGCACCGTGTGGCCGCGTACACGCGGGTGGTGTTCGCGCGCGATCGTGTCGAGCGAGAGTGATCCGTCGGCAAAACGCTCAGCTGACTCATCGCGCGTCAGCATGACGGCGGCCACGCGCCCCTCGCAGCGATACACACGCGTCTCGGCGGGACAGGCCGCGAGCCACACGGCGCAACGACTGTTCGCGACCGTCGTGCCGGCACGCACGATACGACCGACCGGTGTGGGCGCCGCCGATTCGCGGAAATGTTTCATCGACACACCCGCGACAAAACCACGCGCCTGCGCACCGGTGGCGATTTCCCAGCGCTCGCGCACCAGCAGCGCACCGACACGCATTTCACTCCACGGCCGAGTGAGCGCGAAGGGCTCAAACCGGCGCGCCCGCGCATCGTCGTAGCAGACCAGCGGCGTGCGGCGGGGCATGCGGCGTCAGGGCTCCCGCAGGTCGGAAGGCAGGGAGTCGAGCAGCGACTTGAGGTCGGCCGCGTGTTCGCGTGTAGTCACGAGCACCACACTGTCGCGTACCACAACGACCAGATCTTCAACACCGTACAACACGACCGGCGCGCCCTCGGTGTGCACCACATTGCCGTGCGCGCGCAACGCGTGCACACGGCCGGACACGGCATTCTGATCGGCATCGTGTGTACGCACGCGATGCAACGCCGCCCAGGTACCGACATCGTCCCATCCAAATGAGCCCGGCACCACCAGCACGCGCGCACTCCGCTCGAGCACGCCCACATCGATCGCGACAGACTGCACGGCGGCGAAGAACGCGTCGCGATCGTTGGCGTGAGCGGCCAGCGCGGGCGCGACTTCGGGCGTCAGCGCCATGATCTCGTCGAGCAGATCGCCAACGCGCCACGCGAAGATTCCGGAGTTCCAGAGATAGCCGTCGGCCACCATGGCGGCCGCGCGCTCGCGACTTGGTTTCTCTACAAACCGCTCCACGCGGTGCACGCGCTCCGCGACGGCTGCACCAGGCTGGATGTATCCGAACCCTGGATCGCTGCGTGTTGGCACAATGCCCACCGTGACCAGCGCGTGGCGTTGCTCGGCCACATCGGCGGCAAAGGCCAGCGTGGACTGAAATGCCGGCACATCGCCGATCGCCCAGTCGGCGTGCACGCAGAGCATCACCGCCTCGCGCCCGTCCCGTTTGGTAATCTCCGACGCGGCCCACGCGAGGGCCGCGCAGGTACCGGCGGGGCGAGGTTCGGGGATGACATTCTCGCGCGGGATTTCGGGCGCGGTTTCCCGGACTGCCTCGGCCAGCGATGCGTTCGTCAGAATCAGCGTGTGTGCAGGTGCGGCGAGCGGTGCGAGGCGCGACAGACTGTCGGCGAGCATCGACGACGTCGACACAAGCGGGAGCAGTTGCTTGGGGCGCGTTGGCGTGCTGAGTGGCCAGAACCGCGACCCGACGCCGCCGGCGAGCACCACGCACCAGCGACTCACGACGCGCTCTCCGCGTCGCCGCGTGTTTCGCCGTCGTCAACTCCCGTGAGCGCCACAGCACGCGCGTACAGGCGCCGTGGACTGAACGGCTTGGTCATGAACTCCGCCACGCCCAACGCCTCCGCTTCCCGGTATTGGGCATCCTGCCCCGCAGCGGTGAGGATGAGACAGGGAAGCTGTGCCCAGCGAGCGTCGCGGCGTACGGTGCGCAGCACATCGATCCCGCTCATGCCCGGGAGCATGAGGTCGAGAATCAGCAGTCGCATGTCGGGGTGCTGAGCCAGCGCGTCAAGCGCCGCCGGTCCGGTTTCCGCGAGCGTCACGCTGAATGGCCCCTGTTCGAGACGGGTCTTGATAATGCGACCGATGTGCGGTTCATCGTCGACGACCAGGACGGGACTCGGAGCAGGCACGATCGGAGACTCTGGATTCAAATGAGCGCCGCGATTTGCGGGCGATGCCGCCGCAGATCGAACAGCAGTTGGGCGAGATTCGCTTCGCGTCGCACGAGCACCAGCAAGAACGCCTCGGCCGAGACCGCCGCGACGACGGCCAGGCCACGCTCGTACTCCAGCACTGATAAGCCGAATGCCCCGCGGCCGAGGGCGCCGGCGAGCTCCGTGGCGGCTCCCACAAGGGGCGGCACGTGCGCGGCCAGGCCGTCAGCATCGAGGCCGGCCTCTACGGCACCGTCAATGAGCAATCCGTCGCGTCCGAGCACAACAACCGCGTCGACGCCGTCTCGGCGCCGAAGGGCACTCACCAGATCGCGAATCGTGGCCATACAGACGGAACTCCTGCTCAGGGAAAAGACGGGGCCCGATCCACGGCCACCGTCATTGTCACGACAGCGCCGTATGGTCAGGCTAGTGATCGTAGGGGTAGGGCGTCAAGACATTGCGCCGAGTCGAGGACGCTGCCGAGCAGGCAGCGCTTGCTCGGACCCCGCCTGCTCGGTAAGCTACCGGGTCTGTCTCTGTTGTCCTTCTTGAAGTTTCCGCGAGGCCTCCCCTGCAGCTCAAAATCACAAAACCGTGGCGTTCGATAGTCGGGGTGCTCGCGCTCGTGACTGTGTCAGCGTGTAGTGGTGACGACCCGTTCCGGCCTGCGGCAACCGTGCCGAATGTCACGACCGGGCTGTCGCTGGCGACATTCTCTGATGGCGCGTTGGCTCCTTCGGCGATCGACCTGCTGAATCTGCGAGCGGTCCGCCCCGAAGTATCGGTGTCGGGTCAGGTCAACTTTCAGATCGCGATTGATGTGGATGCTGGCGGGCAACTTCGACTACTGCCGGTGCTGGCCGTGCTGAGCCCACCCGGCGGTGCGATCTCGGTGGGCCTGGCCCGATCCGCTGCCAGCTTCGCGGACCTCGCACGTGCGCCCACCGGTGGTTTTGTTGCCGACTCGGTCGTCACTACCGCCGTTGGCGAGACGTGGCTGTTGGAGATACAGTCGGGTACCTGTGCCAGCAACGACCCGCTGTACGGGAAGTTCGTGATCGACGAAGTGAACACGAACACCAGCCGCGTGTTCGTCCGCTTCGTGCTGAACCGGAACTGCGGCTACCGTGATTTGACTGAAGGCTTACCGCGAAACTGAACTCTTCATGCACGATATTCGTCTCCTTCGCGATCAGATGGACCATCTCCGGGAGGGGATGCGACGCCGCGGCAAGCTCGACGAGTTGCGCCCGCTGCTCGATCGTGCCGAATCGCTCGAAAAGGAACGGCGCGACGCCATCCGACACGCTGAAGAGGCCCAGGCGCGTCGCAACAAGCTCTCCCAAGAGGTCGCGCAGCTCCGCCGGGCCGGGGAAAATGCCGACGCACCGATGGCGGAGTCGCGCGCACTCGGCGACGAGCTCACCGAGCTCGACGCGCGACGTTCGGCACTCGACAGCGAGATGCAACACATCCTGCTCGAACTGCCCAATCTCACGCTCGACGAAGTGGCTGAGGGTGGTGAGGAGGCCAACCGGGTGGTGCGCACCTGGGGCACGACGCGCGAGGGGGAAGCCGGCATCGCGCCGCATTGGGAGGTGGGCGAACGGCTCGGGATTCTCGATCTGCCGCGCGGTGCAAAGATTTCGGGGAGCGGATTCATTGTGTATCGCGGGCTCGGTGCGCGCATGGTGCGCGCCCTCATGAACTTCATGCTCGACGTCCATGTCGACGAGCATGGGTATGAAGAGTTGTGGGTGCCCCTGGTGGTCAATCGGGACACCATGACCGGCACGGGTCAGCTGCCCAAGTTCGAGGATGACATGTATGCCGTGGCCGATGACGATCTGTTCCTCATCCCGACGGCTGAGGTCCCGATCACGAATCTCTATCGCGACGAAATCCTTGACGCGCACGAGATGCCGCGCAGTTTTGTGGCGTTCAGTGCCTGCTTCCGTCGCGAGGCGGGCTCGGCGGGCAAGGACACGCGCGGATTGCTGCGTGTGCACGAGTTCGACAAAGTGGAGCTGGTGCGTTATGCAACGCCCGAGCACTCGCGGCAGGAACTGGAACTGCTGACGAGTCATGCGGAAACCATGCTGCAACGCCTTGAGTTGCCGTATCGGGTGCTGCAGTTGGCCGCCGGCGATACGGGGTTCTCGAGCGCGATGACGTACGACCTCGAAGTCTTCTCACCGGGCGTGGGCAAGTGGCTTGAGGTGTCGTCGTGCTCGGTCTTCGGCGATTTTCAGGCACGTCGTGCGAACATCCGCTATCGCAGCGCGCCGGGCGAAAAGCCCAGGTTCGTACACACGCTCAATGGCTCGGCGCTGGCGTTCTCACGCATCATCGCGGCGCTGCTTGAACATCATCAGCAGCCCGACGGATCGGTCGCGGTGCCGGCCGCGCTGCGGCGGTATCTGGGGCGCGACTCGCTGAGCTGAGATGTCTCGACGCGCGCCGCCGTTCCTGCTCGTGGTGCTCGCCGTCGCGTCGCTGCTGGCGTGGTATGTCATGTACACCAAGTCGGTGGTGACGGAATTGCGCCGCGCCGCAGAGCTGCAGGGTCGCATGGCGTCGCGTATTTACACGGCGCTGGCGGACACCAGCAGAGATGGGGAGTCGCAACTCGAACTCTTCGCACTCGTGCAGCAGTTGCGCAACTCCGGCGTTCCGCAAGTGCTCGTCGCACCCGACGGGACGATCGCGGACACCGCGAACCTTCCTTCGTTGCGCGACACGGCCGACTTGCGGGCCTACATCGCCAGGCTCGATGCACAGAACGCGCCCATCGACGCACCGGGTGCCGGCTCCATTCATTACGGCGACAGTCGCTTGGTGCGTGGCCTGAGCACGATTCCGGTGTTGCAATCCGGCGCGCTCGGGCTGCTGTTGTTGATGGGTTTGTGGGGACTGCGTGAGCGTGGTCGGGCGGAGCGCGAAAAGGTGTGGGCGGGCATGGCGCGTGAATCGGCGCATCAGTTGGGCACGCCGCTCTCCTCACTCAGCGGTTGGCTCGAGTTGCTCGAGGATCAAGGCGCGGAGAATCCTTCGCTTGCGCGGGCCGTGTCACAGATGCAGCAGGATCTCACGCGACTCGATCGCGTGGCGCATCGTTTTGAGCGCATCGGGCGGCCTCCGCGACGTGATGACGTGGATCTCGGACACATGGTCGAGCGCATGGCCACCTATTTCGCCGCTCGTGTGCCCACGCTGGCCCGCAAAGTCTCGGTGCGCGCTGAACTCCCGGACGAGCCGCTCATCGTCGCGGCCGACGGCGTGCTGCTGGAGTGGGTGCTCGAAGTACTGGTAAAAAATGCCATCGATGCATTGGGCGGGCGTGACGGCAATGTGGTGATCAGCGCTGAGCCGATCGCGGAGGGCGGTGGACGCGTGCGCGTGGCGGACGACGGACCGGGTGTACCGCGTTCGATGCGCAAGAAGATCTTCGACGCCGGCTTCACGACGAAAGAGCGCGGGTGGGGCATCGGATTGTCGCTGGCCCGGCGCATCGTCGAGGAGAACCACGGCGGGAAGTTGTTGTTGGTGGACACCGACCGGGGCGCGACGTTCGACGTTATCTTGAAAGCATGAACTCTGTCTGGACTGGTTCCCTGTTCGATCAGCCGCCGGCCGCGCCGTCAGTTGAGGTCTCCCGGATGCTAACCGGGCTCAATCCCGCGCAGCGCGAAGCCGTACTGCACAATGAGGGGCCGCTCCTCGTGTTGGCCGGCGCGGGCTCCGGAAAAACGCGGGTGCTCACCACGCGTATTGTGCGACTGATCGCCGAACGCGGCGTGCCCGCGCCGGCAATTCTGTCGGTGACGTTCACCAACAAAGCGGCAGGCGAAATGCGTGAGCGTATCGCGCGACAGCTCGGGGACGAACCGCGCGGCATGTGGAGCGGCACATTTCACAGCATCGGGGCGCGGTTGTTGCGCCGCATTGCGCCGCTCGTGGGTCGTACGGCGGCCTTTACGATCTATGATGAGGACGATTCCATTTCTCTCGCCAAACGGGTGATGGAGCGCCGCCGCATTGATCCTAAAATGTTTGCGCCCAAGGCGATTCTCGGCGCGATCTCCGATGCGAAGAACGCGCTGGTGTCGGCCGCCGAGTACGCCACGCTGGCCCGTGATCCGTTCGCGCAGGCCGTGGCTGGTGTGTATGTCGATCTCGACGATGCATTGCAGCGCGCCAATGCGGTGAGCTTCGATGACCTGCTCGTGCTGCCCGTGCGCGCGCTCGAGCAGCATGAAGCGTTGCGCGACGATCTGCAGCGGCGCTTTCGCTACATTCTGGTCGACGAGTATCAGGACACCAACCGCGCGCAGTACCGCTTCATTCAGCTCATCGGCGCGGCGCACGGAAACGTGCTGGTGGTGGGTGATGACGATCAGTCCATTTACGGCTGGCGCGGCGCGGATATCCGCAACATTCTTGACTTCGAACGCGACTTTCCCGGCGCCGGCGTCGTACGCCTCGAAGAGAACTACCGCAGCACGCCGCAAATTCTCGACGTCGCAAACTCAGTCATCGCCGGCAATACCACGCGCCGCGGCAAGACACTCCGCGCCACGCGGCCGGCCGGCGAAACGGTCATGCGCGTCGGTGCACTCGATGAGCGCGACGAAGCAGATTTCGTGGCCGAGACGATTGTCGATCGCACCACGCGAGGCGGCATGGGGCGCCGCGAGTGCGCGATCCTCTATCGTACGAACGCGCAGAGCCGCGCCTTCGAAGATGCGTTCCGTCGGCGCAGCATTCCATATCGACTCGTTGGTGCGGTGCGATTCTACGACCGCCGCGAAATCCGAGATCTCATGGCGTATCTCAAGCTCGTCGCCAATCCCAATGACGACGAAGCGTTTCGCCGCGCGGTATCGGTGCCGCGGCGAGGACTCGGCGACACCACGATTGCGTTGCTCGCGGAAGGCGCGCAGCAGGCGCGCATCCCCATGTTCGAGGCCGCGTCGCGAACGGATCTTGTGGCTGGTCTGCGCGCCGCCGCCCGCACGTCACTCGGCGATTTCGTCGTCTTGATTCAGCAGTTCCGCGAGAAGGCCGTTGAGGCGTCGGTCGATGAACTGCTGCGTGAACTGGTCATGGCCATCCGCTACGAGGATCACCTGCGCGCCGAAGGGCAGGAGGGACTCGAGCGCATTGAAAACGTGCGTGAACTCATTGCCGGTGCCGCCGAAGTGGTGGCCGACGAGGGCGGGGAAGTGGGGCTCACCCCCCTGGACCACTTCCTGCAGCAGGCGACGCTGGTGGCAGGTACCGACGCGCTCGATCCCACGGCCGATGCCGTCACCATGATGACGATGCACAACGCAAAGGGATTGGAATTCCCGCTCGTGTTCGTGACGGGCCTCGAAGACGGATTGTTTCCGCTCGCGCGCGCCGCCGAAGATCCGGCGCAGCTCGAGGAAGAACGGCGGCTCTTTTACGTGGGCGTGACGCGTGCTGAGCGCACGTTGTACCTCACACACGCCGAGCAACGCCGTCGCAATGGCGAGTTCATGGCCTGTGTGCCGTCGCGATTCTTGCGTGAGATCACGCCGGGTCTCGTGAAGCGCGCCGATACCAAACGGGTGATGATGGAAGGGCGTGGACGCTCGGCGTTTGGCGACGCGGACGATGCACCGTTTGGTGGCCGCAGCAGCAGTGGCTGGCGCGACCAGCCGCGAGGCGATGGCGATACGCGGCGTCGTTCGGCGCCCGGACCGTATGGCAGCGCCGGCTTTGGCAGCAACGCGTTCGAGGGCAAGAGTCGACTTGATGCCGGTCGGTCCAGCGGACGACGCGTTGATCCGTCGTCATGGTCGGGACGCTCAGACGCCGATGCCCATGCGCCCGAAGATGAGTCGCAGGACGCGCCGGAGTTGCGCGTTGGTGAGCGCGTGAAGCACGCCAGGTTTGGTGCCGGTTCGATCGCCGAGTTTACTGGGAGCGGCCGCGATGCCAAGGTTCGCATTGATTTTGATGACGAAGAGATCGGTCGCAAGACGCTCGTGATTGCGCAAGCCAAACTTGAACGGGGATGGGAGTAACGTGGCCGTTTCGGAACAGGATGTTCGTCAAGTCGCCGCGCTCGCTCGGCTGGGACTCGCCGACGATCGGGTGCAGGCACTGGTGGGTGAGCTGAACGGCATTCTTGAGCACATGGATGTGCTGCAACAGGTCGATATCGGCGGTGCATCGCTCGATCCTGACGCTGCGCACGGCATCCGCATGCGAGACGATGTGCCCAATCCCATCGCGCTGCTCCGTGCACGTGAAGACTTCGCGCCGAGTATGCGGGACGGTTTTTTTCTGGTGCCGCGGTTGTCAACGCACGGAACGGCCGAGAGTGCAGACGACGAGGACGAGGGATGAACGATTCATCATTGCTTGCGCGCTCGGCGGCAGATGTCGCGTCGGATATTGCGGCTGGCCGCTTGCCTCGGGACGCCGCTCTTGAGGCGTCACTGGCCACGATGGCATCGGAGCACGCGGGTCCGGGTGGGCTGAACGCGGTATTGTGGAGTGATGCCGCAGGCGCGCACGCTGACATCGCAGCGCTGTTGCTGAATCCGATGCAGTTGTTGGCTGGCATCCCCGTCGCCATCAAGGACAACATCGCCACGCGCACGATGCCCACCACGTGCGGATCAAAGATCCTCGAAGGATACGTGAGCCCGTTTGAGGCAACGGTGATCGCGCGATTGCGTGCGGCCGGTGCGGTGATGCCCATAAAAACGAACATGGACGAGTTCGCGATGGGGTCGTCGACGGAAAACAGCGCGTATGGTGTGACGCGACATCCCCTCGATCACACGCGCGTGCCAGGTGGATCGAGTGGTGGTTCGGCCGCGGTCGTGGCGGCTGGTGTCACGCGCATCGCGCTTGGCTCCGAGACTGGTGGGTCGGTGCGGCAGCCCGCCGCGTTCTGCGGTATCGTCGGCGTGAAGCCCACGTACGGTCGTGTGTCGCGCCACGGGTTGGTGGCGTTCGCGTCGTCGCTTGATCAGGTGGGCGTGTTTGGCACCACGGTTGATGATGCGGCACTCGGCCTGCAGGTGATTGCGGGAGTGGATCCGCTCGATAGTACGACGGTGGATGTGCCCGTCGCCGACTATCGCGCCGCCCGCAGCGTGGCCGACGACCAGCCACTCGCTGGTGTCGTGGTTGGCAGACCAGTGGAATATTACCCCGAGTCGCTCGACCCGCGCATGCGTACGCTGCTTGCACGATCCGCCGATCATCTGCGTGCACTTGGCGCCGAAGTGCGTGATGTGTCGTTGCCGCACACGTCGCTGGCGATTCCGGTGTACTACATCGTGGCACCGGCCGAGGCGTCGTCGAATCTGGCGCGCTTTGACGGTGTGCGATACGGGTTGCGCGTGGAGGGTGATGGGCTGCGTGGCATGTACGAAGCCACGCGGTCGCAGGGGTTTGGCCCCGAAGTCACGCGGCGTATTCTGCTTGGGACGTATGTGCTCAGCGCCGGCTACTACGACGCGTACTATAAGCGTGCGATGGCGGTGCGGCGATTGATCGCCGATGATTTCACGAAGGTGTTTGCGAGTGGTGTGCACGTGCTGCTCACGCCCACCACGCCATCCACGGCGTTCGTGGCCGGCTCCAGGTCGGATCCATACGAGATGTACATGAGCGATATCTTCACGGCCACCGCGAACCTGGCGGGCGTACCGGCGATGTCGCAGCCGATTGGCCGCCTCGATGGCTTGCCGGTGGGCGGGCAGTTGCTCGCCGCGCACTTTGATGAATCGACGATGTTCCGTGTGGCGTATGCGCTGGAGCGCGCGCTGGGTAGGGAGGCACACACATGAGTGCGAATGCAACGAAGGCGGCGGTCGCTGCCGTTGGCAGGGTCACCGACGGCTACGAAATGGTCATCGGTCTTGAGGTGCACTGCCAACTCAAGACGCGCACCAAACTGTTTTCGGCGGCGAGTGCGCAGTTTGGTGATGCACCCAACGCGAATACCGATGCCGTGTGTCTCGGCTTGCCCGGCGCGTTGCCAGTGCTCAACCGGCATGCGATCCTGCTCGCCACGCGCGCGTCGATCGGGCTCGAGTGCACCGTGCATGACGTCTC
>JBBRDP010000105.1:0-12058 GCA_038203795.1 Gemmatimonadales bacterium
GCGCGCCGAGCGCTTCGAACGTGGCGGCGGCGGCGGTGATGCCGTCGAGCGATGTGCCGGACATCAGGCCGACAAACACATCGGCGGAGTGTGTCGTACTCATGGCAGCAGCTTCCTGATCACACCGCCTTCCTGCGCAAGACGTGAAACGGCCTCGCGGTAGTCGACACCGAGCGTATGCATCACAATCGCGTACTTCACGCGTCCCTGAGCATTCGCGAGCAGCTCGCGCGCCGTGTCGCGTGGGACGTTGCACACGTCCATCACGATGCGCTCACTGCGGTCCACGAGTTTCACATTGGATGCCCGTAAGTCCACCATCAGATTGCCGTACGTTTTGCCGATGCGAATAAATGCGCCGGTGGTAATCATGTTGAGAATGAGCTTGGTGGCGGTGCCGGCCTTGAGACGCGTGGAGCCGGTGACCACTTCCGGGCCGGTGATGGCGATGATCGGCACGTCCACGAACACGCGGGCAGCCTCAGGCAGCGGTGAACACGCCACCATTCCTGTTGTCGCGCCAAGCGCACGCGCCTGCTGCAACGCGCCGTGTACAAACGGCGTGGTGCCTGACGCCGCAATGCCCACCACCACATCGCGCGCCGTGACCGCCTGTGCAACAACTGCGCGTGCGCCCTCGTGGGGCGAGTCTTCCGCGCCTTCGACCGCGTTGCGCAACGCGTGATCACCACCGGCGATGATGCCCACCACCATGCGCGGATCGGCACCAAACGTGGGTGGACATTCGCTCGCATCGAGTACCCCGAGCCGACCCGACGTACCGGCGCCGACATAGAGCAATCGTCCGTCATGCCGGAATGCGTGCTCCACGTGTGCAATGAGACGTGCGATGGCCTCCGCCTGCGACGATACCGCGTCGGCAATGGAGCGGTCTTCCGCCAGCATGATGGCGACGATTTGTGCGGGTGAGGCGAGATCGATGTTGGCCGAACGCGGATTGCGGCGTTCAGTCACCCGTGGATCAAGTGGGGCGTCAGTCACAGTCGGGGAATCGCGGGTAGACGGGTTGAGTTAGCTTTCGCGCAGGGTAACCGAACCGCAAGGCACTTCACAACTTGGCATGCGCGCATTCACTTCGCTGGTCCTGCTCGGGATGTTGGCCCTGACATCGTCCTCGTCACTCTCGGCGCAGCTTCGCGGCGGCGGGGGACAATCGCGGTCCAGCGGGATCAGCAGCTGGTGGTTCAGCGGCGGCGCGGTGGTGGCCGGTCTTGGGCCGGTGAACGACGGTCGCACCGGTTCCACATGGGATTTTGCCGGCGACCCACGCTGGCAGCTGCGAGCGACGCTGGAGAAGGCGATGAACCCCACAACGACCATTGGCATTGCGGTGAACTACGGCAACGTGGATTTCGAGTACCGTCCGCTGGCCGGCGCGCCGGTGCCGGACGTGTCGCTCGAAGCACCAGCCTCGGTCGCGGCGTGTCAGGTGACGGGCTGTCAGGCGCAAATGAATCTGATGGGACTGCAGGCCGTGCTGCGTGGCGGTGGGGCACGCGAGGGGCTCTACCAGATTATCGAAGCGAGCGCCGGGGTAATCGGTTTTCAGCAGTTCACGGCGAAGTCGGACGGCGCACAGTTGCCGGTGGAACGTGCGATTGATTTCACCGGTGGTCTTGGCTATGGCTTCGGCTTTGCGCTGTCCGGCGACGCGCATATCGCCTTCGTGCAGGATTTCGGCATTGCGTGGCACAGCGGTGAGTCGTTGCCCGAAGGCACCGGACGCACCTATCGCACGCGCAACACGCGCATCACCTTGCGGTACGGACTCGGCTCTTTTTCTCGCTGAGCATTCTTCGAACCACGTTTCTTCCCGCCTCATGTTGCCCACCACATCACGCTGCCTGTCGCCACTGGTCGCGGCGCTCTCCCTCGCGGCCTGCTCGTACAGCTCCACCCAGTCCGGCACCAGCATCGGTACGGGCGCGAGCGTCAGCACCATGGCCGGCGCCAGCATGCGCGCGACGGCATCGGTTGGTGATCCGCGTATCGCTCCGCGCGTTGCCGCGCGCTTTCCTGACACGTGGCGATTGCCCTCGGGCGCTGAGGCCACGTTTGCGAACAATGCGATGGCGGTGAGCAATAGTCCGGCGGCGAGTGAAGCAGCGGCCGAGATTTTGCGTCGCGGTGGCAATGCGGTTGACGCGGCCGTCGCGCTTGGGTTTGCGCTCGCCGTAACCTGGCCTGAAGCCGGCAACATCGGCGGTGGTGGATACATGGTGATCAAACTCGTGGACGGACGAACCGCCGCGATCGATTACCGCGAAGTGGCACCGCTCGCGGCCACGCGCGACATGTATCTCGATGCCAACGGCAAGCTCACCGACAAGAGCATTGTTGGACATTTGGCATCGGGCGTGCCGGGTGCAGTCGCAGGCATGGCGCAGGCACTCGAGCGCTATGGTTCCATGTCACTGCGCGATGTGATGCAGCCGGCAATCAAACTTGCGCGTGATGGTTTTGTGGTGGATTCCGGACTCGCCAGTTCCATTCGCGGCAGCGAGCGGGTGAAGCAGTTTGCGGGCGCCGCGATGTTTTTTCCGAACGGACAACCGCTCACCACTGGCACACGGCTCGTGCAGCCGGATCTGGCGCGTACGCTGCAGACGATCGCCGACAAGGGTCCGGCCGGATTCTACCGTGGATGGGTGGCCGACTCGCTCGTGGCCGAAATGTCGCGAGGCGGCGGCATCATGACCACCGATGATCTCGCGCGATATCGCCCCCGTGAACGCCGCCCGATTCGCAGCACGTATCGCGGCTTCACGTTGCTGGCGATGCCACCGTCGTCGTCGGGTGGAGTGACCATGGCGGAGTCGCTCAACATTCTGGAGACGTGGCCCACGACGGCACCGTACGGCAGCACGCAGTGGTATCACACGGTGGCGTCGGCGTTTCAGCGCGCGTTCGTCGACCGCAACAGCAAGCTCGGTGATCCTGATTTCATCAGCGTACCGCTCGAGCAGCTCACGAGCAAATCGTACGCGCAGGCGTTGCGCCGCACGGTGCGCGACGATCGCGCCACGCCAACGCGCCTGGTCGATTCCATGATGCAGGCGCTGGTTCGCGAACCGATGAACACCACGCACTACTCGGTGGTCGATCGGTTCGGCAACGCCGTCGCCACCACCACCACGCTCAATGGGAGCTGGGGCTCCGGTGTGTGGGTGCGCGGTGCGGGATTTTTCATGAACAACGAAATGGACGATTTCGCGGCGCAGCCCGGCATGCCGAATATGTTCGGCCTGGTGCAGGGCGAGCAGAATGCGATTCAACCCGGCAAACGCATGTTGAGCGCGATGTCACCAACCATTGTGCTCGATTCGGCGCAGCAAGTATTGCTGGTGGTTGGCGCCGCCGGCGGTCCTACCATCATAACCGGCACGTCGCAGATTGTGCTCAACGTGCTCGATCATCGCATGAATCTGGCCGACGCGATGCGTGCGCCGCGGTTGCACCATCAGGCGCTGCCGGATTCGTTGACGATTGAGATTGGTGGCGTGACACCGGCGGTGCAGGACTCGCTGCGGGCCATGGGATGGGCGCTGCGCCAGGTGCGCACACTCGTGAACGTGAACGCGATCATGCGAGTGAAGGGCGGCTGGGAAGGCGTACCCGAACCGCGCCGGTCTGGCGGCGCGGTTGGGTACTGACCGGCAGGATATGAATCAGTCGGTGGTGATTTTCACCGTGACCGGCTGATCGAGCGTCACTTTCACAAGACCGCCGGCGTTGATGCACGTGTCGAAATCGGCCGTGCCAACAGCGGCCGCAGTACCCGCAGCGGCACCGGCCGCCGCACCAATCACCGTGCTCTTGGTGTTCTTGCCGAGGATCTGTCCGGCAATCGCTCCGAGAATGGCACCACCGGCGACTTTCTTGGCATCGGTTCCGGTATCGGCCGCACGCACGCGCGTGGTCGCTGCCGATTCTGTGGAGGCCTGCACCGGGTAGACGTTGCCGTCAATCGTGACAGACACCAATCGTACCGTGAGGAACGTGTTGTCGTTCTGGTTCTGCGCGCGCTTGGCGCTCACGACTTCGAACGTGCCGGCGGCACCGGAGGGAAACGTGGCCCCGTTCGTACCCGTGACTTCACCGCTCAGACGCGCGGTGAACTTGTCACCGATGTTCTGGTCACCCGTACACACTTTGGTGTTGGCCATGAAGCTGAGCGCCGTTCCCGACGCGATGATTCCTTGTGTCGGTGCCGCCGCTGCTGGCGCGGGAATCGGGGCCGGTGTCGGAGCCGGCGTTCTTGCCACCGGTGTACGCGGACGAGGACGCGCTGCTGCGGAAGCCGGGCTCGGGGCTGGGGTAACCGGTGTCAGAGCCGGCGGTTCCACCACGGGCACATCCTGCAGCTGCGGCACGGTGGAGTCCTGACCGGCCATCGCGAGATCACGACCCAGCGAGTCGTCGCCGCTCAGCGCGGTATCGGCGTTCTTGTCCCCGCCGCAGGCCGCCGCCGAGAGGACCAGCGTCAGCGCACCAATCATTGCCCGGGCACTGCGTTTCCCACGGGTATATTCACGCATTGCTCATTTCTCCTGTGTTGTGAAATCGTATCCGCCCGAGTTCCGAATATCGGGACATCGAACGGCCCAGCCACCATTTTTCATTTCTACACTGCAAGCGTGACTTCGGTGCCCACGAGCGTCGCCCTGCGACGCCTGATCCCGTACTTCCGGCCGTACCGCAGCGGGCTGTACCTTGGCCTGCTCTTCGTGGTGGCAGCCTCGGCGGCCGCCAACGCGGTGCCCACGCTGCTCCGTCGCGCCATCGACACGATGGAGCGCGGACCCGCCGCCGGTGATTTATGGCCCATTGCCGCCGTGATGTTAGTCACAGCCGCCGTGGCCGGAGTCTTTCGTTTTGGCATGCGTGAGTTGCTCAACAGCATCAGTCGCCGCATCGAGACCGACCTGCGACGCGATGTGTTCAGCCATCTCCTGCTGCTCGACGCGGCCTGGTTCGCGCGCATGCGCACCGGTGATCTCATGGCCCGACTCACCAACGATGTGCAAGCGGTACGGATGGCCACCGGTCCGGCCATCATGTACTTCGTGAACACGATCTTCGGCGCATTGTTCGCGCTCATCATGATGGTGCGCATCGATGCCACGCTGACGCTCTTTGCCTTGCTGCCGATGATCGGATTGCCGTTCCTCATGATCAAACTCGGTCGCGCGGTCCATCAGCGATTTGAGTCGGTGCAGGAACAGTTCAGCACACTCAGTGTGCGTGCGCAGGAAAATCTGTCGGGTGTGCGCATTGTGCGCGCGTATCAACAGGAAGATGCGGAAATCCGTCGGTTCGCGGCCGCCGGTGACGAATATCTCGAGCGCAATCTGCGTCTCGCACGCCTGAACGGCCTCATGAATCCGGGCTTTGCGCTGCTCGCCGGTCTCGGCGGCGCGATCACACTCGGCGTGGGAGGGCGACTGCTCATTGACGGCTCGCTGTCGGTGGGTGGCTTCGTAGCCTTCGGTATTTATCTCGCGATGCTCACGTGGCCGCTCATCGCGCTCGGCTGGACGATCAATCTGTTTCAGCGCGGCGCCGCGTCGATGGGTCGGGTGATGGAGTTGCTCGACGCCGTACCGGCGCAGGTGCTGGACCACGGCACGGTCGCGCTTCCGGAGAGCACGCGCGGTCCGTCCATCGAGTTCCGCAATGTGTGGTTCAGCTATCCGGTGGCCGACCCGTCGCGTATCGTAGCCGGTGCCGAACCCCGTTGGGTACTGCGGGACGTGTCATTCAGCGTTGCCGCCGGGAGCACGCTCGCCATCGTCGGAGCCACGGGCAGCGGCAAGAGTGCGTTGCTCGATCTCATTCCACGATTGTTCGAACCGCAGCGCGGGGACATCCTGCTCGACGGTGTGGCGATCAGCGCCGTGCCGTTGGCGGCGTTACGCGCACAGATCGGCTACGTGCCGCAGGAGACCTTGCTTTTCTCCGAGACAATCGGAACGAACGTCGCCTACGGCATCAACGATGCGCGTCGTGTGGCCCTCCGCGAAGCACTGGAAGCGGCGGGACAGACGCACACCGCAGAGCAGGCGTTGCCGCGCGGTGATGATGTCATTCCCGAAGTGATCGAAGCCACACAGATCGCGCAACTTGCCGACACGGTGACGGCACTGCCAGACGGCTACGCCACGCCGCTCGGGGAACGTGGGATCAACCTGTCGGGCGGACAGAAGCAGCGAACGGCGTTGGCGCGGGCGCTCGCGCGCGAACCGCGGCTCGTGCTGCTCGACGATGCGCTCTCGGCGGTGGACACGCAAACCGAAGCGGCGATTCTGCGCGGGCTGCGCACTGCGCTGGCGGGACGTTCAGCCATCATTGCCTCACATCGCATCAGTACGGTGCGCCATGCCGACTGGATTCTGGTGCTCGACAACGGAACGGTGGCGGAGCAAGGACGGCACGACGACCTGATGTCGCGAGACGGTCGCTACGCGCAACTCCTGCGGCGTCAGCAACTGTTGGAGCAGGTGGCGGCGGCGTAGGGGCGACAATTGGTTCGGTGACCGGTCTCGCGGTACGCGGCGCGACAACTCCGACGGCACTGCTACAAACGATCGCGCAGGAAGTCCGGAGTGAAGCCGTCGAGATAGCCGGCGAGCATGGTGAACCAGTTGGTCATCATCAGCACGCCCACGATGATGAGCAGCACGCCCGAAATCTTGTTCACGGTACCCAGATGCCGACGAAACTTCTGGAACGCACCGAGGAATCGCTCCATCGCGATCGCGCTGGCGAGGAATGGAATCGCGAGGCCCAGTGAATAGGTGGCGAGCAGTGTCATGCCGCCCGTGACGTTACCACTCGAGCTGGCGTAGGTGAGAATCGCGCCAAGAATAGGGCCGATGCAAGGCGTCCAACCGGCGCCGAAAGCGATACCGACCAGCACCGTGCCCAGGTAGCCGACCGGCTTATCGGACAGGTGCATCCGTGTGTCCTGCGAGAACGCACCGATGCGCAGCACGCCCAGCATGTAGAGTCCAAACACGATCACGAGCGCGCCGCCGATGCGACTGATCCAGTCGCGATACGCAAGCAACAGATTACCCAGCGCCGTGGCGCTGGCGCCGAGTGCAACAAAAATGAGCGAGAACCCAAGCACGAACAGCAACGCGTGCACCAACGTCGTGCGCCGCGAACGCGTCACGTCTTCGAAGCCCATGCCCGTGATGAACGTGATGTAACTCGGGATGAGCGGCAACACGCACGGCGAGAGAAAACTCAGCAAGCCGGCAGTAAACGCGATGGCCAGACCAAACGTCGGTTCCATTTATGGTTTCCGGTGTCAGCGCGTTCGCGCGGCGGTGTGGGTACGGGCCGAACGCTCACCGCGCCGACACGCGCCACACACACCCTGGATCACCAGACGATGGCGATGACGCGCGAAATCGTGCGACTCAGCGATAATGGTGGTCATGCGTTCAAGCCGTTCGTCGCGGAATTCCTCCACCGCGCCGCACATCGTGCACAACAAGTGCTCATGATGCGGCACATCGCGCGCCGCTTCGAAGCGACGAAAGCCTTCGCCGAAATCGCGTTCCACCACGAGTCCGCTGCGTACCAACAGATCGAGCGTGCGATACACCGTGGCCGTACCGGCTTTCTCGCCATGTGTGCTCAACGCGTGCGCGACCTCGTCGGCCGACAAGTGCTCGGCGGAGCCGATGAGCACTTCGGCAATCGCCAAACGCTGCGCCGTGATGGGCAGATTGTGCTCACGCAGCCAGCTCCGGAACGACTCGCGTCCCTGACTGGCTGTTCGCGTGGTGCCCACCACCGGACCGGTGGTCATGCCGACTCCAGGTCCTCGAGTCGCAACACATGCGTGAGCGATGCGGCATCGTAACGCAGCGGATCGTCGAGATCGCCGCTGCGACGCTGCACGCCGCGCACTACGGTCTCCACCGTGATCAGCGGCGCGTCCGCTTCGGCCACGCATTCGAACTCCCAGCGACCACGATCCGGCCCTTTGACCACGAGCCGGTATCGCGCGGTATACACCGTGTGGCGCGAGTCGTCGCTGCGTGCTTCTCCCTCGGGCCAGACCGCGATCACCGCCACGCCGGTTTCGTATACCCCCTGACGCAACGCCGTGAACAGATACAGCTCGGCGAGACGACCGATGGGCACCTCGCCCACAATGGCACGCAGAAACCGTTCGGCGGTCTCCGTGACCGGGCGGCGATTGTCGTTCGTAGCGGGCGCGGTCAAGCCGAGGCCGGGCGGTGCTGACCGCAGGTGAGGAACACGATGGAACAACGATGCAGAGAATTCACAGAAGATCGATGATGGTGTGGATGCACAGAGCGATACGGATTCCGATACCAATGCAAGATCACCTGTGCGCCCCCGCCGCTACAAGCGGCTGGGCGGTCGACGGTTGACCCGGCGACCCATCCACCCCGAACTGCCTGGCACATTTCAAGGCCTAATTGCGTTTATCTAAGTACTAAGACATATTTTCAAGTTCTCGCCGTCCTGCTGCGGCGTGCGATCATCGTTTGCGCCCCGAGTTCTCCAGGAGTGTTCATGTTCTTCCGTCGTCTGAGCGCCGTGCTGGCGTTGCCCATTGTCCTGATTGCCGCGCAGCCATTCACGGCGGCCTCGCCCGTACCGCACGTCATCGACAAGGCCCACAGCCAGATCAACTTCATTGCGGATTCCCGCTTGATCAGCGCGCGCGGTCACTTCGCCGAGTGGGACGCGACGATCTCGCTCGACCCGGCCAACCTGGCGGCGTCGTCGGTCCGCATAACGATTGATGCGGCCAGCATCGACACGCGTGTGGATCGCCGCGATGCGCATCTCAAGGGCGAGGACTTCTTTGATGTGGAGAAAAACCCCAAGATCTCGTTCGTGTCGACCGCTGTCCGCCCCAAGACAGCCGAGTCGCTCGACATTGAAGGCGACCTGACAATTCGCGGCACCACCAAACGCATCACCATTCCGGCGACGATGGTGTTCTACGAAGAGGGCGTGGGACGTTTCCGCGGCGAGTTCGTGATGAAGCGCAAGGACTATGGCATCACCTACGATTCGCGCCTCAATCCGATCAAGGACGACGTGACGGTGCAGTGGGATTTTGCGGTACAGAATCCGGCCGCGAAGAAATAAGCCAACCGAACGGTATCGATGCGAAGGCCTTCGTGCAGCAGACTACCGCTGCGCGAGGGCCTTCGCCGCAACCGTGAGCACCGACGCGGGCTGCACGAGCGAAATGCGGAACTTGCCGCGTCCCGCTTCACCAAAGGCAATCCCTGGCGTGATGACGACGCCCAGGTTCGACATGCAATGTTCAACCCATCCCCAGTCGTCAAAGCCATCGGGAATGGGCAGCCACAAATACATCGTGGCGCGCGGTGAGGACACATGCCAGCCGCATTCTGCGAACGCGTCCACCAGCGCATCGCGACGCGCCGCGTACTCGCGCACAATGGGCTTCACGATCTCGCGATAATTTGCAAACGCGGTGGTCGCCGCCAGCTGTGGCAATGTTGCGGCACCGTATCCGGTGTTGCTGCGATATGCGTCGAGTGCGCCAATCGCCTCGGCATTGCCCACCACCACACCCACGCGATATCCAGCCATGTTAAAGCTCTTCGACGCGGAGTGCAGCTCCACCGCGCACTCCATCGCGCCTGGCACCTGCAATGCACTCGGCGGCGAATAGCCGTCGTACGCGAGTTCAGCGTACGCCAGATCGCTCACGAGCAAAATGCCGTGTGCACGCGCAAACTCCACGAGCCGCGTCATGCCGGCGAGATCGAGCGTCGCGGTGGTTGGATTGCACGGATAGTTCGCAATCAGGATGCGTGCGCGTGCGATGTGCTCCGGGTTGACGGCGTCGAGATCGAGCGATCCGTCGGCAGCAAACGGCACCAGCACCGGCTCAGCGAGCGCGAGCTTGGTGGCGCGCACGTACACCGGGTAATAGACCTCGGGCACCAACACCACGTCACCCGGTTCACAGATCGCGAGCACGAGCTCGGCGAGCCCTTCCTTGCTGCCGGCCACGGCCATGTAGTCACGGTCGGGCTCGGTGTGTACGCCGAATCGATCCACCATGTAATCGGCGACCGCGCGGAGGAACTCGGGATGTCCACGAAAATGCGGGTAACCACTCAGCTCCGTACGACCGGCCGCCTCGCGGATCGTTTCCACCACCTCCGGCGGCACCGGCTGATCGGGGCTACCGATGCCAAGATCGAGCAGCGTGCGACCCGCAGCACGCTGCGCGCGTTTGCGCTGATCCAGCTCCCAGAACACGTATTTGGGGATGGAGCGGATGACTTGCGTTGGCTGAAACACCGAGTTTGAAATGGCGATAGACATGTGCGAAATGTAGCAGCGTCAAAGTGCCCGCGAGGAGAGCGATACCGCCGAACACAGCGAGCGCTCAGGAACGAGATACACCGAACGCTCCTCCGCTAAAGCAGCGCCACCGGATCGCGGTCGACGACCAGGCGCACCGACGCGTCACGCGCGGCCGGCGCCCGCTCGGCCACGAACCGCACCAGTCGGGTGAGCAATCCACCGCGCGGCGTGCGCAGAAAAAAGTGCCACCGCCAGCGTTCCTTGATGCGGTGAATCGGACACGGCGCCGGTCCAACCACTTCAACATCACGAATGCCCCGATCCCGTAGGAGCGCACGCGTCCAGTCAGCGGTTTCAATCGCCCGCGCCGATGTGAGCGATTCGTCCGCGCCACTGATGACCACGTTGGCCAGTCGTACGAACGGCGGATACGCCGGAGCGCGACGCGCGGCGAGCTCGGCTTCAACAAACGCGTGCACATCGTGTGTGACTGCGCACTGCACCGCATGATGCTCCGGACGACGCGTCTGAATGAGCACCTCACCGGGCTTGCTGCTGCGTCCGGCCCGCCCGGCCACCTGACTCAGCAGCTGAAACGTGCGCTCCGAGGCGCGAAAGTCCGGCAGATTGAGTCCCGTGTCGGCATCGATCACACCAACCAGTGTCACGTCGGGAAAATCGAGTCCCTTGGCGATCATTTGCGTGCCGAGCAGGATGTCGACTTCACGACGGCCCACACGATCGAGAATGTTGGCGTGCGCCCATTTCCCGCTCGTGGTGTCCACGTCCATGCGGGCGATGCGCGCCTGCGGAAAGCGTTCGGCAACGACGCGCTCCACTTGCTGCGTACCAACGCCCCGCCGCGAGAGGGCGGGCCCACCACACGCGGCGCACCGTGTATGCACGGCCGCGCGATGCAGGCAGTAGTGACAGACGAGCGATTCCGGAACGCGATGATACGTGAGCGCGATGGAACAGTTGGGACACTTGGTCACGTCACCACAATCGCGGCATTCAAGGAACGAGGCGAATCCTCGGCGATTGAGCAGCAGCACCGATTGTTCCGCGCGGTCGAGTCGCAGTTGAATCGCGTCGCTGAGTTCCGGACTCAGCACGCCAAGCGTTTCATCGAATGGCGCGTTGGGCGGACGATTGGCCAACCCATCGCGCACCACCGCGCGCAGATCGACCACGCGCACGCTCGGCAGCGATGCACCGGTGGCGCGCAGCGGCAAGTTGAGCCGCGAGATCTGTCCGCGGGCGGCGCGCTCCCATGTTTCGAGACCCGGGGTCGCACTCCCGAGTACGACTACGGCCCCTTCCGCCTGGGCGCGCACAATCGCCGCTTCCCGTGCGTGGTAGCGCGGTGTTTCGGCTTGTTTATAGCTCGCGTCGTGTTCTTCGTCGACAATGATCACACCAACATTGCTGAGCGGCGCGAACAACGCCGAGCGCGCACCCACAGCAATGCGCCGCGTGCCATCGCGCAGCGCACACCAGGCGTCATAGCGTTCGCCATCGCTGAGTCCCGAATGCAACACGGCCACGTCATCACCGAACGCGCCGCGAAAACGATCGACCGCTTGCGGTGTGAGTGCGATTTCAGGCACGAGCACGATCGCTGAGCGCCCCTGCTCCGTCACCAGTTGTCTGAGCACTTCGATGTACACGAGCGTCTTGCCGCTGCCGGTAA
>JBBRDP010000106.1:0-12022 GCA_038203795.1 Gemmatimonadales bacterium
GATCGATCGGGCTCGATGATTCGTCGATCCTTTCTCCCGGCTACAGCATGTTTCGCTCTCTCACGCTTCGCGCCAAGATTCTCGCTCTGCCGGTGGTCGCCGCCATCGGTTTCGTCGTCACCTTGGCCGTTGTGGTGAGGCTCGGGCTCGCTGCTCAGGCGGAGCAGCAGCGCATTCAGAATGGCTATTCGCCGGCGCTGCAGGTGAGCCAGCGACTTGAGCGGACACTGGAGAACTATTCCCGCGCGTTGCGTGACGCGGTTGGCTCGAGTGATGCGGTGGGCGTGAAATTGGCGGATTCGCTGTCGGCCACATTCGTGGCGCTCACGGATACACTCAAGCGCAATGAACTCGTGGGAGCGGCCGGCGTCGACAGCCTCCGGAGTGCCTTCACTTCATACGCAACGGTGGCGCGCGAGACGAGCCTCGGCATGATCTCCGGCAATCTGGAGCTCGACCTCACGACCGGCCTGCAGGCGATGCGATCGCAGTTCGGTGAACTGTCTGCGTCACTACTGAATCGCCGCCTGGGCGAAGAGGAGCGCATCACGGCGGCGTTCGAATCGGCCCGGTCCATGCAACGCTCTACGCTGCTCGGCTCCACGATCGTGCTCGTGGTGTCGCTCGGTGTGCTCGCTGTGATGGCGGTGGGAACGCTGCGCAGTGTGCTCGGCGCCCTGCGCTCCCTGTCGGACGCGGCCACGGAAATCTCACGCGGTCGCATCGAACAGCGCATTGATGTGCAGTCGAAAGACGAAATCGGCGCACTGGCCGAAGCGTTCCGAGGGATGGTGTCGTACATCGGAGATATTGCGCACGCAGCAGACCGACTCGCGGTGGGCGATCTGAACGCTGCATCGGTCACGCCGCGCTCGGAACACGATGTGCTGTCGCGCAACGTGAATCGCGTGTCGGCGGCGCTGCGCTCAGTCGTGGGCGAAATCAGCAGCACGATTGCGGCGGTGCAGAACGGCAGTCTCACGCAGCGTCCATCGGCGACCGGTGTGGAGGGTGCGTATGCCGAGGTGATCACCGGCACCGGTGCCATGCTCGACGCCGTGAACGCACCGATCGACGAAGCGCGCACGGTTCTGGCGCGCGTGGCGCAGCGCGATCTCGTGGCACGCATGGAAGGCAACTACAAGGGAGACCACGCGGCAATCAAGGACTCGCTCAACTCGGCGCTGTCGAACATCGGGGAAGCGTTCGCTTCGCTGACGTCAGCGGTCGCGCAGGTCAATGCGGCGGCGTCGGAAATCGGCTCCGGTTCTCAGGAGCTGGCCAGTGGCGCCGCCGATCAGGCCGGCTCCATTGATCAGGTGTCCAACCGACTCGTTGTTGTGGGTGCACGAACGAAGGCGAGTGCCGCCGACGCGCACGAAGCACGCGCGGCGATGGAACGCGCCCGCACTGACACGGAGCAAGGCGTCGAACGCATGCATGCGTTGGCCGAAGCGGTTGCCGACATCAAAAAATCTGCTGATGCCACCGCCAGGATTGTGAAAACGATCGACGAGATCGCGTTTCAAACCAACATGTTGGCACTCAACGCGGCCGTTGAAGCGGCGCGCGCGGGCGATGCCGGCAAGGGCTTCGCTGTGGTGGCCGACGAAGTGCGAAGCCTGGCCATTCGCGCGGCGGACGCCGCGCGCAATACGGCCGCGCTGATCGAAGAGTCCGTGCAGAAAACAGAGACGGGTGTCAAACTCAACGACGGCGTGTGTCGCCGTCTCGAAGAAATCCGCACGGGGGTTGAGCGTGCGAGCACGATGATGGCCAACATCGCCGATGGCGCGCGTGAGCAGGAGCAGGAGCTGCAGGAAGTGACGTCGGCCATTGCGCAGATCGCGCAGCTCACGCAACGCGTGGCGGCGAACGCCGAAGAGTCGGCCAGTGCGGCCGCCGAGTTGCAGGCGCAGGCCGGCGAGATGCACGAAATGGCGTCGCAGTTCACTGTCGACAGATCCAGTGCGCGCACGGCGGCGGCGGCGAACCGTGCGGAGAGTGCCGCCGTGTCTCGTGGCGGGGCGGGCGCCCGCCAGCATGTGCGCAATGCATCCAGCCGCGCAGCCCACGTGCCGCGAACCCGGTCGCACGCGACGGCTGGCGGATCGACCACCGGCGCCGGGAACGACGCAGCCACGATGATCCCCTTCGATGATGACGATATCGACGTCTTCGCCGGGTTCTGACTCAACACCCGCGGCGAGCCTGAGCGCGTGCTACGGGAATCCCGTCGGAGCCCGCCGCGTCGCGCTACCGCACGACCGCAATCCCGGCGGCGTTGGCCGCGCGGTCGACCAGGTCGCGCCCGCGGCCCGTCCATAGCGGAATCGGAGGCACAGCCACCGCGAGATCGGTCGACCGGACGCGGTCGCCAAACAGCACGAGAGCCGGCGCGGAGTTGAACTGCCGGGACATCCAGACCAAACCGTCAATGTCGCGCATCGCGGCGTGCAGCGCACGAGCCCATTCGGTTGTTCGCGGATACTCCGCAGCCTCCGTGTCCGTCAGGTTCGCGGCGCGGATCGACAGACGGCGCAGCCCAAACCCATGGAGCTGCACCAGGCGCAGGTCGCGCAGGGGCTTCAGCGTGACCATGGACAGTGGCGCGAGGCGTGATTCGAACACCACGCGTCCGGGGTTACGGATTGGCACGTCGTGAAACACGGTCTCGGCGAGGGCGGCGAACGGCTGATCGGCGCCGTAGAGAATCGGAACGACGCGACCGGGGGCCGCAGCGAAGAAGTGGAAGCGCCCCCGAGGCGATGGTACGCCCGAGCCTGGGTTGAACTCGGTGGGATGGTATTTGTGAGCGAAGACCCGGACAAACTCTTGGGCAGCGGGCCACTGCTCTGTGAGCGGCGTCGGCGCGGTAAAGTCGGGGGGATCGGGGACCGGCGAGCTCGAAGGAGGTGTCGGCACGTCAGTCGCGCCTCAGCGCGCGGGGTCAGACATCGAGCGGCTCGGCCGTCCGTCGAGCGGCGTCGATCACCGCGTCCGGATCCGTGTCGAGGACGCGAAACGGCTGACGTCCACCGAGCCAGCCCGACGGGGCGGTCCACCACAACGCGTTGGCCCATTCGCTTTCGCCGACGAACTGTCGGAGCACCTCGGCGATGGCCGGGCGTGGCTTCCCGTCCTCGTCGAACTGAAAGGCTGGGTACAGATCGGTTCGTCCACTGGACACGGCGAATATCCGCCTCGCGCTCTTCCAGCGACTCGCCATGGCGGACGCATTTTTGGCCGCGGAGCCACCCCAATCTCCGATCATCGCGCTCGTGAGCATGGGGACCGCGTCCAAAAACGCGTTCCGCGCTTCGACCTGCTGGTGAATCTGTGCCAATCGTTCCGTGGTTATGAGCCCGCGTTCCGGGTCTGGCGCGAGCGCCGAAAGGACAGACGCGGTCTGCTGTCCCTCACGGGCGACGTGCTCGAGAAACACTCGAACGGCGGACAGGAAGGCCGGAGAGCCGGAGACGGTGATCGCCTGCGAGACGTCCCCGTCCTCACCGCCGGCCAGTAGCGCTGGGTGATGCTCCCCCAGTGTGCGAACCTCCTCCGGACTGAGGATCGCGAGCCCAATAGTCTCTGCCGACACGAGATCCTCCGAGAGTGACAAACGTGAGATACGTCTCACGTTCTCCAATATCACGTCGTCGCGCTGCTGGTGTCAATCCCGCGCCGCAGGTGTCCGGCCTCTAAATCGTTCGCTACCGAACTGCTCCAGCAGCGTCACCGCCGCACGCATCCCCTGACGATAGTTCTCCACCGAGATCCATTCGTCCGGGGCATGCGCGTTTTCGCCGGGCAGTCCGAAGCCCATGAGCAACACCGGCGCGCCGAGAATGCGTTCGAAGTCGCCAACAACGGGGATTGAACCACCTTCACCGGTGATCACCGGAGTTGTGCCAAACGCGGCTTCGAGTGCCGCGACACCGGCGTCGTGCAGTGGCCCACTGAGCTCGGCGCGCCACGGGCGTCCACCGTGCAGCGCCGAAACCGTGGCGGTGACGCCGGCCGGTGTAACGCGCGCTACATGTTCGGTGATCAACCGTTCTACCGTGGCGGGATCCTGATCGGGCACCAGACGGCAACTCACCTTGGCCATGGCGACCGCCGGCAACACCGTTTTTGCACCCTCGCCGGTGTAACCGCTGAGCAGTCCGTTCACTTCACACGTGGGACGTGTCCACAACTGTTCAAGCACCGTGTAACCGCGTTCACCGCCAAGCGCCGGCGCGCCCACCTCGCGACGGAAATGCTCTTCGCTGAACGGCAGCGCGCGCATCTGCGTGCGAACGGTCTCAGGCCAATCCTGCACCGTGTCGTAGAACCCGGCAATCGCAACGCGACCGTACTCGTCGTGCATGGTAGCGAGAATGCGTGCGAGCGCCATCGCGGGATTCACCACAGCGCCGCCGTACATGCCTGAGTGCAAATCGCTCGTTGCGCCCTGCACATCGATTTGCACGTACGCCAGTCCGCGCAGCGACGACAGAATGCTCGGCGTACCCGGTGCGAACATCGTGCTATCGGAGATGACCACACCATCGCACCGCAGCCGCTCGCGGTTGTGCTCGAGGAAGTGCTCAAGATTCACACTGCCCACTTCTTCTTCGCCCTCCGCGAGCACAATCACATTCACCGGCAGCGTGCCGCGCACGGCGAGATGTGCCTGCAGTGCTTTCACATGCAGGTACAGTTGTCCTTTGTCATCGACACTCCCGCGCGCGTAAATGCGCCCGTCGCGCACTTCGGGCTCGAATGCGGGCGAAGTCCACAGCTCGAGCGGCTCGGCCGGCTGCACATCGTAGTGGCCATACACGAGTAACGTCGGGGCGTCGGGCCCGGCGCCCCGCCACTCCGCGAGCACGATCGGATGACCGGGCGTTTCTTCAAGCGAACACGTGAAGCCGGCGCTGGTGAGTTTGTCGGACAACCACTGCGCGGCAGCTCGGCAGTCATCGCGATGTTCGCGGCGTGCACTGACGCTCGGGATGCGGAGAAATTCGAAGAGTTCATGCATGGACTCGTCCTGATGATCGGCGAGCCAGCGGTCAAGATCGGACGGAACTGTTGGAGAGGTCACGGTAGGCCGAGCAAGAGGGGAAGCCGAAGCACGTTAGCGGGTGACCGCGCCCAAGAGGCGATCACCCGCAGCGAGACCAAGCACTGTTGCCAGCACCGCAAGCGAGACACTCACCACGACATAAATCGCGGCGCGCAGCGTACGTCCTTCCTGCGCGAGCGTGATGAGTTCTGCACTGAATGTGCTGAAGGTGGTGAAACCACCGCAGAAGCCCACGGTGAGTGCAATGCGCCACACCGGATCGAGCCCCGGTGCGCTGAACCACCGCGCAAACACGCCAATAAGAAATGATCCGAGCACATTGACCAACAGCGTACCAAACGGAAAGGCCAGCGATGTGCGCACGAACGCGAGACCTATCGCATACCGCAGCACCGATCCTGCGGCGCCGCCGAGCGCCACGGCGAACCACACTACCATGATTCGACTACCATGTCTCGCGGCCCATGAGGGGAATGTCCACGGCAATGCGATACAACCAGATGCGACGCTGCGTCACCACACCCGTACCTCGCTTGAGATCAATGGTCTCGCCCACGCGATGATCGCGGAACCACGTGCCCACCACCGCCGCGAGCGAATCACCTTTGGCATTGGCTTCGAACACGGCCACGAGCCCATCGCCCGGTCGCACCTTGTCGTGTGCTGTGTCCCATAAATCATATTGGTTGCGGCGGGACGCAAGATTGAGCGCGAATACGGTGGGTTGATCGGGCAAATGAAATGCGAGTTCCGAGGCATCCTGATAACGGTTGGCTGCCACCCACACGTCCACGCTGCCATCGAGAAACGGATCACGGCGCGCTGAGTGTGCTGCGGCGGCCAACGTCTCCCATCCGTGTGCTCGCCCAATCGGATCGCGTCGCGGTTCAATCGGCAGGAGAGGCCGCCAGGCCTGTAACGACACCACCACGAGCAGCACACCGGCCAGCACGACGCCGGCCCGATACCAGCGTCCGTGCGCCCATCGCGCGGTGCCGGCCGCGAGCAGCGCCACCGCGGCCGGATAGATAAGCGCTGGCCAGTTCGCTTCGACCGATCGCCGCCAGGCGCTCACGGCGAATACTGCCAGCGGCACGATCACCATGAACGCCAGCGCAAATCGTCGCGCCAGAATGTCTGTGGCGGCCAGTCGCTTGCGCACCTCCCAACCATCGCGCAGTGCGAGATACGCGGCCCCCATGAGCAGCACGAACAGAATGGGCGAGGCCAGACCCAGTTGCCCGCCCACCAGCTCGAGTTCGCGTCCGATCGGGGAGCCACGCGCCGGCGAAAAGCCGTGCGAGAGCTGAAAGCGGAACGAGACCCAGTCATAGAACCAGTTCCACACCACGACCGGCGCGAACAGCAGTCCTGCCACCACGGTGGCCACGTACGGCCCGGGTTCGGCGAAGCGTTTGCGCAGCGCCGGATGCGCAAGACAGGCGAGCGCCACCGCACCGGGCATGAGCACCGCTGTGTACTTGGAGAGCATCGCGACGCCCAAGGCGGCACCGGTGAGCGCCCACCACACGAGGGACGCCATGGAGCGCAGCGGTGACGCTAACGCATACAAGAGGAAGAGTGCAGCGACCGACAGCGCCGCGAGAAACGGCGCATCGGGAGTGGCCAGCACGAAGCCCAGAGTGGCGAGCGGGACCACAAACATGATCAGTGCGGCGCGGGCACCGGAACGCGGCCCGCCCAGATGCGCCGACATGGCGATCACCGCCGCGTGCGCGACTCCGCCGGCCAGCCATGGACCGATGCGCACGCCGAGCAGCGTGTCGCCGGCCATCCGAACACCCGCCGCGAGCAGCAGCGCGATGCCGGGCGGGTGATCGAAGTAGCCGCCCTCGAGGCGTCTGGTCCATTCCCAGTAGTAGGTCTCGTCCGGGAGCAGCGGCACGAGGCCCGCGAGCAGGGCGCGCACCACGGCGCCGGCGAGCCACCAGAGAGCGGCGACGCGCCAATACCGCCGACTGGCGGCAGGCGATGGAGGCGACAGCGGATCGTCGAAAGCGGGCACGAGTGGAAAGTTCGCACGGCGGTGGCCTGTGTCACAGTCCTACGTGAAATCGAAACGTATCGAACTCCGGTGCGGGCCACGGGTAGACACGGGGGTTGCGTCTGAGACAGCTTGTTCCAGTGGTGTGACGGTTACCGCCGTTCATGCCTGTGCGTCAATGTGTGTACTCCGGTCGGCCACGAGGCCGTCGGCTCACCGTCCGATTTCCTACCAGTTGCCCAGGATAGACCTGCATGCGGGTCATGACCATTTCCGCGCCGTTGCGCGCCCGTCGTATTGCTGCACTCGTGCTCGCGGCATCCACCATTGTGACGGCCAGTGGCTGTCGTGATTGGGTGGTGCGGACGAAAGACACCGAGTCCGTATCGATCGCGCCCACGAACTTCGAAGTGCCGGTCAATGGCAGCGTGCGGGTGGTTGGCACGGCGTTCGACAAGGACAACAACACGATCAGTGGTCGACGGATCAACTACTCGACCTCCAACGGCTCTGTTGCGACGGTCACCAACGAAGGGCTGGTAATCGGCGTCTCTCCCGGACAGGCGATTGTTGCCGCTGAATCGCAGGGCAAACGCGGCGAAACACCCGTGACCGTGCTTCCCGAAGCACCGAACAACATTCTGGTGTCGCCCAATCCAGTCACGCTGCGCCGCAACAATGTGCGTCAGTTCACGGCAACCCCGCGTAACGCAAGCGGTACGCCGATCGCCGGGCTCACCATCACGTGGCAATCCAGCAACTCGTCCATCGCGAGCGTCTCGCCGCAGGGTGAAGTCACGGCCGTCAACACGGGCAACGTCGTCATCACGGCCACCGTGAATCAGGTATCGGGCAGCTCGCAAGTCACCGTCACCGAAATTCCCATCGGTTCGATCGCGGTTGCCCCGCTCAGCCGATCAGTGCAGGTGAACGAAACGTTCCAGCCCACGGTGACGCTGCGAGACACGGCCAACAACGTGATCTCGTCAGTGAATCGGCCGCTCAACTGGTCGTCGTCGAGTGAAGTGGTGGCCACCGTCACCAGCACGGGCGTCGTGCAGGGTCGTCGCACTGGTACGGCCACGATCACGGCCGCGTCACCAGCCAATCCGGCGATCAATGCCGACATGCAGATCACAGTGTTCGAGCGCACGGTCAAAACCGTTGTCATTACACCGCGCACGGGCTTTTTGCGACTCGGGATTCCCCGACAGCTGAACGCACAGTTGCTCGACTCGCTCAACCAAGCCGTACCGGGGCGCGTGATCACGTGGACGAGTGTCACCCCGACCATTGCCAGTGTGACGGCGACGGGCAGCACCACCGGCCTCTCGCTCGGCACGGCACGCATTGCGGCGCGGGTTGATGATGCGGTCGATACGGTGCAGTTCAATGTCACGCGTGTGCCGGTGGGTGAAGTCACGATCACGCCCACGCAGGCTAGCGTGATTCAGGGCAGAACGATCCCACTCACCGTCATCGTGAAGGATTCGGTGGGAACGGAAGTGGAGGATCGCACGGTGGTGTGGCTCACCAGCAATCCCAACACGGCCACAGTCGTGGCGGGAGCGGTGACCGGTGTTGCTACCGGATCGGTGACGATCACGGCGACGGCGGAAAGTCGCAGCGGGACGGCCAGTGTCACGGTGTTGCCGGTGCCGGTGGACTCAGTGAGTCTGGCGAATCCGCTCGACTCCACCGTGACGATCACCGACTCGGTGCCAGGAAACTCGAAGCAGGTACAAATCGAGTTGCTTGATGCTGATGGTGGCACGGTGCTCGGCCGAAACCTGCTCATCACGTCTTCCATACCGAGCACCGCAAACGCGACGTGGAATCAGACCACGCGCATTCTGACCATCACGGCGACTAACCTGAGCAGTGGCGGCGGGCAAGACACCATTATCTCACTACGGGCGCTGACTGCCGGCGGTAATCCCGAAGGCAAGACGACACGAATCCGCGTCACGGTGACCAATCCACCGTGACCACGTCCCCATCGTTCGTCCGCGGACTCTTCGACGGCGAGCTCGCCGAAACATCGCTCTTCCCGTATCCGGCCCCGCTCAGTGAGCGGGCGCCGGAGGAAGCGGCCATCGCTCGACGACTCGTCACCGAGCTGCGCCGACTGGTAGACACCGGGATCATCGATCCCGCGCAAATGGATCAGGACGAGATCATTCCCGAAGCGGTGATCGAGGCGTTTGCTGCGTGCGGCATGCTCTCACTCTCCATCCCACGAGAGTACGGTGGGCTCGGTCTGTCGGCCTCAGGATATGCCGTGGTGGCGGGTGCCGTGTCAGCGGTGGATGCATCACTCGGCGTCCTGATTGGTGTGCACTGCGGACTCGCGTCCAAAGCAATTGTGATGTTCGGCAACGCCGAACAGAAAGCCCGCTATCTGCCCATGCTCGCGCGCGGCGAAACGTTGGGTGCGTACGCGCTCACCGAACCCGAGACCGGCTCCGACGCACAGAACATCGTGTCGCGCGCCGAACGCGCACCCGACGGCATGGGCTGGCTGCTGACCGGCCGCAAACACTGGATCGGTAATGGCCAGCGCGCCGGTGTGATCGTCACGTTCGCACAAACGTCGGTTGAACGAGACGGCCGGATGGTGCAGCGCCCCACCGCGTTCATCATTCGCCCCGACATGCCGGGCTTTCATGTGCACGGCACCATTCGCAAGCTTGGTATTCGGGCCAGCACGCAAGCCGAACTCATTTTTGACGGCATCTACGTGCCCGACGATCATGTGCTCGGCGAGGTGGGCAAAGGATTCAAGGTGGCGGTGAACGCGCTGAACGCCGGCCGGTTATCACTCGCTGCGGGGTGCACCGAAGCCGCCAAGCTGCTGGTGGGCGAGTACATCGCGTATGGCGAGTTGCGTCAGCAATTTGGTGCACCGCTGGCGTCGTTTGAAGTCACGCAGCGTAAGGCCGCCACGCTCGCGGCCGATACGTACGCCGCCGACGCGATGGTGGGCGCACTCGCGGCCGCGCTCGATGGCGGTGATGTGGACGCGTCGCTCGAAGCGGCGATTGCCAAAGTGTTTGCGTCAGAACTCATCTGGCGCGCAAGTGACGAGATGGTACAGCTCGCCGGCGGTCGCGGGTTTGTGAAGCCGTGGCCGTACGAGCGCTATCTGCGCGACGCGCGCATCAATCGCATCTTCGAAGGCGCGAATGAGATTTTGCGGTTGTACGTGGGGCTCAATGGCGTGCAAGGTCCGGCCGCGCAGCTGCAAGAGCTGGCCGAAGCGCTCAAGAGTCCGCTGCAGCACTGGGAGCGTGTGGCTGAGTATGCGTCGGATCGGGTGAAATCCGCGCTTGGCCGTCATGAGAAGTTCGATATGAAGTTCCACGTACGCCTGGAGCCGCACGCGCGCTACATCGAGAAGCACACGGCCGAGCTCGCACGTGCCACAGCGCGGGCAATCATGCGCCACAAAAAGCAACTGATTGAGCGACAGATGGTGGTGGAGCGGCTGGCCGATATGGCCGCCGAGTTGTATGCGCGTGCGGTGACCGTGTCGCGCACGCAACGATTGATTGAAACACAGGGGCTCGAGGGAACCGCGCGCGAACTCGATTTGTGCGATCTGTTCTGCGTGACATCAGGCCGGCGCTTTCGTGAACTGCGCATCGCGCTGCAGGAAGGGGGCGAAACCATCGACGATCGCCGTCGCGCGATTGCCGCACGGTTGCGCGCCGATCACGGCTACCACACGGCCAGCGCGCTGCTCGACGTGCCAACGCCCGGGCGCACACCGCCGTCGCTCACGCCACCGGTGGCCCCGGAAGTACCGGAACTCGTGGAAACGCCATAGATTACAGGGATGCGTGTGTTGTGGCGGAAACTCTGTGGTCTGGCGCTTGGCGTCGCGCTGTTGCCCTCTCTGGCGGGTGGCGGCGCGTGTCTTGAGCATGCGGCGCATGCGGCGCATGCGGCGCACGCGCTGCGCGGTGCCGATTCGACGGCGGCCGTAGAGTCAGACGCATATTCGGGGCATATCGCCAGCGCCGCGTCCCGAGCGCACGATGCGCACGCCGAACACCCCAGCGTCGCGTCAGAGGCGAGCGACGCGCACGCCGAGCACGCCGCCAGCGTTTCTCCTCAGCTGAGCGATCTACACGCCACTCACGAATCCGGCGCGATGCCAGCAGTGGGTGCGTCGCACGATCAGCCGGCGCTCATCGCGTCTGTGAACGAAGCGCCCGGTGCCAACTGCTGTGCGCCGTCCGGATCAGCCGAGCATTGCGCCGGCGCCGCTGGCTGCAGCGTCTCGGCGATGGTGGTCGCAGCCAGTAACGCGGCGCACGTCGTGGTCGCATCGCACGTCTCGCACGCCACCGGCGCACTCGCGCCGCCCGGCCCTACGCGCGCACCCGACGTCCCGCCTCCGCGAGCGTAAGTGATTCACCGGTCAGCCTCCGTGCTGATCGGTCGGCTTGGCCTTCGCGCGCATGTCGACGTGCGATCAATCACTTCATGAAATCGAGGTCTTGATGTTCAGTTCCTGGCGTGCGCTGGGCGCTGCGTGTGTAGCAATGTTGTCCGTGATTGCCGCACCACGCACCGCACACGCGCAAACCGATTTTTTCAACACCGACGGCGGACGTCCGCTGCGCGTGCAAGACGCGATCTCGGTGGAATGGCGGGCAATCGAACTGCAGTTTGCACCGGTCAAATTTGAACGGCATCGTGCCAACCGATGGCAGGTGGAAGTCGAGCCCGAACTCGCGTTCGGCATTCTGCCGCGTACGCACCTGTCGATTGGCTTTCCGCTGGCGTCGGCCGACCGACCGTCGGGCCCGATTCCCTTGGGAAATGTGCTCGGCACGACGAGCCGAATGCATCGGGTGGGTGCGGCCGGTACGGCGCTCGCAACCGCTTCCCTGCCGTCTCGCGCCGAGATTGGCATGCCCGGAGCACGGGGCAGC
>JBBRDP010000107.1:0-11908 GCA_038203795.1 Gemmatimonadales bacterium
CCAACCAGGATGTTGGCGGCGTAGTCTGGCTGTACTTCGTAAAACTCGCCGTCGTCCACAATACGCTTCAACACATCACGCATGTCGTACGGCTGGTTGGGATGATCAGGCACGAGGTCGAGCAACGCTTCATCGCGGCGCGAGGCCGGATCGGTGCCGGCGCCGCGTGGTGCATCATCCACATTGTTGCTGGGGATGAACCTGAACAGTTCGCGAATCGCGTGCAGGCTCTCGAGCTCGGAATCGTGAGCGAAATGTGCGACGCCACTGATGCCCGCATGCGTGTCTGCGCCGCCGAGTTGTTCCATGGTCACGTCTTCATGCGTGACCGTCTTCACCACGTTGGGACCGGTGACGAACATGTAACTCGTCTTGCGCACCATGTAGATGAAATCGGTGATCGCCGGCGAATACACCGCACCGCCCGCGCACGGACCGAGAATCGCGGAGATCTGCGGAATCACGCCAGACGCCATCGTGTTGCGCAAAAAAATGTCGGCGTAGCCGCCCAGCGAAACCACGCCCTCCTGAATGCGCGCGCCACCCGAGTCGTTGAGCCCGATGACGGGCGCACCGTTACGCATGGCGAGATCCATCACTTTGCAGATCTTGCCCGCGTGCGCTTCGGAGAGGGACCCACCGAATACGGTGAAGTCCTGCGAGAACACGTACACCAAGCGTCCGTCGATGCGGCCGTAACCGGTGACGACGCCGTCGCCATAGATCGGTGCCTCGTCTTCGCCGAGGGAACGGGAAGTCACGAACCGGTCGAGCTCGGTGAACGATCCCTCGTCGAGGAGGACGTCGAGTCGCTCGCGCGCCGAGAGCTTCCCCTTGGCGTGCTGGGCGGCAAGTCGAGCGGCACCGCCGCCTTGTTCGGCGGCCACGCGGGCGGCAGCCAATCGGTCGAGTTTCTCGCGCATGGGCATGGGAGGGGAAGCTAAGGCTCGGCCACCTTTAATGCACATCCACGCCGACCAGCAGTGCCGATCGAAGCGGGGGATTCCGCTGATTGTGCGCAGGCGGCGCGTCAGTTGGCCTTGTAGATGATCGGGAGCACCACCTTGCACTTTACGGCCACACCACCGGCCTTGCCAGGCTTAAACTCAAGCTTGGCCGCCACCTTCTTTGCCGCCTCACCGAGCTGGCTCTGCGTGGCGTCGAGCACTTCAATGGTTTCCGCCATCACGCGGCCCTGTGCGTCCACCACAAACTGGATCTCGACCATTCCACCCACGCCGCGCTTGCGCAGATCATCGGGGTACGACTCGTCGATAGCGCGGCTGGCTTGCAGCGTAGAGCGCAGCTTGGGCGGCGACTGGAGTTCCGCGAGGGCATACACCTTGTCGTCCTGCGCGTGCGCGGTCGAGGCGAGCGGTCCGATTGCCAAGGCGGCTACGGCGAGGGCAACCACCAGCGACGTGCAGCGGACGAGGGACTTCGACATCTATCAGGCTCCGTGAGCGGGAGAAGAATCGGTGACGGAAACGGCGCCGCGCGATCCTCCGATCGTGGAGTTGTCACGTCGGCCGCGCGGCGCACACGTGGGGCTTTCGGCGCGGGTAGCGGAAAACTTTAATGTTTGTCACGGAAGGCATCCGTTTCGTCACGCACCTGGCATTCTCCAACGTGCGACGATTGGCGGCGAACGCACAACGCCCCCGACTTGCACAAGGCAAATCGGGGGCGCGTTCGCAACAAACTCTCAGTGCTTACAACCCGAGTTCGTCTTCAGAGCTGTGCACAACCGGCGGCTCCGTCGGACGCGGCGGCTGCTCTTCCGGAATGCTCACCACCGTGAGCACGATGCGGCGGTGGATGGGATCCACCTCGAGCACGCGCGTGACCAGGCGCATGCCTTCGAACGCAAACTCGGCGGGATCGGTAACCGTGGCATCCGGGTTGAGCTGGCTCACCGGCACGAAGCCTTCGATATCGTTGCCGAGATCGACGACCACGCCCTTGTCCATGAGACGCACGACGGCGCCTTCGATGTCCATACCAACCGGGAAGTTCTCACCGATGCGAAGCCACGGATCTTCCTCGGCCTGCTTGAGACCGAGCGAGATACGCTTGTTTTCGCTATCAATGTTGAGGATCACCACGTCAACCGCGTCGCCCTTCTTCACCACTTCCGATGGGTGCTGAACGCGCTTGGTCCAGGACATGTCGGAGATGTGAATGAGGCCGTCGATGCCGGGTTCGATTTCCACGAACGCGCCAAACGACGTGAGGTTGCGCACCTTGCCGTTGATGCGCGTGCCCACCGGGTACTTGAGGGGCAGCACAACCCACGGATCCTGTTCCGTCTGCTTCATGCCGAGCGAGATTTTTTCTTCGCTCTCGTCGACCTTGAGCACCACCGCCTCGATCGCTTCTCCGATCGACACGATCTTGGACGGATGACGGACGTTACGCGTCCAGCTCATCTCGCTGATGTGCACGAGGCCTTCGATGCCCGGCTCGAGCTCGATAAAGGCACCGTAGTTGGTGATGGAGACGACCTTGCCATTGACGCGCGTACCCACCGGGTACTTGGCAGCCACATCCTTCCACGGATACGCCTGCAGCTGCTTGAGACCGAGTGAGATGCGCTCGCGCTCCCAATCGATGTCGAGCACCTTGATCTCGAGTTCCAAACCGATCTGCACCATTTCGCTCGGGTGCGAGATGCGACCCCACGACATGTCGGTGATGTGCAGGAGGCCGTCCACGCCGCCGAGGTCGATGAACGCACCGAAGTCGGTGATGTTCTTGACGACACCCTTGCGGACCTGATCCTTGTTCAGCTCCTTCATCAACTTTTCGCGCTTGCCAGCCCGCTCGTTCTCGAGGATGACACGACGCGAGACGACGATGTTGCGGCGACGCTTGTTGAGCTTGATGATCTTGAACTCGTACGTGTGTCCGAGCAGCTCGTCGATGTTGGGAACACGACGCAGCGCGATCTGCGAGCCCGGGAGGAAGGCGTCGACACCCATGAGGTCGACAACCACGCCACCCTTGATCTTCTTGATGAGGGTGCCCTGCACCGGCTCGTCGCTCTCGTACGCAACGCGGATCTTCTCCCACACGCGCATGAAATCGGCTTTCTTCTTGGAAAGCACGACCGACCCTTCGGAGTCTTCCAGGTGTTCGAGGAGGACCTCAACCTCATCGCCTTCCTTGAGGTCGGGCATGTCCTTGAACTCTTCGAGCGGGATCGTGCCTTCGGACTTGAAGCCGATGTCGAGCACGACCAGGTTCTCACGGATTTCGAGAACGGTGGCTTTAACAATTTCGCCTTCTTCGATGGCCGCGAGCGTGCCGCTGTACATCTCCAACATGGCCTCGAAATCATCCGACGTCAGTTCATCTTCGTCGTAGAGTTCGGGGCGGCGGTTGGCAAGCGGGCGCAGCTGGCTCTTCTGGAGGTCACGCTTCTCGCGGGCGCTGAGGCGTTCCGGCTCGCCGTCCAGGGTCTCGTCGAGGGTTGGGGTTTCGAGTTCGGTCGTCATGCTGGGGAAATTCTCCGAGTCGCGGGGGATCGCTCGCCGCGCCGAGGTTTGGGGGACAGAATCACGAGGCGCCCCAGAAGGGATTGGGGGCGGAACGAGAGGAATTGTTAAAGCTAGCCAGTTTGGGGGCGTGGGGCAACGGTGGGTGGCCCAGGCGTTCTCGCGTGCGATGCATCACCTCACCGAGACTGCTCGTCGTAACCGCTCGTCGTAACCGCTCGCTACGGTTGGCCGCCTGCGGAGTTCGGCAGTGCTTCGATGCTCACCGTGACCTGTGCCCCAAACAGTCCCAGGGCGCCGGTCACTCCCGATTGCGTCAGTTGCGGAGATCGCAGGTATCGCGCAAGCTGCGGATCGATGGCAGTCACGAAGTAGCGCGTACCGGCACCCTGCCGATCGCCAATCCACATCGTGTCTGTGGTGAGTGCGCCGGCTGGTGAGAAATAGGCAGCGGCCCCGGATGCCGGAGCCCACACGACCGTGTCCAATGCAGCGCCGCGAAGCAATCGCAGCGCGGGACGTTCGGGCATGGTGACGGAGCCTGTGATCGTGCGCCCCTGTACTTCTACCAACAGATCATAGCGAGCGCCAGGCATGAGGGAATCCCGCCCAAGAGCGCCAACGGCGGATAACGACTCGGCCAACACGTAGTTGCCGTTCACCTGATCCAGTCCGATCGACAATGTGGGCTGGACACGCCAATCGAACGTCCGGCCATCAGAGGTGCGTCGCATGGCAAAGACATCGGCCGAAAGAAACTCGACCGCTGGTGTGGCCGATCGGGCGACAACGGCGGTCAGCGGTTGCCGCACGAAGCCCGATGGGAAGCTTTCCAGCACCACATACACCATCAACTCCTCTGATTCTGCAATCAGCGGGGCGCTGTGGTCACATCCGCTGGCGAGAGCCGCAACGGCCGCGCAGACAACCGCCAAACGGAGCCGGATACCGACAGGGGCTCGGCGAAGTTTTTTCATCACCACCGCACCTCGATGCCGACCGAGGGAAGAAACGGTAAACCGCCTGTGCCACCATTGTTTGCGCATCCACGGGGCCTTCCGCTGCACGAGGCCGCCGACACGCCGCTATACCGGACGCCGTTCTCGCTGGCGAGTGCGTTGATCGCCTGGGCTGAGACGACCCACGTTGCGCGACGGACGACCCAAGTCCGCTGCACGCCGATGTCGGCGCGGAAGAAGGCCGGCGCACGGGCCGTCAGGGGTTCTCCAGGAATGTATCGCGGGAAATAGCTTTGGTTGAACGGGACAAGCACGGTCAGCGCAATGGGCGTCACGGCCGGTCCGCTTCGAAACTGACTCGCTACCGTGAACTGCCACTGGCGGCCCAGCGGGACGCTCAACAATCCGGTGAGTTGGTGCGGCGCATCCCACGGTGTGGGCCGCATGACGCCGTCGCGTGCATCCTGGGATCGTTGCCACGTGTAACTGCCCTGCAATAGCCAGCCGCTCGTGAAGGCAATGTCGAATCCAAGGGTCGCCCCCACGGCAAAGCCGTCGACGAAGGTGAACGGAGGTGACCACGGAGATGGTGGTCCGATCGGAGGCGCGGGTGGCGGCGTATTGTCGGCAACCGAAGCGAACGGGAGTACCGGACGATCCCGGTTGCGCTTGCCGAATATGGCAGCAGAAATTTGCGATCGCGCGTTCTCAGACGCTTCGTGGGGCCGCCACGCCGCAGAAAACGCCGCCACATCGGAACTTCGAGGGAGCACCGGAAAGAACACGGGCTGCGTAAGCGAGCCCTCGATCGGCTCGGCGGCGATTGCATCAAACTGGAAGCGACGATCGAGACCAACGGACAGGGTGATATTCGAGGTCACCGGTGCCGAAATGCTTGCGCGGGGTGCAAGGTAGACCGCGCCGCCAACCGATGATGCGCGCACGCCAACGGTGCTTCGTACCGCTCGGCGCTCCGTGACCGTGGTACCTTCGAGTGAAACGTTTCCAACGAGCTGGGTGGCCACGTAGCGTCCCGCCGGAGGAAGCTCATTGAGCAACCGTTCGGTCGCGTCCACGCCGAGCCACGAGTTGTCGTGGTTGCGTGCATCCACTCCGATGGCGGAAGCCACGCCCCATCGTGGGCGCTGGTACTGTGCATTGAGCTGCGCCGATATCCATCGCTGGTTCATGTCGATCAATGACGTCGTGCGATCGTCGATGCTCGCCGACCCCGCCGAGCGACCACCGCCCTGCAACACTTGTCCAGTCTCCACGTCGTTTACAATAGTGCGCTGGGCCACGGTGGCGCGATTCACCGAAACGCGAGCGCCGCCGCTCCAAGGTCCTTGCCCGTATCCCACGCGCACACCGAGCAAGTTCTCTCCCCAGGTTGGCGGTTCGGCATCGCGACTTCCCGAAGCGAACCACCAGTCCTGCGTGTGAAACAGCAGCACCTCGCTCTCCCATCGCGGCGACCATTGCGTGCGCGCCGCAACGAGAGCGTCCCGAAAAGAAGGCACCCGAAGGTCATCTGAGCCCTCGTCGAGACTCAGTCGTTTGAGTACGGCATCGAGGTAGCTCGCGCGCCCGGTCGCGAGCACGTCAGTGTTTCCAACGACATGCGGCTGTAGCACCGTGCCGCTCGCTGAGAGTACAGTGAGTTGTGCCTCGCGTGCAGCGCTGCCGGCCGCATCGCGCGTGTGCAAATCAATCGTTCCACTCACTCGATCGAAGCGCGCCACGGGCAGATGATGCATGACCACTTCTACCCTGTCCAACGATGCTGGGTTGAAGGCACCCATGACGCTATTGATGTGGAAGGGAGCCTGCAACGGATGTCCATTCAACGTGATGCCGTGCTCATCGCTGGCCCCACCAGCCAGGTGCAGCCGACCTAAAATATCGTTCGGCTGCGCCACGCCTGGGAGAAAGGGCAGCGCGCGAAACGGATCGCGTTCCCCGAGCGCCGGCACCTGCCGCAGGGCGGTTGGAGTGACGGTCGTGGTGAACGGCGCGAGCACTTCGCCGTTCACCACGAGCCTTCCGAGTTCGGTCGTCGCGGTCTCCATTACCACCGCCAAGGCGTCCTGCCCTTCCCGCACGGAGCGCGCGACTACCTCGACTGGCCGGTATCCGAACTTGCGAACTACAAGTTGCCACTCTCCAACGGGCAAGGCGATGGCGAAGCAGCCAATGTCCGAGGTGCGCGTCTGCAAGAGCACCCCCCGCACGCTCACGGTCGCGTTGATCACTGCGTTACCGGTCGCGCTGGAGACACATCCACGCACAACCGCAGATGGTTGTGCCGATGCGGCACAGAGCGGAAGCAAACTCGCAGTTGCAACGCAGACGTAGCTGCTTTTCCTACGCCACGGTTGCGTCATCGGTACTCAAGTCGGACGCGCGCCGAAAACTGCGGCGGACACTGCAGGTACACTGGATAGGTGGTCGCGGTGCAAGACCAGAAGTCTTGAAAACCTGGAATGCTGGCACTCCAAGGAAGTAGTGCTCCGCCGAGCAAACCGTAGAATCGCCGACCGAAGTCGTCGTGAGGACCGTTGAATCCACCATCGGACTCCACAAGATTTACCATGTACTCAGCGGGGAATCCGCCGGAAGGGCAGAATGTCTGGTTAACATTCGTAATACCCGGGCTCAGCAAGATTAGCAGATTTGTATACTGAGTATTTTTTTCCAATACGCGAGTAGCACTGCCCTTGCTGCATTTTTGCCCGAAAAACCAAATCACATTGAAGTTTTCGTCAAGGGCAGTCGCGAGTGAGCCCGACCGCACCCAAGAGTAGAACTCCATCTCAAGACTGCTGCCGAACCAGCCGTCACCGCGTGGAGAAAAGAATCCCGTGATGTACACACCGGGAACTGGTGGCAATGGTCCACCACCACCACCACCACCACCACCGCCTCCCCCTCCTCCGCAGTCCTCCTCAATCGAGGGAAGCTCAGCCCGGAGCATGGGGGGGCACTCATACAAGTTTCCGCCGTTACCGACTGATTGGGTGTTCGAGAGCGGAAGCTTGGGTTCCGCGGGGTGCATGATGACCAGAGGCCGCTGCGGCACACCATCTTCCAGCCGCAAAACCACGAGTTGACCGCGAACATCATATGCATTGAGCGTCGGAGCATCAGCGTCGAAGGCGACGGCCACCAGCACGTCGTCCGTTCCGCGCCAAGTCCGGCGATGCTCGCGGAAGGGGACATAGAAGTCCATTTCCGGTAAGGAGGGAAGACTGTCGAGAAGGCGCCACGGCGATGGCGCCCCCGGTACTGCAGCAGCGCCTGCCAGCGTACCTGACACTCTGCTCGCAGCAAATTCTTGCAGCACGATCTTGTGATCCGTCACGCGAGAATCACGGAACGCGCCGAGGAGCTCCGCTCGAAAAGCCAGGCTGGCCATGGCCTTGGCGACAGAGAGCGCCAAGCGATCGCCCTCTGACCTTCGTCGATTCGCAAGACTGGTGCGTGGCGATTCGACTATTTCAGTCGAGGCGGGGGGGGGGGGGCGAAACCGCGTCACTGCCGCCATCGCAAGCGGCAAGTGTCAGAGCGACAGCTGACATCGATAAGACACGAAACATGGCACCGTTCCTCGTGCTGAAGGATGGGGGGAGCGCCAAAAATATTATTTGTTCGAAAGGAAAATTTGTCAAGGGTGTCTGCCGAATTGAGACCATCCAGTCGCCGGTTGAGCGGCAGGCCCATGGGCGACAGCGGACATAGCTGAGTCGAGCCCGCTTCCCCGGCACAGTGATCTTTCGAGATGTCAGTAAGAAACGCATCGAACTCATCAAAACTCAGCAGCATTTTGGGATAGGCGCGCGAGTCCGAAAACCTGAGTCGCGACGCTCTCGTCTGGCAACCCGAACTGCGACGACAGCAATTGACTTCCCCTATCGGTGCACGCGGGAGAACGTCGAACGACTGTGCTCCGACCTCGCGGCGTTCGGAGCGCCCGGCAATGTCATCGATCCAGAATTTCTTATGGATCCGGAGACGGTGACCGCCTTTGGCTCACCACCGCATCGAAGCGATCTGCTTTAAGGGATAACCGGCGTCGACTTCGAGACGGTGTGGCAAGGCGCGCCGTCGGTGACCGTTGCTGAATTCACGCTGCGCGTCATAGGATTGGCCGAACTAAGGGCGAGCAAGCGCGCGACACCGCTCAGGCTTGTGCACCCGACGCTCGTCTGACCGCCTCCGCCAATGCCACAATCCGCTCCACCTGCTCTTCCTGCGTGAGCGTGGTCGTATCGATGGTGATAGCGGCAGGATCCGGCCGACTCTGCGTGGCATCCTTGGCATCGCGCGCCACAAGCGCCTCCGTCTCTTCGGCGATCTCGGCGTCGGTGGGGCGCCGCTCGAGCCGCTGCACGAGGCGACGACGCGCGCGCTCCCACGGGTCGGCGATGAGGAACACTTTGAGTGCTGCATCCGGGAACACCACGGTGCCGATGTCGCGGCCATCCACTACAACATCGCTGCTGGCGCCGGCCACGCGTACGCGGTCGTTCACCCAGAGACGCGCGGCCGGCATGCGCGCGACACGTGAGACCTCGGCGGTGACGGCGCTGCCGCGCAACTCGGCGTCGGCGGTATCGCCGTCGAGCGTGGGCACGACCGAGCGCTCCGTGAGCGCCTGACCGATGCGCGACGCGTGCGACAATACACTGGCTTCGTTCCATTGTTCGGCCGGCACGCCGCTGCGCAATGCCGCCGCCGTGAGCGCGCGATAAAACGCACCGGAATCGACATGCCGCACACCGAGCCGTTTGGCGACCCACTGCGAGGTGGACGATTTGCCTGACGCGGCCGGTCCGTCAATCGCGATGACAAGCCGCGTTGGCATGGCATCAACAACTGATGTCTCGCTCGCACGCGGAGCGGACCTGCTCGCGCTACCCACAACCCGCGCCAGCTCGGACCAGAAGTCCGGGAACGAGACGGCCACGCACTTCGGATCATCAATGTGAATGTCATTTCCCGGCAACGCACCAAGAATACCGAATGACATCGCGAGCCGATGATCGCCGTGTGTCATCACATTGCCACGCAGCGGATGCGAACCACCGCGCACAATCATACCATCCGCAAGTTCTTCGGCATCGACACCAATTGCACGCAGGTTGCTCACGACGGCGGCAATACGATCGCTCTCCTTCACGCGAAGTTCTGACGCACCGGTGATGCGCGTTTCACCGGCAGCGCGTGCCGCGACGCACGCAATCAACGGCAGCTCATCAATAGCGCGCGGCACTTCGTCATCGCTGATCGAGGTACCGAACAACGAACCGCCGCTCACGATCAACGTGCCGAGGATCTCGCCACCAACCTCGCGCTGATCTTCGATGCGCACGCGAACGCCCATGCGCCTGAGGATGTCGAACCCGCCGGTGCGCGTGGGATTGAGACACACATCGGGCAGCACGAGCTCACCGTGTTGCGACAACCCCGCCAGCGCCACAAAAAACGCGGCCGATGACGGATCGGCGGGCACATCGGTGTCGGCGGCGTGCAGGACGGCACCCTCAGGGACAGTCACCGTGGTGTCTTGCACGTGCAGCGCCACGCCACGCGCGGCCAACATGCGCTCGGTATGATCGCGGGAACGCGTGGGCTCCGACACGGTGACGGCCACGCCACTGCTCACCGCCGCCAGCATGATCGCACTCTTGATCTGTGCACTCGCGTGCTCGCTGCGCCATTCGATGGAATGCAGCGCGGCTCCGGATACAGACATGGGGAGGCCATCGCCGAACTCGGATTCCACCTGCGCGCCCATCGCCATGAGCGGGCGCGCGATGCGCTTCATGGGACGCTTGCTCAGACTCGCATCGCCTACAAAACGCGCCGAGATGTTGTCGCGGCCCGCCACGATGCCCGCGACCAATCGGGTGGTGGTGCCACTATTGCCGCAGTCGAGATCCTGCAGCGGTTGGCGCAGCGACCGTGGACCGTGCCCCTGTACCACAAAGTCATCGGACAGCTCCGGTACGGATACACCAAGCGCACGCAACACATCGGCCGTCGAGTGCACATCGGCACTCGGCAGGATGGCGCGCACCCGCGAGGGTCCGTGCGCCAGTGCCGCGAACAACAGCGCGCGATGACTGATCGACTTGTCGCCCGGTACGCGCACCGTACCGGAAACCGATAGCGACGATGTCACCGCAGCCAGGCTTCCAAAGCCGTCGCCGAATCGGTGCGGCTGTCGCGGTACTTCACGATCACAGGCGTTTGAATAGACAGCCCCTGCTCTTCTCCCCATGCCGATGACACTTTTCGCGCTCCGGGCACCACCACCGCACCGGCCGGAATCTCCAGCGGTGCGTTGTCCGAGCCACGCAAGACACGCTCATTGACGAGATCATACACCGGTGTGCCACGCGTAAGAATTACCCCGGCACCAAGCACCGCCCGTTCGCGCACCACAGTGCCTTCGTATACGCCGCAGTTTCCGCCCACGATCACGTCGTCTTCGATAATGACCGGCGCGGCATTGATGGGCTCGAGCACACCACCGATCTGTGCGGCCGCGCTCAGGTGTACGCGCTCGCCGATCTGCGCGCACGATCCCACGAGCGCGTGTGAGTCCACCATGGTGCCGGCACCTACATACGCGCCAACATTCACGTACATGGGCGGCATGCACACGACACCCGGTGCGAGGTAGGCGCCGCGACGCACCGCCGAGCCACCGGGAACGATCCGAACTGAGTGTTCAAGCCGAAACTCACGCGGCGGAAACGTATGCTTGTCGAGAAAATGATTGATGCCACCCGTTCCCGCGCCCATCTCCACCACGCGACCGATGCGGAAGCCGAGCAAAATGCCGCGCTTCACCCACGGTACCGCGTGCCAGACGCCGTCGGCGTCACGGTGCGCAGCTCGAACATCGCCGGCTTCAATGCGTACAAGAAACGCCTCGAACGTGTGCGCGGCATCGTGCGGGAGCGTGACGCCCGAGTCGAGCAGATCGGGGTGCGACAGGCGTGCTTCGAGATCGGAGACAGTAAGCATGAGCGGGGTGGTTCGGGAATATCAGAACGTCTATGACGCAACGCCAAGCAGCGCGAGCGCATCATGAACATCGGCCACCGCACGCTGCAGCGCGAGCGTGTGACCCTGTGCGAGCGGGACGAGTGGAGAACGCAACACATTCTCCATGACACCCCGCGCCGCGAGTACCGATTTCGCGGGAATCGGGTTGGACTCGATGAACGCGTCCGAGAAAAATGGCAACATTGCCTGGTGCAGCGCGCGACCGCGCGTGATATCCGCGTTCAACATGGCGGCCGCCAGTTGCACCATGCCGGCCGGAAAGACGTTGGACACCACCGACACCACGCCGTCCGCCCCGAGCGCCATCATTGGGAGCGTGAAGGCATCGTCGCCGGAAAACACCGCAAAGCCTGCAGGCCGGTCGCGCAGCAGCAC
>JBBRDP010000108.1:0-11834 GCA_038203795.1 Gemmatimonadales bacterium
GCTCATCGTGAACAAGCGTGCTGCGGGTCGCCTGAAGGATCTCGCGGACGTGGAGGCAATGGGCGGGTAGCGCTGCCGCGTGTCCGTTTCGCGCAAGCGAGGGCCCACGCAGTGCGCACTACGAGCGCTCATTCCTGCCCACGACGAATCCCCCCGATCGCCTCTCCGCCGCCCTCGCGAGCCGCTACCGCATCGAGCGTGAACTCGGCGCCGGTGGCATGGCCACCGTGTATCTCGCGCACGACATCAAACACGATCGCACGGTCGCGATCAAGATTCTCCGCGAGGAACTCTCCGCGTCGCTTGGCGGAGATCGCTTCCTGCGCGAGATCCGCATTGCCGCGCAGTTGCCGCACCCGAACATCCTGCCGTTGCTCGACTCGGGCGCCGAAGACGGTATCCTGTTCTACGTGATGCCGTACGTAAGCGGGCAGTCTCTGCGCGAGCGCATCATTCGCGAGGGCGCGCTGCCGGTGCACGACGCAGTGCGGCTCATCATCGAGGTGGTCGACGCGCTGGCGCACGCGCATGAGCTGGGGGTGGTGCACCGCGACATCAAACCGGACAACGTGATGCTCTCGGGGCGTCATGCGCTGGTGGCCGATTTCGGCGTGGCCAAGGCGGTGAGCGACGCTACCGGCGGCCACATGGTGACCACGGTGGGGACGGCGATCGGCACGCCGACCTACATGTCGCCCGAACAAGCGGTGGCCGATCCGCACGTTGACCATCGCGCCGACATTTACGCCGTGGGTGCGGTGGTGTACGAGCTGCTCACGGGGCAACCGCCGTTCGTGGGTGGGTCGCCGCAACAGGTGCTGGCGGCGCACGTGACGCAGGCGCCCGAGGCGCCCTCCATGCACCGCGCGGGCATCGCGCCCGCGCTCGACGCGATCATTTTGCGCTGCCTGGCGAAGCAAGCCGGCGATCGCTTCCAGACGGCGGCCGAGTTACACGCGGCGCTCGAGCCGTGGGCGACGGCGAGCGGCGGGATCACACCAGCGGAGACGGCGCGCACGACGGCGAGCGTGGCAGCGAGCTCCGGTAAGGGCACGCGGTTCGCCGTTGCCCTCAGTGCGGTGAGTGTCACGGCAATCGCGACGTATGTATTGCTCAATCGGCCGCCCGCGACCGCGGCACTGCAGCAGGGCACGCAACTCACGCGGAGCGCGGGCGTGCAGGAGATGCCCCGCATCAGCAGCGACGGCAAGGCGGTTCGGAGGCCACGAACCGCAGCAACATCTGGAGTGTCGCGCTGCCGGACGTGGGCTCGGTGTCGAGCCGTGCGGCCGAGTTGGTCACGAGCGAAAAGGAAACGATCGAGCGCGGGGATCAACCGGTGCAGGTGTCGCGCGGCGTGGGCCCCGATGAGCGCAATCCTGTCTGGTCGCCGGATGGTTCGCGGCTCGCGTGGCAGATATTCGAGCCTGGTCGTGCCAACGGCACGATCGCGGTGGCGGTGGCAACGAGGAGCGCGAGCGTGCCACCGCGCGACATCGCCCGTGGTCTCGTAATCGAGAACAGGCCCGTCGGGAATGGCGTGATCTCCACGGATCGTCGCAGCTTCCTCATCCGGAACCGGCGCGGCATCTGGGCGATGCCGGTGAGTGGCGGCGCTCTGAGGCAGGTGCTGCGCTTCGACGATCCCCTGCACCCACACGCACTCAACGCGCGGAACTTCGCGCTGCACGCCGGGCGCTTGTACTTCACGTTGCAAGACCCGCAGAGCAACATCTGGCTGGCACCCGTTACGGGGCTGTCGAAGTGAGAAGCGATTCTTTCAACCGCGCCAGCCCTTCCGCAATCGACACCAGCGGCACATAACCGAGATCCCGCTTCGCGGCGGAAATGTCATACCAATGCGCGGTGCCGAGTTGCTTGGCGAGAAAGCGCGTCATCATCGGTTCATCGGCGCGTTGCATCACACACCACGCAAGCTCCAACATCGCGCCAACGACGTAGGCTGCGCCGGGCGAAATGAATTTTTCGCACGGTGGCAGTCCGCCCGCCAGGAGAATGCCGTTCACCAGATCGCGCTGGCGCATGGGCTCGTCTTGCGAAATGAAGTAGGCCCGCCCTGCACATGCTGCGTCTGGCGCGAGACGGTCGAGGGCCAGCAGATGCGCGCTGACCGCATTGTCGATGTAGACCGAGTCGATCATCTTGACGCCCCCACCGACCAAACGCAGGCGCCCGGCGCGGCCACGCGCGAGAATGCGCGCCGTGAGCTGCGGATCGTGCGGCCCCCATATCAAGTGCGGTCGTAGCGCGACGGTCGCGAGCGTAATGCCATTCGCCGCGAGCACCATCGATTCGGCTTCGGCCTTCGTAGCCGGGTACGCCGTCTCGAAGTGCGTCGCCAACGGCACACGTTCATCGACACCCTCCACGTCGCCGCCCGCGTGAATCACCGACGGCGTGCTGGTGTACACCAACCGCGGAATGCCGTGGGCACGACAGGCCTCGAGCACATTGCGCGTGCCGACCACGTTCGCTTGGTAGTACTCTTGGTACGGCCCCCACACGCCGGCCTTGGCACCGATGTGCATCACCGCGTCGCACCCCTCGGCGGCCGCCAGCACGCCGCGCGCGTCGCCCAAGTCGGTACGCACCACGTTTACACCGAGCGCGCGTAGCTGCGGCGCGTCACTGCGTTGCAAACTGCGCACCCGGTCGCCGCGGGCCACCAGCTGCCGGACCACGGCACTGCCCAGAAATCCGTTGCCACCGGTCACCAGAATCACGACAGCTTCGCCTGCGCCCATACGGTCAGTATTTCGCGTCCGATCTTGGCGTTATGTCGGATGTCCACCGGGAAGCCCGGGTGGACGAGAAAGTGCGCGATGCTCTTGGTGTGTGCAAACGGCGCGCCGATCGTTTTCAGTTCAGCAAACAACGCTGGCTCCGACACCGGGCCGCGCGCCTTCGCATATGCATCGAGTTCGATACACAACACCGGTACGCGTGCGCCGCCAACGGTGGCACCGACCAGCGCGGTGCGAAACACCGCAGCGTGTGTGTTGAAAATCTCTTCCACTGGTGCTGAGAACAGCGTCACACCATCCAGTTGCACCCGGTGCGACTTGCGTCCGCAAAACCAAAGGCGACCGCCGTCGTCGAAGTACCCGACGTCCCCCATGCGGTGCACGATGGTGCCATCCCGTTTGATCTTGGCCGAACGCGTCGCCTCGGGCCGACCGATGTACATCGACGTCGTGGTCGGTCCGGTCACGGTGATTTCACCGACCTCGCCGGCCGAGAGTTCGTGTGCCTGCGCCCAATCGGTGATGGGTGCATCCGCAATGGCAATGACCCGCACGTCGTTCGGCGCCACCACTCGGCCCACACACACGCCGGCACCGGCCTCCGTACGTGCACGCGTGTCCGTGAGGATCTCGCGGCTACCGATACTCGCCACCGGCAACGCTTCGGTGGCACCGTATGGTGTAAAAATTTCCGCGTCTGGGGCGAGCATCTGGTGCATGCGCTCGAGCGTTGCCGCAGGCACCGGTGCGCCGGCTGTGAGGATGCGTTGCACGGTGGGCCATTGCACGCCGTTGGCGACACCATGGCGGCTCACCGTCGCCAGCAGCGCCGGCGACGCGAACACATTGGTCACACCCCAGTCGTCGATGGCGTGCTTGATCTTCATCGGGTCGACGTTGGCCGGCCGCGTGAAGTCCATGTCGGGGACGACCGTCGTCATGCCGAGTGCGGGGTCGAACAGCGCGAACAACGGGAAGGTGGGTAGGTCGATCTCGCCCGGACGAATGTCGTAGGTCTCACGAATCAGTTCGACCTGCGCCGCGAAGTTTCCGTGACTGTAGCGCACGCCCTTGGCGATACCGGTGCTACCACTCGTGAACAGAATCGCGGCGATGTCATCGGCAAGGGTGTGTTCGAGCACCGGGCCTTTTCCTTCCGCCTCCCCCAGCGCGATCACCTTCGCGAGCGTGGTGCCTCCCCCAAACCAGCGCGACCCGACGGTGACGCAGATGCGGATAGTCTTGCGGCCGAGCCCCAGCACGACGCGCGCGGCTTGTGCGGCGGGGATGCCGATGAACGCCTCCGGTTCCGCTTGGGCAAGGCAGGTTTTGAGCTGCGCGATACCAAGGCCCGGGTCGATCAGTACCGGGACGATGCCCGCCTTGAAAAGCGCGAACGTGAGCGCAAAGAAATCGGGGCCCGGCTTGACCATCAGCACCGTGCGCATGCCGCGCGTGATGCCGACCTTGCCCAGTCCGGCCGCGATCACGTCACTTTGTCGATCGAGTTCGGCGTACGTTTGCCGCGCGTAGGTGCGTGTGCCGTTGGCGTCGAGTCCCGTGGGGAAAACGACCGCCAGGGCATTGGGCTGCAGGCGCGCCATCTTCGGCAGGTGCGACGCGATGTTGCACATCGCAGCGTCGCCGACGCTGCTCATGAGGCGATGGCGTGAGTGCTGGACTGCACGAAGTGGGTAATGAGCGGAATGAGCTCGTTTGCCGCGTCTTCGAGCACGAAGTGGCCAGCGTCGGGCATCAGATGCACCGTGGCGTTGGGGAGATGCTTTTGCCATTGCCGCAGGAATGCCGCGTCGAACACAAAATCTTTGCCGCCCCAGCCGATCAAGGCGGGCGTGTTCTTGAAGCGGTGCAGATTGGCTTCCGTGTGCTTCACGATGTCATACCCCACATCGGCGGCACCCAAGGGAATGTCTTGCACGAAGCGGAGTGTCGCGATGCGATTGGCCCACGAGTCGTAGGGCGCGCAGTAGGCACGCGCAATATTGGCCGGCATGCGACGGCGGCGGCAGCCGATCACCGTGGTGCCGTAGGCGAACGCGTTGAATCCGCGCACCAGCACCGTGCCCAACCACGTGCGCGTGAGTTTCAGCGGCCACGGGAAAGGCTTTTCCGGCGGCAGCGGAAAAGCGCCCGTGTTCAGAATGACCAACCGCGCAACTTGCTCGGGGTGACGCACCGCCCATCCCATGCCGATCATGCCGCCCCAGTCGTGCATCACGAGCGTGAGCGGCTCCGTCAATTTCAGCGAGGCGATGAAGGCGCCGAGATCGTCGATGCGCTGCGCGAGTGTGTAGGCGTAGGTGGCATCGTCGGGTTTATCCGACAGACCCATGCCGATGTGATCCGGTGCGATGCAGCGGTGCGTGCCACACAGCGCCGTGACCAGATTGCGGTAGTAGAACGACCACGAGGGATTGCCGTGCACCATGACGACTGGCGGGCCTTGGGTCTCCGCGCCTTCGTCCACGTAATGCATTGTCAGACCAGCGCCGCGATCGAAATAATGCGGTTGAAACGGGTAGAGCGCCGGGTCAACCGGCGTCACCAGACGATCTCCGCCATGCTGCAGTTCAGCCCTGAGCCGATCCCCATGAGTGCCACTCGGCTGCCTTTGAGCAGACGGCCGCTTTCCGCTGCTTTCGACAGGGTGATCGGCACGGCGGCCGGCCCGATATTGCCGAACTCGGGGAAGAGTGCCATCACCTTGTTCAGATCGAGGTCCAACGTCTTGCACAGTCCTGACGTATGCGCGCCACTCACCTGATGCAGGATGTATTCGTCGACGTTCGCGTTCGGGCCGGTGGTCCATCCGAACTCGTGCTGAGCGCGCTCGAAGGTCTCCGTGGCCAGCGTCAGCCCCGCATGAAGTAACTGCTTGGTATCGGTGTACATGCTGTCCACCTGACCACGACAGAGGCCGCTGTGCTGCGTGGCGGCTTGATTGACCACGCCCCGAAACGAGTGTCCCTCCGGGGCCAACGCGGAGCGCGACATCACCATCGCCACGGCACCCGAGCCCAACGTGAGGGTGGCGAATTGATCGCGGAATTCTTGGAGCGTGGTGTCGGCGCTCTTGAGGCGCGCGATGGTGGCGTCCTGTACATAGCGGGCGCTCTCGCCATCCACGATGAGGCCGTAATCGATCTGCCCGCGATCGATCATGTTCCCGACCATTTGCATGCCACTCAAAAATGCGAGGCACGCGTTGCCCAGGTCGAAGTTCAGGCAATCCTTGGAGAGCCCGAGCCGGTCGTGCACGATGCACGCCGTGGACGGCTCGATGTAATCGCGACACACCGACGTATTGATGATGATGCCGATGCGGGAGCGCTCGATGCCCGCCTGCTGCAGCGCCTTCTCACCGGCGAGAGCGGCAGCCTGGCTAGGTTGAAACCCGTCGTCCCAATAGCGACGCGCGACAATGCCCGACGCGGTTTCGAGCAGATCGGCACGCATGTCCAGGCGTTGCGTGGTTTCCGTCAGTTGCGCCATGAGCTCGGCGGACGTGACGCGATGGGGCGCGTCGACGTGCGCCAGACTCAGAATGGAAACGTTTTGGTATTGCATGAAGCGTCGGTCCTAACGAGAGGTGTGTTTCCCAACGATTCGTCAGGACTAACTCTTGCAGCCAAAGATGGGGTCGACTGGGTGTGGGGTAAAGCGGGGGGCGGCAAGCGGGGTGGCCCGTGACGGCGGCCCTCGAGCGACGTTCGGCCGCGGCGCTCGGGGGCTTTACGTGTGCTCCGCCAACGGATTCCACACACGCGTGAATCCCAAGCCCTCGAAATCCTTCGTGTTGACGGTCGCGAACTCTTCCACGCCTTGCTGCAGGAGCGTCAACGCCATGCGCCAATCGGACGCCCGTCGGCGCGCGAATCCCTTCGCCGCCAAGCGCGGCCAAAAGGCGTCGTGGAACTCGCGGCAGCGCTCCGGAAAGCCGATCACCTGCCAGCGCGGATGGTGGCGAAACGCTTGGACCACGTCGGTGGCCGCCGAGGCGCTGAGTGGCTTCACCAATACCGCTGGATTGCGCAATAACACGTATAGTTCCAGCAGCACGAGTTCCGACAGCACGACATCATCTCGGCCGTGCAATTCGTTGAGAAATCGGGCGGAGATCGCATGGGCCGCGTTTCGCGTTTCGACCGCCGGCAACAGGATGTTGGTGTCCAGTGACAGCATGTCGACGCTCAGTCCGAGAGACCGCGCATGGACCGCGCGACCTCCTCGTCGGCGAGCAGGTCGCGCAGCTTCCCCAAGTCGACTTTGAGCCCGCCACCAGTCACTGCCGGGAGATGCCACGTCGATTCGGTCGTGGGCTCCGGTGCCACGCGATCGAGCAAGAGCTCCAGCCCCCGGCGGGTCATTTCCGCCAGCGACATCTCGCGGGCCGCCCCATAGCGCTTGGCGCGGCGATACAGGTCGTCGGAGAGCTGGATCTGGGTACGAATCATACATCAAAGTTACATCACCATGGGTTTTGTGGCAACGGGAAGCAGGCGTTCCTGCCGGGCTATCGGCAGGTCGTATACTTCACCACACGTGGTGCGTTGATCATGCAGGATCAGTCGTGTCCCGACGTTTCGCAGAGGAGAACGAGTGGAATGGGCTCGAAATCAGCGTCTGAAGAGCCATGTGGTGGCGTAAGTAGTTGATAGAGAGAGACTTGCGCGAACAGGGCCACACGCAGGATCTGTAGCATTTCGCACACGCGTTGCCGGTCAAGCGCTAGACCTTGCTTCGCGATCCAGAGGTGCGTCTTCACCGCGTGCCGTCGCGATCTTCGCGGACTTCGCGCGAACGGCGGTGCTGGCGGTTGCCACGGAGTGATCGGAGAGCCAGCTAGTTTGCGCGAAGCGTCGGGCACGCCGCAGGGGAGCGCCGAGTCGGTGGCGACGGGCACCGACGTCAGCATGGAGTTGCCGCATGTGTCGGCCGACGGACGGACCGTCATCTTCCGCTCGACGGTGCCGTCGGTGAATCCGGCCGCGCTGCCGTTCGATCCGGCAACGCGGCGCGTCGGGCTGCCAACGCTGCTGCAGCAGCGCACCGGCGTGCGCACGCCCACCGACGTGTCGCCCGATGGACAGTGGTTGCTGCTGATGAATACGCCGGACCGTCATCAGGACGTGTTCCTGATGCGGTCGAATGGTCCCTCTCGCGTCTCACCGATGACGATGCCAAAGACTGGTACGCGCGCTTCATCGGCCGCGGCGACTCGGTCGTTTTTTCCTCGAACGCCAGCGGCACGTACGACGCGTGGTCCATCCGGCGCGATGGCAGTAATCGCACGCGACTGACCAACATTCCGGAAGGGGTATTCGGTGCGCGGTTTTCCCCGGATGGAGCACGACTCGCGACCAACCTCTTTCCGACTGACGCCCAGGGCCAAGGTGTGGTCATCGGCGGGCCACCATGGCCGATGACGCGTGTGACGTCTAAGGTGACGTCGGGCGTGACGGTCGGCGCAACAACGTTCAGCGCGTACAACTGGTCCCGCGACGGGCGCTGGTTGTCTGGGGCGATGGTCGAATATCTGGATAGTGCGGCGGGCGGCGGCGAAGACCCCGTAGGCCCGTGTTCACGGCGATAGCCGCTGGCGCTCGAGTCTCCGTTACGCGAGCAGCCCAATGCCCAAGTGATGACAGGCAAGGGAAAGTGCTGCGAGATCATTCCCGAGGCGGGCGCTGTGTCCCCACACCAAGGCGACGACGCGGCGAGTTCGCTCATCTGGACGCCGTGTACGGTCCAGCCGGCAGTCCGCCAGCTGGGCCAAAAAGCAATCCGCTCACGCGACTGCGGACTCCATTGGCACGGCATCGACGGTCGGCGCGTCGTCGTCAGGCGGCATGACGATCCACCGCACGAGGGCCAGTACGCGCTCGACTTTCCCTACCGCCAGCGCGGCAAACGCGTCTGCTGTTGCCCGTCGGGACCTGTCAACATGGCCTGCGGAGCCGCAAGTAGCGCCACCAACTCTTCGGGGCTCAACCGAGCGCCGACGATTTCGTTGATCTGCTTGATGGCGTCGTACGGCCGAGGCACACCGGTATCCGCCTCGGGATGCTTGAACTGCGCCAGCGGATAGGAGAACGAGCCATCCTGCCGCGCCAAGGCCAGCACCCGCCCTTGCGCGCGCCACTGCCGAAGCGCCTCTCGAGACACCTGAAGGTTCACACCCGCCTCGTCAGCCGTCCACACGCCCCCGGACCCACACTATTACGACTACGTTCCTCGACGCTCCGCATGGGAAGCTCTGTTTGCGGCGGTCGGAACGATGGCGTAAAGTTCAGTATAATCTCATCGGTGAGGCATTCCCACGTTGTCCGAGTCGTCACCCGTGCCTTCAAAGCCCATGGTTCATCGTGGCGTGTACGACACACGCACGCCCTTTCAGCGCAAGTTCGGTGTAGTGGTCGCCTGCCTTGCCACGATGCTCTCGGCCACACCCGCGTACGCACAAGAGCGCGTGCCAGCCACCGGCGCGACCGGCACGATCACCGGCCGCATCACCGAAGCGCTCAAGGAAACGCCGGTGGCCAATGCCACGGTGCGCGTTTTGGGGCAAGAGACGGCCACGCAGTCTGACTCCAGCGGACGCTTCACCCTGCGCGGCGTGCGCCTTGGCATCGTGACGATTGAAGTGCGCCGACTGGGGTTCGCCGCGGTCAGCAAGGGCAACATTGCCGTGTCGCCCGCTAAGCCCGCTGAAGTGGCGGTGGTGCTGCGCCCCGTCAACGTGCAGCTCGATGCGGTCACGGTGCGTCCGGAGGCGTTCCCGGCGCAGATGGCCGCATCGACCCCTGTGTCCACGCAAACGTACGACGCCGAAGAGGTGCGACGTCAGCCGGGCGCACAGGAAGACGTGTTGCGCGCCGTCTCGATCGCACCGGGCGTGGGCGTGACCAGCGCCGGTCGCAATGACCTGGTGGTGCGTGGTGGCGCGCCCTTCGAGAACTTGTTCGTGGTGGACAACATCGAGGTGCCGAACATCAATCACTTCGGTTCACAGGGCTCCACGGGCGGACCGGTGTCGCTCATCAACATCCGATTCATCGAGTCGGCGTCGCTCTCGGCGGGTGGATTCGGCGCGCGCTTGGGTGACCGCACGTCGTCGGCCACCATTCTCACGTTGCGTGAAGGCAATCGCGAGCGCGTGGCCGGCGAACTCAATGTCGCCGCCACGCAGTATGGCGCGGTCATCGAGGGCCCATTGGGCGAGAAAGCGTCCTTTTTCGTGAACGCGCGCAAGAGCTACCTCGATCTGCTGTTCAAAGCCATCGGATTGAGCTTCATCCCGTCGTACACGGACGCGACGGCGAAGGTGGTGTGGCGTCCGACTACGCGCGATGCCGTCAGCTTTCTCACGATCGCGGCGCGCGGATCGGTTTCATTCGACAATTCGACCGACTCCGGACGGGTGACCAACTCGCAGGTTCTCGCGCCCACGCAGGATCAGTATTTCAGCGGAATCACGTGGAAGCGCCTGTTGAGCCGAGGCGTCGCGACAACGACACTGGGTCGCACGTGGACGCGCTACGTGACCGCCCAGCGAGACTCGTTGCTGGTGCCGATTTTCGCGAGCCGTTCGGTGGAAGGTGAAAACACGCTGCGCACCGACGTGACATGGCTCGCGGGACGCGGTGTGGAGATCGAGACGGGCACGATCTTCAAATATGCGAGTGACCTGCGCTACGACGCCACGCTGGCCGGTTTCACACGTCTCGATGCAGGCGGCGTTCCGCAGCCGCTCCGCGTCGACACCAGCTTCAGTGCGCTACGGAACGGCACATATGTGCAGGCGACGTGGCAAGCAAAGCCACGGCTGCGACTGTCGTTGGGCGCGCGCAACGATTGGTACGGATTTCTCGACAATGCCGTGCGATTCTCGCCGCGCGCGAGTGCGTCGTTGCAGGTAGATCCCCTCACCACGCTCACGTTGGCCGGCGGACGGTACTGGCAAGCGCCCAGCTATATCTGGTTGATCGGTGATGCGCAGAACGCGGAGCGCTTGAAACCGTTTCGCGCCGATCAAGCCGTGGCGGGTGTGACGCGATTGATCGGCAGCGACGTCAAGGTACAGCTGGAGATATACGGAAAGCGCTACGCCGACTATCCCGCGCGCCGGTTTCGCCCGCAGGCCGTGCTGAGTCCGAGCGGGTTCGACGATGCCACCACCGACATTCCGTTCGGACTCGAGCCGTTGGAATCGACTGCTACCGGCGACGCGTACGGCATCGAGCTCTTTGCACAGAAAAAGTTCGGCGCGTCGCCGTTTTACGGACAGCTGAGTACGAGCCTCAATCGCACGCGCTTCACCGGCATCAACAGCACCGCCACGCGCGGCGCGTTCGATTCACCGGTCACGGCGAACGGCGTGTTGGGATGGCGCCCCAATGCGAAGTGGGAAGTCGCGACGCGCCTGCGCGGCGCCACGGGATTGCCGTTCACACCGTTCGTCAGCACGGGATCACTCGCGGGTACCTTGGACTTCACGCGATACAACGACCAGCGTGCCGGGACGTTCTTCTCGGCCGACCTGCGCGTGGATCGACGATTCGTCATGCGTCGCACGCAGTTCATCGCCTTCATCGATCTGCAGAATTTCACGAATCGTGAGAACCAGCAGGCGCCGCAGTGGAATCCCAGAACCCGCATGGCCGACAACAACGCCGGCGTGGGACTCCTGCCGTCGATCGGCTTGAACTGGGAGTTCTGAAGCGGGCTGATCGATTCTGGCCAAGCGCGATGGCACGGGCTATGCGCTCAACCCCCGCGCCGTCCGGCCCGACGAACCATTCTCGTAAAAACAGCGCGCCGATGCTCCGTATACTGTAGGATGACAGCAACGCAGGCCGCTGCCTCGAACAGCCGGGACGCCTGACCGCATCGTTTTCGTGCGGTGTTCGGCCGTCCTGCAAGACCTTCGAGGCGCCGGATCAGAGGAGATCGATGCTAGAGACGGCGTTGCAAGATGACCCGGAAGCGTATGCCCAGGACATCGTGGATACGGTTCGTGAGCCCCTGCTGATTCTGGATGAGACGCTG
>JBBRDP010000109.1:0-11600 GCA_038203795.1 Gemmatimonadales bacterium
CCGCGACATCGGGAGGTCAACGACTTCTTGGCGCGCAAGATTTGTCGCGACTTGGAGATTCCCGAGCCCTGAAGCCGAACGAGCGTTGCAGCTGACGGGCGATCGTCGGAAGCTCGCTGCGCTCGCGTTTTTTATGTTCGCCCGCAGCTGAACTCAAACGTTGAGGCTGTAGGATAAGCCGATTTCGCGCGCGTTCTTTACAAAAAGTTCGGCGCGAGAGCTTCGTGTGTGGTTCTTTCTGCCGTCACACGGATTTCCACGCGATGCCGCGACCGTTTTCGCGCACGCCGGCCTGCTCCCGGCTCTCTGCGCTACGCGGCGTAGCCCGCGTTCGCCAGTTTCTCGATGTTGTGCACCAAGCAGTACAGCTTCCATTGCGCGTCGACCTTCGCGCGGCCACGCAACGTGAAGTGGTCGAGGCGCTTGTTCGCGCGCAGATTACCGAAGACTGGCTCCACCGTCGCAAAGCGCGCGCCGTATTGTTGGCGTCCTGCGGCCGAATCAAGGCGCGCTTTCATTTCGGCGACGTGGTCGCGCGCGGGTGCGTCCACGCGTCCGCGAAAGAACGCGACATTGCGTACCGCAGTCGTGTCTGGTGTCCGCAGGCACTGGGCGCGCAGTGCGCAGGGCACGCAATCGCGTTTTGCACCCCGGAAGTGTTCGCCGATGACGCCGCCGGTGACATTGCGCGCGCCCTTCCGATAGAGCGACTTCCCGGCCGGACAGATGCACGTGCGCGCGTCCGCATCGTACCGAAAATCATTCGGCGTGAACACCGGCGGCGTCTTCGTCAAGGCCGTGCGGGACTTGTCATGCAACGGATCGGGGAGCACACGGTAGCGGTCCTGTGTCGCGAAGCGTTCGTCGCGGCGACGCAGGTCCGGATCGGCAATCAAGGCCGGTACTTGCTTGGTCGCGAGTTGCTCCAGATTCGCGGCGCTGTGGTCGCCCGCATCGGCGGTGATCAGTGTGTCGGCCGTACGCCACGGGTTGGTCGCCGTCACCACCGGCACGAGCAGCGCGTGTTCCGAGCCCGTCCCGTGCGCCTGCGCCTCGACGATGATCTGATGCGCGTGATCGACCGCCGCGACACCCGTGTAGCCCTGGATGACGCCTTTGCTCGTCGCCATCTTGGCACTCTCATTGTCGGTGCGATTGCTTTTGCGAATGCTCCCCTTCGCACCGCGTCGGTCCTCGGGATGGCACGTGAGCCAGTCCCGGATCTGTGCCGCATCACGCTCCAGGCGAGTGATGCGGGCAGCGGCTTTGGTCGGGCGATCTGGCTCCGCCGGCGCCCCATCTGCCGCGCGATGCCGCTGCAACATCGTCGTGGCCGCGGCCTCGAGCTTGGCCGCCTGCCGCTCAAAGTCAGCCCGCGTCCCGCTCCGATGCTTCGACGCGTTACTCGGGAGCTTCACGCCGTCAATCGCGAACATCTCGCGCCCGATCAGGCCTTGGCGGTCGCACACCGCGAGCACCGCCGCGAAGACCCGCGCGATGTCGTCGTCCAGCGTGCTGATGAACTTCGCGATGGTGGTGAAGTGTGGCGGCTGATCCCCGCACAACGCGATGAAGGTGACGTGCTCCTGGCACGCCCGGGCGATCTGCCGGCTGCTGACGATGCCCTGCGCGTACGCGAAGAGTACGACCTTCAGGAGCAACGCCGGCGGATACGCCGGGGCGCCCGTCTCATCATTCCGGAACCGCGCATCGAAATGGGACAGGTCCACGGCATGGTCCAACAGGTGGTTGAGCGCGTGCTCGAAGGTGCCAGGCAGCAGCTGGGCGGTGAGATCAACCGGGATCAGCTTCGGCTGCGTATCGATGAACTTGTACCGGGCCATGGCGAGACTCGACGGGAGACGGGACGGGGCGCAGATTCTCCAAGACCAATTCCCGAGTGCGCCAAGAGTTCCGTTTCCACATCGAGGCACGCCGGGACTTATCCTACAGCCTCGTTATGCCGACTCTGCAGGCATCGCGGTAGCCGAAGGGAACCATCTGGCCAGCAGATGGTGTGCAATCACGAGTCACTACGGAGTCGTTTGCGCGCGCTCAGTGGCGCCGCCGTCGCTCCGTTTTACGCTATCCCAATCGTCGACGCGGTACTCTCAGCCGCTTGCGATCCCGCCGCAGGAGCACGCATGCCGAATATCCGATTGCTACTCATCGTAGCGTTGTTGCCTATCGCCTCCGCATCGCCGCAGCGTCGGTTGGACCTCACAGTCCGCCCCGATGCGGCGATTGAAGAACCGTTCACGATGATCGCTGGCGTGCGCGAGCTTTCCGGTCTGCGCGCGCTAGTCACGGATCAGATGGATCGCGGCATTGTGCTCGTGGATTTCGCCGCGAGCACACGAGTGCCAGTAGGTCGCCAAGGCGAAGGGCCGGGCGAGTACCGGTTCCCGACAGCGCCACTTCCAGGTGTCGCTGACACCACGTGGGTCGTGGACCAGATGCTTCGTCGCATTCTCAGAGTGTCCGCCGACGGACGGATTTCGGCAACGTCGCTCCCGATGCCCACCGGCGGCGTACCTGGGGGGCTAGCTCGAGTGCGAGGAACCGACCGGCAAGGCCGATTCTACTTCGAGGGTAGCGGGTTCGACCAAGAGCGCGGCGCGTTCCTCGATTCGGTCGCGATTGTCCGCTGGAATCACGCGGATGGACGAACCGACATGATCACGCGAGTATCAAATGGCGGACGCGTGCGACTCACGCTACCAAGCGGTGTTTCTTCGCTCGCCCGAACTATCACACCATTCCCGCATCTCGACGCTTGGACGGTACTTCCCGACGGACGGGTCGTCATCGTGCATCACAATCCGTTTCGTATCGCCACCACCGATGCGACGGGAGGCGTGCAACGTGGAACAGACATCGCATACAGCCCGATTGCGGTGTCAGCGGCCGAACGGGCCGCGTATCGGAGGCGCGGCGAGGGTGCCCGAGTTGGCGCCCTCCGCGAGGGTGGCGGTAGCGGACCGGAAAGCCGTGCACCGGCACTTCCCGACGAGGCATTCCCGACGGTGATGCCTCCGTTCATCGCCGCCACTGTCCTCTCCACACCTGAGGGTGAGATCTGGGTTGGCCGTAGTCACGCTGCGACCGACCGCACGTGGCGCTATGACATCTTTGATGCAGCCGGTCAATTGCTGGGCACGGCCGCGCTGCGCACCGGTACACTGGTCGTTGGGTTCGGCGCCGGCACAGTGTATGTGGCCCGCACCGATCCGGATGACGACTTGGTGTATCTGGAGCGCTATCGAAGATAGGTGAGGCCGTCATCTGTTCGCCTCGACCTCGGATTCAAGCAAGGCGCGCGGCGCCATAACGACGCTTGCTGCCGCAAAGAATGTTCTGGCCTGTACCCTGTGCGCCTATTCACCATCTTTCCGTTCCTGGCGGTCGGTGGCGAGCAGAGCGGCGGCGTCCGCATTGGCCATTGCGTGCGCCTCGTTGCGTGCGCCTCGTCGCGCCCGCCATACTACAGTCGATTCGTCCCGTCGCAGAGTCCCGTTTGCCCGAGGAGGCGCGATGCACCACACCGTAGAAGCGATTGTTGAAATGGACGGCCACGTTCGCATCTTGGAGCCGGCGCTCGTCGTCGGGCCCAGCCGGGCGTTGCTCATCATTCTTGATGAACCGGGAGAGGAGGCCTCCCGCGCAGGAGCGCTCCTGAGCGAAACCGCCCTCGCCGATTGGACTCGCGCCGAGGAGGACAGCGCGTGGAGCCACTTGCAGCCCGGGCCGTAGTCCTCGTCCGGTTTCCGTTCTCGGACCTGACCGGGTCCAAGCTTCGACCGGCGCTTGTCCTGGCGGACACCGGTCGCGGTGACGTCCGGCTGTGTCAGATCACGAGCAATCCGTAAGGGGACCCGCTCGCCATCGCACTAGCCGACGCAGATGTTGCTGACGGATCGTTGCACCGCGTCAGTTTCGCACGGCCAGGGAAGCTCTTCACGGCCCACAACAGTCTGTTCCACGGCCGCGTGGCTCGGTTGACCGCGGAGTCGCATGCGCGCGTGGTTGACCGCGTCATTGCACTCCTCCGTGAGGATCACAGCGGGTAAGGAGCGAGCGTTCCGTCCACATCTGCTCGCCAGCGACAGAACAAACGCTGCTGCTGCTGCCAAACGATTCCTGGTAGCTCGCGCCGCTCGCATTTCGCTTGATTCGTTTGCAGCAGAGCTCCACGTGAGGCTGTAGGAAAAGCCTCGATGCGCGGTGTACGAAAGCTCTGCGTCGCGCAGAATTCACGCGTGGACCAATACTGCGCTGTGTTGGACGGGTGTTCCTCGGCCCGCTCATCGTGATCGCGTCGTGCGCGACGCCGTGCAGCGCTCCCTCGATCAAGGAGTTCATCCAGCTCGCCGGGATGAGCAAGGGCACGTTCTTCACCAACTACCGATACAACCCTGCGTATGCAGCGCTGCTGGACATCAGTACGGATCGCATGCATCGCGTGTGGCTTGCACGCGAGGCTGCGGTATCGATTCGTGCTGAGCGCATCGGCAAGGAGGGTCACCGGAACCGGAGTAAAGCCCCAGTGCGCATCTGTCAGAGTTGCGCTCACGTCGGCCATCCGCGGCACACGTGCTGCAGGGGTGCGGTGAGACTGCTCCTGCGCACCGATAGGACCAGCGCCACGGTGCCGTCGTCCAGCGAGGCCTCGACCTGCGCAGCGGCGGAGGGCGGCGACTGGTGCGCGCGAGCATTCGTTCGTACCTTCGGCATGGGCGGCGTCCTCTATGTTGGCGTGCGAATCCTGGCTGGGATCAACACGCGCAGTACGGAGGCACCACCCGAGTTTCAACTAGATCTGGGACAGACCCGTCCCAACAAAGCGGTCCGCAGGCCCGACATGGGGCTGAGCAGGCGCACGGACGCCGCCGCGGCGCCGCCTCGGCGCAGCATCGGCGCAGCATCGGCGCGAATCCCGACGACCGTCGCCCTGCTATGCCTTCGTACCTGCGAGGGGAACATCGCCCCCGCGCTGCTCCACCCAGGCCGCGACCACCGTGTCCACCGCACCCGTGCGCAGTGTGTTCGGGGTGAGACCGGTGAGTTCGCGCAGCAGGCGACGCCAGTTGGCGGGCGAGGAGGCACCCAGCTGTTCCGCCATCCGATCAAACGATGCATCGGGCGTGGCCTCGAGATACCACGCCATGTGCAGCAACTTGGCCCAGCCCAGCACTCGCCGGGGCGTGAGCCCGGGAGAGGCGCACTCGAGCTGCCGCCGCAGCGTACGCTCGGTCAGGAACAGCGCGCGGGCGAGGGCAGGTACGGTGCGCTCGTGTGGCAGGAGCTGAACGGCCTCGCACAAGGACCGCGTGGCGACGGGCGCGAGGTCGGGTGCCGTGGCCAGCTGCTGCCACAGTGCGTCTGCCACCGTGCGGTGACGGACGACGTCGAGTGCGGCGTGCAGGGCGCGCGCCGAGTGCGTCTCCCCGAGGATCACCACCACCGCGCGCGGTGCCTTCTGCGCCAGCTGCCGCTGCTGTGCGCCCGTGGTGTGCGCTGGCAGCAGCAGCACCATGCGAACGTGTTCCAGCACCGGCGCGAACGCCGGCTCCGCATGGTGATCTGCCCACCACGACATGGAGGCCACGTGCACCACGTCATGGCGCGCGGCATCCGCCAGCACCACGGGTCGCACCTCGTGCGGTGCAACCAGCGCGAAGCGACCAGCCGCTGCCGTCTGCACGAGCGGGAGCTCGGCGGGGGAGAGGCCGAGCGGCACGATGCGATCGCGTGGCAGCGAGATCGTCCGGGCGGCGCTACGCGACGGCATGGAAGCGCGCCGCGGGTGTGACCAGCAGGAGCGTGGCGAGGCGCTCCAGGGCGCGCACTTCGTCGGCCTCTGGGACGGCGATGGGCTGCTGTACCGCCGCGCGCGCACTCGCGTGCCCTTCGTTCGTGCGCCAGTGAGCGAGTGCCGTGGCCAGTGCGCCGGATCGTGCGGGGCGTCGCACGCGCACCGAGCGCGCAAAGGAAAGCACCACGGCGAATCCGCGCTCGGCGGCCCCGAGCTTGACGCGTGCCAGCGCGAGATGCGCCAGTTCCACCAGCGCCATCGCGCGCCGTTCATCGTACCCCTCGACCAGACCGTACGCCTGCCACGCATATCGCGTCGCGGAGGCAAAGCGCTGTTGTTGGCGATGCAGCACCGCCAGCGTGAGCAGTGCGGCCACGTGCGCGTAGCGCGGCACGATGGCACCGTGGACCAGGATTAGTTGTGCGAGGCGCTCGGCTGTGTCAGAATCCCCTCGCGCCTGCGCGAGGTTGGCGAGCCCCTGCACGCACGCGCCCAACGCGGCGCGATGTCGCGCATCGTCCGCATACGCGAGCCCACGCAGAAATCCAGTCGCCGGCCGCGTCGAGTTCTCCGCGTTGGCGCGCGAGTCGCCCGCAGCGTTCAGAGACGAGCGCCAGCAGTTCGCGCGCGTCGGTTCGGTCAAGCACGTGAGGTGCCGCGCACCGTGCGCGTGCTCGGCAAAGTCGAAGGCCGACGCGAGACGCAGCCACTGATACGCGGGGTGCGCGAGGCGATCCGGTGCCAGGTCGGCCGGCATGTCGGGCACGAAGGCGAGCACCTCGTGCTGCAGCCAGTCGGGCGGTGCGATGTCGAGCCCGGTGGCGTCAAACCATGCGAGCGTGAGGCCGTGTAGCGCGCGGACGGGCATCGGGTGCGGGATCAGGCGCGGGTGCGCGGTGCGGGTGCGGGTGCGCGGTGCGCGGTGCGCGGTGCGCGGTGCGCGGTGCGCGGTGCGCGGTGCGCGGTGCGCGGTGCGCGGTGCGCGGTGCGGGTCGTACACGCGAGACGGTGTCATTCGCACGGCGTCTGCGCAAGGGGGGCATGCGACGACGGGCTTGTCGAATGTACGGCGATCGAAAGAGGGGGGCGGAGAGAATGTCCGATACGGAGATGGCGAAGTGGAAAGGCCGTTCGTACTGTCACTGTGCAGACCAAACGGTGGGGCGCGGCCTCAGGGCGTCCATCGACAAGTCGCGCGCAACCTTCAGCAGGAAGTGAGTGCTCGAACGTGGGCTGCATTCGAGGTGCGCGGCATTCGAGTGAACACCGAGGGTCCTGCATTCCAACAGATGCGACAGTGGTGCGTCGTTGTTCAACGCTGGCCGCTCGCGTCGCCGAACTAGGAGAGCCAGATGAAAAAGCTGATTGCGACAAGCCTCGTCATCGTTTCCGCACTGGTACTGGGTGGGACGATGAGTGCGAAGTCCTCCTCCGCGGAGGAGGGGCCGAGAGGAAACGCGTACGTACACTATTCGGGTTGGTGCCGCTACTGCTACTCCCCTATCAGTTCGTTGTGTAACTGTCAGATCCTACCGCCCGTTTACGCCACCTGACGGCACCCAAACGAGGAAGGCAGTCGTTCCGCGATCGACAGGCGCATTCCCGGAGTTCCCGATGTGCCTGTCGACGCTCGCCTTCGCAGCGAACGTTCGGAACCGGGAGAACACACGGTGAAACACGAGCAAAGACAACCTCTGAAGCGAGCACCAATGATATGTGTTCTTGCCGCAGCGGTTCTCTCCACAGGTGTCTCATGCGGAACTGTTGAGGAGAACGAGCTGCACCGCGCCGAACTCATCGGCGGTCAGGCACTGCAAGAGCTCGCTGGAGACTCAGGTATGGTCGCAGTGCTGCTCTTTGACCCTCGACTGTGCTTGACATGCGCCCAGACACTCGGGGATTGGGTCTCTGCGCGGCAATCGACACCTGAACACGTTCGCATCGTCCTGAGCAGAAGCCCGACCGTCGAAGAAGAACGAATCCTGGTCCGGCTTCGACTTGTGCCTGACGGCGTTCTCGCTAACGACGCTTACGGCATGTCGCGCGAGTTTTTGTTCCGAGACGGAAGACTCGAAGTACAGCGTGCCTCTGACTTCACGGCAGGTGCGCGTCTGTCACCGATGGTGCGTACCTTCATTGACTCTGCCAGGATTCGCTAGTGACTGGTCACCATTCGCGACGAGCAATTCATGGATGTCGTGTGCCGGTACGCACGTGGGGACTACACTGGCGCACGCGCGGGCTCGTTCGCACCTGCGCCCTGCTCCTGCTCGGCAACGCCCTCGCCGCCTGCTCGCCCGACACCGATCGTCACCGCACGGTACGCTCCGCAACTGTGAGCGCGATCGACAGTCTGGAGCTGCAGGAATCCGATAGCTCGTACATTGGGCGACCAGTGGGTCTTGCGGTCTCGCCACGTGGCGATCTCTACGTCATCGATGCCTTTCGACCGCGCGTCATCCGGTATGCGCCCGACGGCTCGATGCTGCGGGAGATCGGGCGAGGCGGGCAAGGGCCCGGCGAGTTCAGCGGTCCGACCGGCCTGGCGTTCCTCAACGATACGACCGTCGCCGTGCTCGACCTGTACGGCAATACCATCTCATTGTTCGACACGCGTACCGGAGCGTATCGGCGTCGGCGATCCTTCGACGGATCGTACTGGTCGCTCAGCGCCACCCGTGACAGTGTGTGGCTCGGGTTGTGGAATCGGCAGCGCGGAACGGCGGTCGCCCTCTGGAACACGAGGGAGGATTCGATCTCACATCTGGTTGCGCTGCCGCCCTTCTATGCCGACTCGCTGACGTTCCGGGGACAGCTGCTGGGTCACACCGTCGTGGTGGCGCGGGATACCGCCATTCTTGTCGGTTACGCGGCACAGGAGGAGCTGCTCCTGGCTGATGCGCGCGGCCAACCCGTCGCCCATCTGAGGGTGCCAGTGGGGCGACGACGAGGCGTCCCGCCGAACATCGAGGAGCGACTATCCGCCGCCCGATCGCCGGAGGAGATGTATGGCCTGAGCAGTCACCCCATGCGGCTGCACCAACTCTCATCCGGACGGATCGTGATCGTGCACTCCGACATCGAGCTCACCACGTCGTCTGCGTTCCTGCAGGACATCTACCTGACCCTGCTCTCGGACGATCTGACCCAGGCCTGCATCGACGCACCGGTCCGCGTGACGCGTCAGGCGCAGCCGTGGTTCGCGTTCGCCATGGATACCCTGCTCGTGCTCGAACAGGTGGTGCTGGAAACGGATCGCGCGGTCTCGCGGGTTCGCAAGTATGCGATCGATGACTCGACGTGCGAGTGGGTGTCGGTCGGGTGGAGTCCGGTGATACCGTCTCGCTGAGCGGGTGCTGTGCGAGAGGGAATCAGGCCCATAGCGATGTATCCGGAGGAGGTGTATCAGGGGAGCGACCTACCCTCCTCGTGAGGATGCGCGGAGGCAGTTGCACGCTACGCGAGACGCTCCTTCACGAGATAGTTGGTATGAAGCGGCGGCTGGACCTCCACGGCAACGTGGAGATACCCGCTGTTCCACCACGATCTACGCGCTGACCGTCTGACGACGGGGCGCATATCGGGAGGCCAATCGCCACGGAGATCATAGGCCTGGATCGGCACAAGCGCGAGAGCCCGCTGTGCATCACAGCCGACGACGGCACGATCACGGCCCGCCGGATCGCGACCAGCCGGGAGCGGTGCACCGCCGTGCTGGGCGACCGGCCGCTGGCCCGCATCCTGCTCGAGGCGAGTACGGAGCGCGAGTGGGTCGCGCGCCACGTGGAATCGCTCGGCCACGAGGTCATCGTCGCCGATCCGAACGACGGGCCGATGTACGCCAATCGCTCGCGCCGTACCAAGACCGACACGCGCGATGCGCGCACCCTGATGGACGCGTGCGAAACAGGCGCGTGGCGACCGGCCTCTCGGCGTTCGGAGGCGCGACGGCACGTGCGCGCGGAACTCGCGGTGCGGGATGCACTCGTGGGCACGCGCACGCGGGACATCGCACTCGCGAAGGCCCTGGTGCGACGCGACGGGCTGCGCGTGCCGACGAGTGCGAGCGCGTGGGTGCCGACGCGGATCGCCGCACTCGACCTATCGCCGACGTTGACGGCGGAGTTGGCGCCGCTTTTCGCGGTGTTTGCGCCATTGAACGCGCAGATCGCCGTCGCAGATGCGCGCCTCGCCGCATTTGCGAAAGACGATCCGATCGCGACGCGCCTCACCACGGCGGTGTGCACGTGGAACCCGGAGTGCGGCCACGTCAGCATGCCCGCGGCCTGGTCTTCGTCGAAGAGGTCGACCCGCACGAACAACCGGAGCACGGCGCGGCGGAACGCCTCGGTCAACCGCGCCGTGTCGTGCGCGGGCCACGTGACGAACGTCCCGTCCGGCCGGAAGCCGCCGTCGGTCACAAGGAGGTGCAGATGCGGATGCCAGTTGGCCCGCGAGCCGTGCGCTTGCAAGCAGGCCACGATACCGACCGCGAGGTCGCGCTCGCCGGTCAGCGTGCGGATGGCGGCGGTGACGGTGCGGGTAGCGACGCGGGCGATCTCGCCGAGCAGGCGGCGGTGGTACAGACGGTAGGCGCGGAGCCGCTTCGCGATGGTGAGCACCACCTGGCTAGGCGGCACCGGCGCGAGGAGTGTCGTGTCGAGCCACTGCGCCCAGATCGCGAGGCGCTTGGGCAGGGCAACTCGGACAGAAATAGCGGCCCTTGCAGGAGAACGCGAGCAAGTATTCGTGTGCACAGTCGTCGCAGCGGATGCGCGCGAACCCGTGGTCGAGCACGCCGCAGGCGAGGAACTTGTCAGCGACCTGCGTGACGACGGGCCGCCAGGGGCCGTACTCGCGGGCGAAGCGGTCGTCGTAGACCGTCTGCAGGTGATGCAGATGGTCGGACACCAACCGAAAGCGCGGCGACGCGTGCGGGCGTCGGGGCTTGTAGACGCCGCGCGCCGCCGGTGCCGCGTCGGGCATGCGCTCTCCGGGACCGGGGAGCGCCGAGCATACGCCCGAGTCGGCTGCTGACCGTCACCGCGCCGCTGCGCGACGGGCTGTTTCCACGCAACGTCCACGCGATGCCGGCCTAACGATGCTTGCTGCAGTCGGGCGTCTACGGAAGCGCGCTTCGCGCGCATCTTGTTGGAGCGCCCGCTGCAGAAGCCAACGTTCGGCTTGCCCTCGCTCTCGTCGCAACGTCGAGCGTGGGCAGCGGTCGCTCCGAGCTCCCGAGCTGGAGGGCTGGACCCGTCAGTGTCTCGACCCGATGTAGATTTCCGTGATCCCACTGTCACGAGGTTGCTATGGCTGTCGAGTTGACCGCAGTCTTTCAGGCCGTCCCGGAAGGATTCATCGCCTTCGTCGAAGAACTACCGGGCGCGAACACGCAGGGTGCCACATTGGAAGAAGCGCGCGCGAATCTACGCCAGGCGGTCGTGCTCGTAATGGAAGCCAACCGTGCGATGGCGGAAGAAGATCTCGCCGGGGCTACCGTCATCCGCGAACCCCTGCGATTCACGGCGTGAAGCGGGTCGACTTGGTTCGGCATGTCGAACGACATGGCGCCGAGTTGCTTCGCGAGGGCGGCAACCACTCAGTTTTTGTGCATCGAAAGACGCGACGGACATCCGTGATCCCGCGACATCGGGAGGTCAACGACTTCTTGGCGCGCAAGATTTGTCGCGACTTGGAGATTCCCGAGCCCTGAAGCCGAACGAGCGTTGCAGCTGACGGGCGATCGTCGGAAGCTCGCTGCGCTCGCGTTTTTTATGTTCGC